>SHWZ01000010.1 GCA_009693575.1 Flavobacteriaceae bacterium | reverse complement strand
CGTATCTTCCTCTTATCAGTCATAGCCGCAGTATTGCTGCTTGACATTGCTGCTTGCAAAAAGAAAACCCCAGACCCCAATGGCAATGGTAATGGCAATGGTAATGGTAATGGCACCAATGTGTTCACACTCGCTAGCTCTGCCATGGTTCAGGGTGGCTTCATGCCACGAGCTTTCACTTGTGACACTTCATTCAAGGTATTTCCGCCACTTAGCTGGAGCAATGCACCTGCGGGCACGAAGTATTATGCCCTGCTGATGGACAATATTGACTTTGACTATGTGCCCACTAATAGCAAGTTTTGCCACTGGGTACTTTTCAATTTACTTAGTACCACTAACAAGATAGATAAAGGAATCAACCTCAGCTATCCAATTCCTGACGACAGCACCCTGATTGGCACCAACGACAATAATGGAGTACAATATGGTACTCCTTGCCCAGCTACTACTGTAACCAATAACTACAAGTTTACGCTGTATGCATTGAGTGCAAGGTGCAACTTAAAACTTCAGGCTACCAAAGCTCAGGTGATAAAGGAGATAGCAAACAAAACCCTTGGTACTGCTACGTTAACAGTGAAATATACAGGTAAGTAAAACAGAATCAGAATCTCAGAAAATCCTTGGCCTCGGTCGGGGATTTTTTTTTGAACAAACTTACTAAAGAAAAGACCACTTTACTAAATTGAATAGTAAGAGCAAACCACTCAGAAACAGTGTAAATTTAAGATGCAATAGAATTAGATTTATCGCATAGAAACGCAATGCTAGTAAAAAACTCGATACTTCGACTAAGTCAAGCTTATTTATCTAAAACTATTTATCGATGTAGTTTTCCAATTTTGGAAGGAAGTCTAATCTAACAGTACTGGTCAATTCGGATCTTATAGCTTTCAAATTCATACGATCAGGGGCTCCTACCCATTTCACCCCACCTCCTTACCTTTGCTGCATGGCAAGCGTAAGGCAAGAAAAATTTCAGAAGCAGATGCAGCGTGATTTGGCCGACATTTTCAACCGCAACACCCACCGTCTATTTGAGGGCGAGATGGTGATGGTGAACGATGTCACCATATCTCCCGACCTGTGTTATGCGAAAGTGTATCTTGGATTTTTGAATAGTACCAAACGCACCTACCTGATGGACTTGGTGAACTACCACAACAGGGAACTGCGGCAAGAACTGGCATATCGAATCCGCAACGATGTACGCAAGATTCCGGAACTACAGTTCTTCCCAGATGAGACCCTAGACCATGCCCTAAAAATGGACAAACTGTTTGATGATCTGAAGAAAAAAGATAGTTGATTTGAAGGTTCGTTGATTTGAAAATTTGAAGATGGAAAATACATTTCAAATTTCGGAAATCTCCAAATCATCGCATCTCCAAATCTCCAAATCGCTAGATAACACATGCACTACGACCCTATAAAAGACAAAGTTGGCGGCTGGTTCAACAAGAGCCTAGCCACCCGCAAACTATTTTACAGCTTTCTTGATTTGCTTTTGCTTCGCACTTGGCATATCCATAAGGAGCTGCGAAAATTCTTCGCTAAGAATCCAACAAAGGTTGATGTGCTCGATGCTGGCAGTGGGTTTGGCCAATACTCTTTTTGGATGGCAAGAAAATATAGCCAACTGAAAATAAATGCAGTGGATGTGAAGGCCGATTACCTAGCAGACTGCAATGCATTTTTTAAGAAATGTGGGCTAAACAATGTGGCCTTTGAAGAGTGCGACCTTACCAATTTTCCGAAGCCCAACTGCTACGACTTGGTGGTTTGTGTGGATGTGATGGAACATATACTCGAAGACGTGGAAGTATTCAGGCACATGAATGCCAACCTGCGACCCGGCGGTATGGTGCTGATTAGCACCCCAAGCGACCAAGGTGGTAGTGATGTGCAAGGTGATGCCGATGAATCTTTTATTAGCGAACATGTGCGTGACGGATACCCCATTTTGGAGATACAGGAAAAACTGAAAACAGCAGGATTCTCCAAGACAGAAGCCCGCTATAGCTACGGTACTCCTGGCAAAATCGCTTGGCGTTTTTCTATGAAATATCCTATACTGATGCTGAACCGCAGTAAGCTACTCTACATTGTACTTCCGTTCTGGTATTTGTTGTTCTATCCTGTCTGCTTTTTGCTTAACTGGATGGACGCCAACATGAGCCACAGCACTGGTACCGGCCTGATAGTGAAAGCCTGGAAATAAGCCAGCCAACATGCTGCCGCTATTTTTTGCCCGCCGCTATTTTTTCTCAAAACACACCCGCAGTGCGGTCAATGTTATTAGCCTTATTTCTGTTGCTGGCTTCGCTTTCGGCACTATGGCCTTGATCATTGTTCTTTCTGTTTTCAATGGATTTGATACAGTTGTAAATTCGCTTTATAAAAGCTATGATCCCGACCTGAAAGTGCAACCGACCATAGGGAAATTTTTCTTGTTGAACGATGGCCAATTATCTAAATTGAAATATTGTGAAGGTGTAAAAAGCATCAGCCGGGTGCTGGAAGAAAACGCCCTCATTCGCTACGGACAAAGCCAAACTATCGCCACCATGAAAGGGGTGGACAATAACTACTTCACTGTTTCAAATATTTCATCTACCATTTCGATGGGAGATGCTTTGCCTTGGAAAACGCCTGAGTTTGCAATTGTAGGCAGAGGGTTAGGCAATAAGTTAGATGTAGATTTTGGAGGTATGGAACCGTTCACAGTTTTCATGCCCGATGCAGGAGAAGTAAGTGTGCTAAACCCCGAAGGAGCGTTTGCCACAGAAGAAATATTCCCGACGCATGAGTTTGCTATTCAACAGGAAATTGACGGTAAAAATCTAATCGTTCCCTTGGCATTTGCACAAACATTATTGAAGGACAAAAGCAAGCTGAGTAGCTTGGAAATTCAACTAAAATCAAATGCAGATAAAGGAGAAACGAAGGCGAGACTTGCGAAAATTTTGGGTAAAGATTATACCATCAAAGATCGCTCTGAACAACATTCGCTTTTGAATAGAATAATGAAAAGCGAGAAGCAGGTTAGTTATATTATTCTTTGCCTGATATTGCTGGTGGCTTCATTCAATATGGTGGCTTCACTCATTATGTTGGTTTTGGAAAAACGGGAAGACATCATCACCCTCGTTTCGATGGGAGCATCCCGAAAACTCATCCGCCGCATTTTTCTGAACGAAGGTCTAATGATCACCATTGTGGGCACAGTGTTTGGGCTGGGGTTGGGCTTCTTGTTATGCTGGTTGCAAATGACCTATGGCTTCATCAAGATTGGCCAAGCTGAAACCTTGGTAATTGACAGTTATCCTGTGGCCATCAACCCGTTTGACTTTGTGGTGGTGGCTATTACTGCTTTGGTGGTAGGTCTTGCCACATCTGTTTATCCCGCTGTGAAAGCGGCAAGGGCGTGAATGGTTTCACTTCTATCTTTGTCCCTCAAAAATAACCCCTCATGGATTGGTTCTTCATCTTAGAAAAAGCAATATTAATTATCATTTTGTTCAGTCTAACGCTGTTCATTGCAATGTACGAAACTTACATGGAACGCAAGGTGGCGGCATTCCTGCAAGACCGCGTGGGGCCTGACCGTGCAGGGCCGTTTGGTATATTGCAACCCTTGGCCGATGGGGGCAAAATGTTTTTTAAGGAAGACTTTATCCCAAACTCATCGGAGAAATGGTTGTTCATCCTTGGGCCCGGCATAGCCATGTTCACCGCTCTGATGACGAGTGCTGTGATTCCCTGGGGAACTGAACTGCACCTGTTTGGCCGCACCATCAGCCTGCAAGTAGCCGATGTAAATATTGGCGTATTATATATTATGGGCTTTGTGAGCATAGGCGTTTATGGAATCATGATAGGCGGGTGGAGCAGTAACAACAAATACTCGTTGATGGGAGCCATACGTGCTAGCAGCCAAATGATAAGCTACGAACTGGCCATGGGGCTAAGTTTGATAGCCATTGTGATGATGAGCGGAAGCCTGAGCTTGAAAGATATTGCGGCACAACAAAGTGGCAGTTTGATGGGCATTGAAGGTTTTCATTGGAATGTGTTTTTGCAGCCGCTGGGCTTCCTCATTTTCCTTACCTGTGCCTTTGCCGAAACCAACCGTGCCCCATTCGACTTGCCTGAGTGCGAAAGCGAACTGATTGGCGGCTACCATACCGAATACACTAGCATGAAGCTGGGCTTTTTCCTGTTTGCTGAGTATGTAAATATGTTCATCAGCAGTACACTGATAGCTACCATCTATTTTGGTGGTTACAATTTCCCAGGTCTGCATTATTTGCCCGGCAACTGGCAAGCATTGGCTGGAACAGCGGTTCTCTTTCTCAAAATCCTGTTCTTCATCTTCTTCTACATGTGGGTGCGTTGGACACTGCCCCGCTTCCGCTACGACCAACTGATGCACCTTGGCTGGAAGGTATTGATACCATTGGCGGTATTGAACATGCTCCTGACCGGAGCTTGGATGACTTGGTTTTAGAAATTGACGAGAAATGTAATTCTTCTTACTGCTTTTATTCTCTTAATGAATATTAAAGGAGCGTTTGCTCAGGAGAATGACACAGCAGGTCTAATGAAGTTTGTGATAGAAGCAAACCAAGCACAGGACTCTTTGGTGAGAGCATTGAAGCTTGGTCATTTTGAAGCATGTCTTAAGATGTTTTCTTACGTTGAAAAGGAAATGGGAAAGGAAAAAGTATTTGCTGAAATGGATTCGTTAAAAAAGTATCTAAATCTATGTTCAAAGCAGGAATACAATAGCTCAATTGGTTTAGGGGTTAATGGGGTTGGAGTGCATGGTAAAGACAGTAAGGGTGCTTTTGACATTAAGAGTTCTTATAGCCTTCAGGATTCTTTAGGGAAAACCATATTTTGGTTCAACTTGTTCTATGTAAACTCTTTTCCACCGTTTATTTTATCAGGATATGAGAGTCGAAATAATCAGAATGCGTTTTACACGAAACTATATGAAAAGATTGAAAATTTGGAGATTAAAAAATAGTCCCTATCTCAACACCGCTTCAAACTCACCATCGGTATAGCTTACTTCCACATGCTCTTGCAGGGTAGTGGCCAACGATAGCCCAACAAAATCAGCCGACACAGGAAAAGAGCGGTGGTTGCGATTGACTAATACACATATTTGAATTGGTCGGCAATTGCGTTTGAGGAAAGGCAATGCTGCATACGCCAAAGTTCTTCCGGAGTTCAACACATCATCTACCAACACTACGGCTTGATTTTCGGCAGCCTTGCCATATACGATGGTGGCGTCTTCATTAGGATTTTTTTTGTCCAACTCCACTTTCAGCAGTTCTACTTTTAGGGGTGAAATGTCACGCAGGTTATTGGCCAACAGCTCTGCAAGTACATAACCCATATCGGCAATGCCAGCCAACACAATACTGTCGGCGTCTATATTTTGTTCATATATCTGCCAGGCAAGCCGGGTAAGCTTTTGATCTATTTGTTGATGGGTAAGAATGGACATTTTGAAGTACGAATGTTGTTTGGCTCTTCGAGGTTGCATTTCGGCAATGACTGCTCAGAGTGACAGGACATTTTGCTAACTAATCATCGAATTTACTTTACTCTTGCTAACATCAGTCCATCACGCACAGGCAGGAGTACATTTTCTACTCTTGGGTCGTTCAATATTTTTTGATTGTACAAATGTATGCCTTGGGTGTCTTTGTCGTTGGCGAGGGCTTTTTTATCAATCACCTTTCCGCTCCACAGCACGTTGTCGGCCACGATGATGCCACCCTGCCTCATGCGGTCAATCACCAAGTCGTAGTAGTTGGCATAATTCTCTTTGTCGGCATCTATGAACACCATGTCCCACACATGGTCAAGGGTTGGAATAATATTTCGGGCATCACCAACGAGCGGCACAATGCTGTCTTCCATTCCGGCTTCTTTCACATATTTTTTTACGGTAGGGCTTAGCTCTTCGTTGATGTCAATGGTATACAATTTCCCGCCGTCGGCAAGTCCTTCGGCAAGGCACAGAGCAGAGTAGCCTGTGTAGGTACCAATTTCCAAAATAAATTTAGGCCGCAACAGGTGGCTGAGCATACTCAACACCCGTCCTTGCAGGTGGCCGCTGAGCATACGCGGATACATCACGCTGCTGTAGGTGTATCGGTCAAGCTGAGCCAGTAGTGGGCTTTCCGCTTCGGTGAACCGCTCCGTGTATTCGGCTATTTCTTTGGGTAAAAAATCCATTTTATGTTGGGCTTATCAACCATTGTTGATTTTCGTGCTGCGAAGAAAAGCCATGCCGGGCAATTGGATGGGTTAATTTTGTTATCATGTTAAAGATATTTCTACCGTCATTGCGAGGGCTTAGCAGAAAGCCCGCTCATACCAAGGTTGTGGAAGCCCGAAGCAATCTCCAATTGCTAACCTTCCTTTTCCTCCTGCTACCGACCCTCCTTTCTGCCCAAACCGATACTACTTGTGCCAGCCAAGGTGAGAGCGGCTACAAAGCCTGCCTTCTGCCCAAAGAAGCTGGTTGGATAAAGCCAGCAGCCAACATTGCTTCACGTAAAGGTGCTGTGCTTTATATCAAATTGCTGAGTGGTAAAAAACTGGCATTCGCCAACGAACTATATAACCCCGATAGCCAAGCGGTGGACACTTCACGCACCTATATTTTTATAAAAAGCCATAAAAATAAATATGCTACCGTGCTGCGTATTGCACGAGATGGCAATACGTTTCTGTTAATTGATTTGGCCAATGGCGAGCAGAAAGGCTTCGATGGATTGCCTCAATTTTCACCAAGCATGAACCGCATACTTTGTGTGAGTGGAAGCCAGCACAGCCCCTTCAGCCCCGAGATAGCCACAGTGTGGAAACGCAGCGGTAAAGCCTGGCGGCAAGAATATAAAAGCGAACCCAAAGCCTTGGAAGGTTACGGCACCGGCAAGTGGACCAGTGACAGCCGCATCACGTTGCGAAAAATGGACTGGGGAAAAAGCAGCGGCGGAAAGCCCCAAGAAGCCGAAACGGTACTGTTGTACGAGTTTGAGGAATGGCGGAGAGTTGGGAAGTAGGAGGGGAGATTTACGATTCAAACATGTAAGATTTACCATTGAGGGGGGGACACTTATTTCCATATATTTGCTTTATGAAAATGTTGAATGCGGTCTGCTTCTGTTTTCTTTTTGGCTTTCCTACGCTGTTTTTTGGGCAGGTGAATGAACTGATTTACACAAAGAATGCACATTGGAGCTATCTAGCTTTTGATGGACAGCCGGGTATAAAATTACCAGGATGGTATGAATACTCTGGTAAAGATACTTTTTTAACAAAGTACTTTATTTCACCAAACACAGTGCTACATATGATGATTCCTCCCAATATGCTTATTACAAATCTCATGTGGGTTATCAATGGTTTAGGTTTGACAGCAGCGTTATCACCGTAGAGTCTTCCACCAATATAGAATCTACAGAAGTATGCGATATGCTTGGCAAAACGGTGCTGAGGGCGATGCTGCCTGCGGGTATTTCTGAGTTGAACATTTCTTCACTCAGTAGGGGGGTGTTTTATATAAAAAGCAAGGCTGGGGTGCTGGGCAAGTTTGTGGTGTATTAGACCTCACCCCAACCCCTCTCCACAGGAGAGGGGCAAATGCAAGAAACACATTCTCACATTCCCACATTTGTCTTCCCTCTCAACTTCGCAGCAAAGAAAACCAAGTAGGCAAAGCAGGCCACGGGAATCCAGTAGGAAGTATGTATGTCGGTGGCATCGGCTAGCAAGCCTTGCAGGGGCGGGATGATAGCTCCACCAAGTATCATCATGATGAGAAACGCAGAGCCTTGGCTGGTGTATTTGCCCAAGCCCTGAATAGACAAGGCGAAAATGCAAGGCCACATGATGCTGCAACAAAGTCCGCCGCAGAGGAATGCATATATAGCTGTTTGTCCTGTGTTCATCAGGCCAACCAACATTGCTATCACTCCTGCCAAACCAAATATCATTAGTGTAAGCGATGGTTTCTCATTGCCAAGGAAAAACCCGGCCACCAAAATGCCCACACACCAAGCGTAGGAATAGAACTGTTGCATGTCATTGCCACGAAGTTGGTTGATATAAAGCACCACCGCAAAAGCCACAAACGGCACAACGACAGTTAGTATATTCTTCCATAGTTTCTTTAGCCCAAAAGCACTGATGGCACCTGTCCAACGGCCAATCATGAGGCTACCCCAAAACAAGGAAATATAGGGAGAATTGTTCTGGTCATCAATGCCGCCAAAGTCGGGCAGTTTAAGCAACGCACCCATATTGCTTTGGATAGTTACCTCCACTCCTACGTAAGCAAAGATGGCCAACATACCGAGGCGAAGTTGCGGATATTTTAAGGCACCAAGTCCGTGTTCAAAAACCTCTTCACTTTGCACTTTGGGGAGCTTGGCCACCCATAGCAAAACAGCAGCAAGGGCAAATACACCTGCAAGAATTAAGTATAAACTATCAATACTTGAAATGCTGGCATTTTTGAAGGTTTCTGCACCCACTTTCAAATCACCAAACAGCAGCCAACTCACGATAAGCGGTCCCATCAACGTGCCAAAAGAATTGATGCCACCACCAAGATTGAGGCGGTGAGCACCTGTATCAGGACTGCCCAAAGCAATCACGAACGGTTGGGTAGCTGTTTGCTGCAAACTGAAGCCAAGTGCAATAATAAAAAATGAAGAAAGTATAAAAGCAAACGAGCCCGAATGCACCGCAGGAATCATGAGCAATGCCCCGGCCACCGAAACAGACAGCCCGATGATGATGCCATTTTTGTAACCAATTTTATTCAGGAAATCAACCCGTGAAGTTTGCGAAGCTAGCCACAGGGCAAGCGAGCCCAGAAAGTAGGCTCCGTAGAATGCCGAGTCAATCAACTGCGATTGAAACTGGCTGAGGCTGAAATGGCTTTTGCAAAAAGGAATAAAAACACCATTGCTGGCTGCCACAAATCCCCAAAAGAAAAACACGGAAAGGAGGGTGTAGAATGATGCGTTCTTTTTATGTTCCATCGGGCAAATGTAAGGGAGCTAAGGCTACCACCATGGAAGCTGGTTGATTGAAGATTGCTCGGAGCTTATGTATCTAGTTCTACCATTATTCAAGCAAGCCACGAAGTATTCTCCGTAAGTTTGCAGTCACATGCAGCTATGCTTTGCCGTAACCAACGACCTCACCACCGACCAGCGGATGCAGCGTATTTGCAGCAGCTTAAGTAAGGCTGGTCACCAGGTAAAATTAGTCGGAAGAAGGCTCCCAGAGTCTTGGCCATTGGAATCTGGAAATTATAGACAGAAGCGGTTGAAGTGTTGGTTTCGCAAGGGATTTTTGTTTTATGCAGAATTCAATTGCCGCCTGTTTTTTTACTTGCTCCGAACCAAGGCAGATGTGTTGTGTGCAGTTGATTTGGATACCGTGGCTGCAGTTGGGATGGCTGCCTATTTCAAAAAGAAAAAGTGGACATTTGATGCTCATGAATATTTTACTGAAACCCCTGAGGTAACGGGAAGGCCAAGGGTGAAATGGTTTTGGGCTTGGTTGGGCAGGCGGTTTGTACCCAAGTGCAACTTAGCCTATACCGTTGGCGACGGACTTGCTGGCATTTTTGCAGAAGAATACAATATACTATTTCACACCATTAGAAACCTGCCGGCGAAGGATTTGGCAGTCATACCCCCTCCCCGCTCAGGGGAGGGCTGGGGTGGGGTGCTTGGCAAGCCAATCATCCTTTATCAAGGAGCCCTGAACCGCAGCCGTGGGCTGGAAGAACTGATACGGGCTATGCACGACATAGATGCCATCTGTTGGCTGGCCGGCACTGGTGATTTGGACAAGGAATTGATGGCTTTGGTGTATAAAGAGAAACTGGAGGACAAAGTAAAATTTCTTGGACGCCAAAGCCCAGCTGAACTTAGGGGAATAACCGAACAAGCTACTATTGGCTACAACGTACTTCGAAACGATGGGCTAAGCTATTATCACTCCCTCAGCAACAAGTTTTTCGATTACATTCGTGCAAGTGTGCCTTCCCTCTCGCCTCCATTTCCAGAATATGAAAAACTACTCGCTGAATACCCAGTCGGGCTGACTAGTGATTGCGAACCAGAAAATATAAAAGAAGCCTTGAACAATATGTTGGGCGATGCTGCGTTAATGGAACAAATGAAAAAAAATTGCCAAGTCGCAGCTCAGAAACTGAACTGGGAAAATGAATCTAAGAAATTAATAGCCGTGTATGCCAGCCTCTGAAAAGCACCTGCATGTCGTATCGTTCGATATACCCTACCCTGCCAGTTACGGGGGGGTGATGGATGTATATTATAAACTAAAAGCTTTGCATGAGGCAGGAGTAAAAATACACTTACATTGCTACGAATATGGGCGGCAGCGGGCAACCGAACTGAACAGCATTTGTGAAAGCGTGGAGTATTACAAACGCACAGTTTTCAAGAACCCATTTTATGGAAGCCTGCCCTACATAGTGAGTAGCCGAAACACCAAAGAACTGCTGCAAAACTTGCTGGCCGACAGTCACCCAATTTTGTTCGAAGGACTGCACACCTGCTACTACCTTACCGAGCCGTTGCTGAAAGACAGGGTGAAGATCGTACGTACCCACAATGTCGAACATCATTACTACAGAAGTTTAGAGCGAGTGGAGGGTAATTATTTCAAAAAATATTTCTTTAATAGAGAGGCTGAGCGGCTTAAAAAGTTTCAGCAGAAGCTGAGCCATGCAACACACATAGCCGCTATCTCGAAGCCCGATACCACTTACTTTAGCAAGCGTTTCCCACAGACTTTTTACCTACCTCCTTTTCACTCAAACACAGTTGTTAATAGCCATTCAGGGAAAGGAGATTTTGTGCTGTACCACGGCAACCTAGGCGTGGGTGAAAACGATGAAGCCGCCCGTTTTTTGGTGCAAGAAGTGTGGATGGAAGACATTGGTGTAAAGCTGGTAATAGCTGGCAACAACCCATCAAAACAATTGAAACGCCTCTGCGAAAACCGCCCCGATGTGAGGCTGGAAGCGGGATTGGATACTGCTGGAATAATGAAACTCATAAGTGAAGCCCATATCAATCTGCTGCCTACCTTTCAAGCCACGGGTATAAAACTGAAACTGGTGAATGCCCTTTATAATGGAAGACACTGTTTAGTGAACACCCCGATGGTGAAAAATACAGGACTAGAGCAGCTCTGCACCGTTGCCACTGGTGTGGCAGGCCTTCGAAAGTCTATTCACTTGCTCTTGCAAAAAGACTGGGATGAAAAAATGACGGCAGAAAGGTCTGAAACTCTTGTTTCCGCTTTCAGCAGTGCCAGCAGTGTCGCCATTTTGCTGCAAAAAGTGTGGTAGCTAAATATCACCCTGGTCAATCGCTCCAAAATTTTATTTAGGAAGCAAGCAACCTATTGGCTATTATGGGTATCTTTGTGCATTAATGGTGAACAAAGCAATTAAAATAGCTTTGATGGGTTTGTTTTGGCTTTTGGCTGAGACCCTTTCTGCACAATGCTCTAGGTTCAACTTCTCGGCCGACATCACCAATGGATGTGCCCCAGTTTCGGTCAAATTTAAGATTACCGGCTACAACCAAGGCGAAGAGTTTCGATGGAATTTTGGAAGTGGCTACAGCAGTTGGTCTACGGCCGATAGTGTAAAGAACCAGTTGTTTTTAAATGCAGGCACCATATCGGTATCCATGCAGGCCAAGGACGTATTCGGAAATACATGCACCGTAAACAAAAGCAATTATTTGACTATTTCTAATGGAGGCAGCCTCAAATACTACATTGACAAGCCACTGCTTTGCGACCTTAATGACAGTGTGAGTTTTATAGATTCGACACCCAATAGCAGTAGCCGCGAATGGATTGTGGATGGCACTGTTTACACCAATGCACCAAAACTGTTGCGAATCAAATTTAGCAAAAACGGTGTGAAGTCAGCTTCACTAAAAGTGCTAAACGCCTCAGGGTGTATTTCATCCATGCAAAGTGATACGGCTGTAGTTGCTTTTTCGGCACCCTACCTCAATTTTACTGCCGTGCCCGACACTGGCTGTCCTGATCTACAATCAACAATCAACTATGCTGTAGGAGGTCTCAGTTCTCAGGGGCAGTATATCGTCGATCAAATCTGGAATACAAGTGGGGCACAGTTCCCTATTTCTACTAGCACGGTTGCAACGCCATTGTATAAAAAACCAGGGCAATATGATGTGGTGCTCACCATAAAAACGAACAAAGGCTGTAGCTATGTGAAAGTGAAAACAAAGGTTATCACGGTATTTGCCCCACCAAAGCTGCGTATAAAGGAAGACACCCTGATTTACTATTGTATAGAAGCCAAACGAACTTTTTACAACGCCACCAAAAAAGATTTTACCACCCTTGGCCGTTTTGAATGGGAGTTTCCGAATGGGGGTGGACAACAGGACGATCAGGATACCGCTGAAATAGCGAGAGATACAATTAAAGCCAAGTTTCAAGGCAAAGGTTTTTTTGGAATGCGTCTCAAGTATTTCTACAAGAACTGTTATGTAGATACCTTTTACAAAAACCTAGTAGGACTGAGGGAAACAGAAGCCATCGTTGGCACAAGTGGCACTGATTTTTGTTTTGTACCTGCAATAATCAATTTTCACGATTCCTCTTGTAAAGTAACCTCGCCTGGCACCTTTACAAAATTTTGGAGCATCACAGGGCCGGGATATTATGACACGGTAAAGCTGGATACTTTTACTAGGATTCTTACCCAAAAGGGCAAATACAAAGTAAGGATCTTTATCCAATCCTCTTGGGGGTGTGTTGATGATGACGAAATAGAATTAAACGTAGGAGATGCTAACCTTGAAATAAAAAAAATGAACGGGTTTGGTTGCCCCTATGAAAATATCAAGATAGCGGCTAACATAGCCTCGTTTGATCCCAAGCACACCAAGACAAAGTTGCTCTGGCGGTTTTACAAAGCCGACGACACAACTATTTTCATGACTGACACTACTGTAACACCAAGCTACTTTTTTGAAGATACAGGCTGGCACAATATCAGTTTAGTTGCATGGAACGACAAGGGTTGCCGAGATTCTGTTTACGATACTTCTGTTGTGAAGATAGGCTTTATTAAAGCTGACTTTATTAGTGTAGACACAACCATTGGCTGCCAGGAAGCCAACTTTACCCTTGAGCAAAAAACAAACCCCAATGTTCCTGGAACCCTGCATCGATGGTGGTTTCAGAGCCAGCTGGACCCCAACGTGAATGTATGGAACTGGAACAATACCAGCACCACCCAGTTGTTTTACCCCGGGCCTTATCGGGTATCGTGTATGGCTCTTCGAACCCACTGCAGCGATACAGCCACAAAAGATAGCTTTATTATGGTGAACGGGGTGAAAGCCAAAGCATGGGTAGATACTGCTATAAGTTGTGCCCCACTTACACTAAATGCTCATTCCAAAATAGTGCTGAACTATCATAGTGGAAGTCCTGACTCTAGTGTATTTTACGTGTGGGAATGTATTCCTGCAGGAGGAGCAATTATTGATTCGCCGAACAATGCCCACACCAAAATAACACTAACCACCCCTGGCTGCTATCAGCTCAATCTCTCGGTGTACAATTCTACCAATTGTAACCAACTCATAGAGAAGGTGGCCACCTTGTGCCTAGGAAACTCTGCTAAATACGACATCAGCAGTATATGGCCTTGTGTGGATGATACACAAATCACATTCAACAAGTCTATTGGTTCAGTATCGTACAAATGGATAGCGGAGGGTGGTAAAGCCACTTTCCTCCCTTCGGATACAGTGGCCAGTCCACTAATGATTGCCCGTGATTCTAACTGGTTCAAATTGAAAATGATAGCAACCAGTGCAACAGGCTGCAAAGACAGTGTGATGAAACATATTTACCCGATGCAGGCTTTGGCTGATTTTGGCATTAGCGACACTGTAGCCGTTTGTGGCCCAGTTACCATTTCGCTGAAAGCTCTGCCCCAAAAAGCTGTTCGCTACCGGTGGGACTTTGGTGATGGGTCTTTACTTTTCAATACCGATTCGCCAACAACATACCACCTGTATGATATTGGTAAGGGAAAAAACAAGTTCAATATCACCCTCACGGCCTATGACAAGTTTGGCTGCCACTATGATGTGTTGAAGCCTAACATGCTCCGAATAATTGGCCCAGTGCCCAATTTTAGTATTCACAACAGTATTGGCTGCGACCCGCTTGCTGTCACTTTCAAAGATAGCAGTGCTGGATTCAACAAGCAGATTTTCTATAATGATGATGGAGGGGTTCTCAAGAACCAACTACCTGCCCACACTTACCGTATGAAGAATGCTGGAGATTCTGTCTCAGTATACTCGCCATACATGCTGCTGTTTGATACCACAATAAACTGTGCTAAAGCGTTCCGCCCCGAAGATAGCATTTGGGTGTACAAATCACCAAAAGCATGGTTTGGAATTATGGATACTTCTGCCTGCCTAACGAGTACTATCCGGTTTAGGGATTCATCAGTGGGTGTGGCCCGGTGGTTTTGGGATTTTGATAATGATGGTATTTTGGACGACACTACTCCTAACCCTACACATCATTACACGAAAAATGGACTTTATGATGTGAAACTTACGATCGAAAGTAGAAACGGCTGCCGCGACTCAGTAATAAAACCTGGCTATATTGTTATCCCCGATCGACCCTTGCCTGGTTTTTTCCTTAGCGACTCAGTGCTGTGCTACCGGCAGCCAGTGAAATTTAATGACACTACCCATAGTAGCCGAAAGCTCATCAGTTGGAAATGGGATTTTGGTGAAGGTCCGAGCAAATACTCCTACGCACAGAATCCGACACACTTATACAAATCGGCAGGCAGTTACTATGTGAAACTGGTAGTGTTGGATATAAATGGATGTACGGACAGCTTGTTGGTGATTAATGCCGTGCGGATGCTTGATACCATTGCGGCAGACAGCACTTACCTGCACTATGTAAGTACAGCAGGAAACAGTATTTATGCGTCATGGCGTAAATCCAATTCACCGCGTTTCAAAAACTACCGCTTGTACAAATGGCAGCCTCCTCAAAAGGTGCTGATGTATGAAAGCACCGACCCCAACGACACCAACTTTTTCGACTTTAAGGTGAATGTTGGTAACAGCTCCTACCGATACCTAATAGAGATTGGAACTCAATGCCAACAAACACCTGCCACGACAAGAATTCATAACAGCATCCATTTAGCTGCCAAGCCCATTAGCCCGACCAGCGTCTACCTGAAATGGAATGCCTACAACGGCTGGGATTCGGTGGTGCAATACGATCTTCGCAAATGGGAACCGCTGAGGGGCGAATTTGTAACCTTGGCCATTCTAAAGGATACCGTATTTATTGACCGCCACCTATGCGACAGCGATTATACCTATCAGGTTAGGGCTATACACCCACATCAGTGGTACATATCCGAAAGCAACAAGGCAACGGCACACCCACCATTTGTATATCTCAACAAGCCAGTGGAAGTAGTACGAAGCACCGTAGAAGACGACAAGTTGGCACTTACCTACTGGGACACATTGGGGGTGTTTGACGATACTCGAATGTATGTGCTACACCGCCTGAATGACAAAAACCAAATCTGGCAGAAACTAGACAGCATTCGCGACAACCACTTAGGCGATGTAAACGCCGACGTACTATTTGCCAGCCGCAGCTACTATGTAACCCGTCGCGATTTCTGTGGCAATATTTCGCCAAAGGGCAATATTGGCAAAACCATTTTGCTGAAAGCTGAAAACCTAAATGACAGCACACAGCTTTATTGGACGCATTACCACGACTGGACCAAGGGCATAAGCAAATACTTGCTTGAAGTTTGGAACACTGAAACCAACCAATGGCAACGCGTGGCCAACCTAAAAGCTACCGACAGCAGCTATACCGACCGCATAGTGCATAACTTGACAGCCCCTGCATTTTGTTACCGTGTCACCGCCATCGAAAAAGGCATAATGCCCGACAGCAGCCGTAGCAATACCGCCTGTGTTACCCTGCCTGCCAAAGTGTATATCCCCAATGCATTTACTCCCAATGACGACGGAACGAATGAGGTTTTTCGCCCTGTTATTTCGTTTGTGTATGGCATGGATGCCAATGTTGGAATGCAATACCGCTTTAGTATATACAGCCGGTGGGGCGAACTCATATTTGACACCCAAGACCCACAAGCAGGTTGGGATGGGTACTTGAATGGTAAAGCGTTGCCCGCTGATGCTTACTTATATTTGTTGGAGGCCACCAGTTACAAAGACAAGCTCAAAATAAATAAATCGGGCACATTTAATTTGATGCGATAGAAAAAATGTGATGATGTGAAAACTTGGAAATGAATCAACGCTATTATAATTTGACTTACGCAGGTCGTTTTAGACTTTCTCAACTTTATTTGCTCCCTCATTTCACACAATAAAAAACCGAAGTAGGCGTTTATGCCCTTAATGTCTCATACTACTTGTCAATCTAAGCCTAGTCCAAGAGCCAGCCGATTGTGGCTTTTGTTATTATTAATACCTGCCTTAAGCCTACTGCCATCCTGCAAAAAAGATAAGCTGCTCACTGATGGCTTCAAGTTGGAGTTCGATACTGACTCTGTGGAGTTTGATACCGTGTTCTCAGCCTTGGGAGGCGGCAATCCTGCATCGGCACACCGCAGTTTTAAGGTATACAACCGCAACAAAGAAAAGGTTAGTTTTCGCATTAGGCTAGCTGGTGGCAATGCCTCTCCTTTTCGCATGAATGTGGATGGAATAGCTGGAACAGATGTGCAAGGCTACGAACTTCGTCCGGGTGATTCAGCTTTCATTTTTGTGGAGGTTTTCCTACAGCCCGGCAACCAAAACAATCCTTTCCTATTCACTGATTCTATCTATTTTGAAAGCCCAACCATGTTGGAAAAAGTGAGGCTGGTGGCCTACGGACAAGATGCTCACTACATACACGATACGGTGATAAGCACTAACACTGTGTGGGACGATGATAAGAAACCCTACGTACTGTATAACTTTATAGGAGTGGAAGAAAACACCAAACTCACCATCAAAAAAGGGGTGCATATTTATAGTCACAACAACATGCGGCTTTATGTGCTGGGCACCTTGGATGTGCAAGGCGACACAAACAAACCTGTGATATTTGAAGGAGACCGCCTAGAACACAGCATGAAGAACGTGGACAACCAATGGCGGGGGATTAGGTTTCTACCCACAAGCTTTGGTAATAAAATAGAAAACGCAATTATTAAAAATGCGACGATTGGTATAGAAGTAGATTCAATATCAAGTGGTCAGTCGAGTGGTATCCCCAACCTCACTTTGAACAATGTGCAGATTCGTAATATGTCGCTGGTGGGCTTGCTGGGGCTGAGCAGTTGGATAAAAGGAACAAACGTGCTGGTGGCCAACTGCGGGCTGTATACTTTCTTGGGGAATTACGGAGGGAATTATGAGTTTACCAATTGCACTTTTGCTAGCTACAATACGGTGTTCAGCCGCAAGGACCCTCACTTTGGGCTTAGCAATCAATATTTTGTTTCCGGCACAACTGCATTTGCTTTCGAGCTGCGTTACAAACTCAAAAACTGCCTCATCTATGGCGACCAAGATGATGAAATAGAGGTGGTGAAGGATGTTAACGGCGGAAACGTGACAGACTCCACGGTGGAATACTGCCTCATCAAGACCAAGAAATACAATGGTAACTATAGCAGTAAGAAAGGCTGCTTGGTGAATCAAGACCCTAAGTTTACGGATATCAATGGCTTTGGTTTTTTGCTTGGCAAAGACAGTCCGGCCAAGGACAAAGGCGACAATACCATCCTCTTTCCGGCCAATGACCTGACTGGATATCCACGCAACGGGATCCCTGATATTGGGTGCTATGAGGTGAGGTAATGTTTCGATAAACTCAACATGACATTAGCGTTAGTCTGGATTTATAATCCATACTGAATGAGATTGGGATTTCAAATCCCCAGTTCCAAATGTCTGGATTACAAATCCAGACCAGCGACAACACCCTTCGATAAACTCAGGGTGACTTTTCTCCGACCTCATACCTTCTTTCAACCGAATAAAAACGGCATTCATATACAGTAGCTTTCCGCCAGTAAACCTTTGTTGCTTTCAGGGTATGAGGTTCCAATTCTTCGATATTTTAATCCCCCAAAAAACAATAAAATTAGGAAGCATTTCATTATCCTGTTTGCCGCCGTCTGTTTGGCCGCCGTAAGCCCAGCCCAAGTTCGGGAAGATGGAAAACCACCCCACAAGTGCAAACATCCTAGGAAGATGAAAAAGACAAACACAAACACATCAAACTGCCCTGCCCTCCAAGGAAAAAGCAGGAAGCCGAAGTGGGTGTGAACTAAGTGTTTTGATAGACTCAGCTTGACAAACAAACGAAAAAGGCATGACCAATTGGTCTTGCCTTTTTCGTTATGCTGTCAGGTGGAAACACCTGACAGTGGTAAAACGGATAGCTTTGCCGCTGGAAATATGAATAGATTTAGCAAGGAAGTATTAGCCGCTTTTGCAGGGAAACAAGCTGTGATAAGACAGCTGGATTGTTCTCCATATTCGGTTCTTTGTTTTGATGAAGAAGAGGTTTTTGTTCAACTTGTTTCGTTGGCGGATTTCAAAAGAAGTATACTCGCAGAAGACTTTTTCAGTCAGCTTACTTCCTATTTTAAACAAGGAAAACTCATCACCATTTGGGAAGACCAATGGATTGCGAAGAAACAGATTATCGTTGACAGGCTTAAAGCCATGCTGGGAACTGGAAAGAAAATACATGGCCGCAAGACAATAGTGAGGCGGATAGACAAAGCCACTGCTGAACCATTTTTTGAGCAAAACCACCTGATGGGATATGTCTCAGCCTACTTCAAGCTTGGGCTTTTTTTTGGTGAGGAACTAGTGGCCGCAGCTTTATTCAGCAAAGGAAAAAACTTTGTTCATGACGGCAAACCAAGCCGCTCGCACGAGCTTGTACGTTTTGCCAATGCGGGTGACACCAATGTGGTTGGCGGCTTCACCAAGCTGTTGAATGCATTTTATGAATTGGAAAAACCCAACGACATGATGACGTACTTGGACAGGAATTGGAGCGATGGCAAAAACTATCTACGGCAGGGATTTACTTTGGAAGAAATGCAGCCACCACAGACCTTTTTACTCGACACAAAAACAATGCAAAGGCATTCTCTGAAACGCTACTTGCGGCTGCATCCCGAACTGAAAGATTTGAACGATGCTGAACTTCTAGCCAAAAATGACTTGCAAAAAATATACAACAGTGGAAACTTGAAAATGCGGAAGCGATATTAGCACAAAGCATCCTTTCGGGCTGGCCAATCGTTCTGTAGCTGCTACCCTAATTTCGCCCACGCTTTTGAAACATATCAAATACCTTTTGCTTCTTTTGCTCCCCATGCTTTCGGCCTGCATAAAAAAGGCTGACATACCCGCCTACATACACATTGACCGCATAGGAATTGTAACAGACCCGCTGAAGGAAGGCTCTGCAGTGACAGGTGTTACCGATGTGTGGGTGTATATGGATAACAATCTGCAAGGTGTGTACGAATTGCCAACGGATTTCCCTGTGATTGGTTCTGGCAAACACAATTTTCGTTTTTTGGGTGGCATAAAACGCAATGGCCAAGCGAATGACCGTGGGGCATATCATCTCTTCGTGCCTATTGATACCAGCCTCACACTTGTGCCCGACCAGAAACAAACGATCATACTATTAAACCACTACGACACCGCCATTAAGTTTGTGTGGAAAGAGGACTTTGAGAATAGCATTCATACGTTTATGAAAACAGGTAAATGCACCCTTGATACACTTTATCGGCTGAATGGAAGTGGGGCTTGGAACGGCGGTTACTCGGCTATGGATACCTTGCGAAAACTTGACATCATGGAATATGCAAGCACCAATGCTTACAGCTTGCCAGGCAATGGCGTGGAAACGTATATTGAATTCAGTTATAAATCTGATTTGCCACTGGAAGTGGGTTTCTTTCAGGCATCCGCTACTGGCGTAGAGCAATACCCCGTTATCATTGCCAATTCCAGCACCGAATGGAAGCACCTTTACCTGCACATCACCGAAGATGTGGGTGCTCAGATACTGAAACGGGGAGCTTCTATTTTCAAGCCATATATTTATGCATCCAATGCATCCGACACCACCAAGCTGGTCTGGATTGACAACCTGAAACTGATACACCGTTGAACAAAAGACTACAAACCGCTAAGTATTTTATGGCCGACTGGTTGGCTGCTTTGCTGGCTTGGGCTTTGTTTTTTGTTTTCAGAAAATATGTGATTGAACCTGAAAAATTTGGCTACTACATTGAACTCCGATTTGATGGGCAGTTTTACAAGGCCCTGATGCTTATTCCGCTCTACTGGCTGACGCTGCATACAATATCGGGAGCCTACAGCAAGCCCTACCGTAAAACCCGCTTGCGTGAACTTATCCGAAGCTTCAACACCACTGCTATTGGTGTTATACTCTTGTTTTTCTTTGTGTTGTTGGATGATGAGGTACAATCATATAAAGATTATTACTCTACGGTAGGTATGTTGTTTGGCTTGCAGTTTTTGCTCACCTATGTTGGCCGATATATTCTTACCGACATTACCCGCCGCCGAATAGCAGCTCGTCAGATGGGTTTCAACACCCTCATTATTGGGAGTAGCCATAAGGCCGAATCCCTTTACGAAGAACTGGAAAACGGTAGGCATTCACAGGGCTATTTCTTTCGGGGTTTCCTCACCATTGACGATAGCGAAAGCCATCAATTGCAAGGCAAATTGCCTCACCTTGGCCATTATGCAATGGCAGCTGAAATGATAGCGGCCAAGAACATCGAAGAAATTATAATAGCTGTTGAATCGTCGCAACACGGGCAGATAAACGAAATACTGGCGGTGCTGGAAGCCCAGCCCGTCACCATCAAAATAATCCCCGACATGTACGACATCCTCACCGGCAGTGTGAAGATGAACCACCTGTTTGACGCACCATTGATAGAAGTGCGGCACGACATCATGCCCGAATGGCAGCAGTCGGTGAAACGCCTGATAGACGTTGGGTTTTCCATTGTACTGCTTATCGGCTGCCTTCCTTTCTTTGTGGTAATAGCCATCTTGATAAAGCTCACCTCCCGAGGGGCCCTATTCTATTTGCAAGAGCGTATTGGCCTGCATGGTCAGGCATTCAACATCATTAAGTTTCGCACGATGCGGGTAGGAGCGGAGCAGGGCACACCGCAGCTAAGCAGCAAGCACGACGACCGCCGCACCAAAGTGGGCAAGTGGCTACGCAAGTTCAGGATGGATGAATTGCCGCAGTTTTGGTGTGTGCTGAAAGGCGATATGAGCTTGGTAGGCCCACGCCCTGAACGGCAATTTTTTATAGACCAGATAGTGAAGCAAGCCCCCCACTACAGCCACCTGCTGAAGGTGAGACCGGGTGTCACCAGTTGGGGGCAGGTGAAGTTTGGCTATGCCGAAAGTGTGGACCAGATGGTGGAACGTATGAAATACGACATCATCTACATCGAAAATATGACCCTCGCCCTCGATTTCCGCATCTTGTTTCACACGGTGCTGGTGGTGTTAAGGGGGAGGGGGAAGTGAAACGGTTTTCTTTCCCCCAAAATCTTTATTTGTTCCATTCACCCTTTCACCCGCAACTTTGGGGCGGAATATCTTTGATGAAATACCGATACGTTATCTTTTTTGTTTTGCTGCTTGGTGTGGCAAAAACGCAGGCACAGTACAACTACGACATGCGTGACAGCCGTGTGCAGTTTGGCTTGGCCACCAATTTCAACTTCAACAACGTGGGCGTGAATCCAGGCATCTACCTAAAGTATGCCTGGAAACTGTACGATGCAAGTGAATCGGCCATTGGAATGGCCTACTATGCCGACAAGCCAATAGTAACTGATAGTTTTAGCATAACCGCCATAGACCCCAACCGCAAGCCAGCCTTCTACGACACCTCGTCGAGGTACAACTATCAGCATACCTTCCTGTTTTATCAGTTCAACACCTACTTTTTAGGAACAAATTATTATAGCCCCTATGGTTTCTACCTTGCAGGCACAGCCGGTGCAGTGCGTTTCAGGGTTACCGATCTGAACGATTTCAAACTAGATGCTCCCCGCTACAATTACAATACCCCCTACATACCCCGCAAGTCTGGCTTTTCGCTGTATGGTATGGTGGGCATGGGTGGCCACTATCAGTTGTTCGAAAATTGTAGGGCACAGGCGGAAGCTGGCCTATTTGCCTACAACGAC
Organism: Flavobacteriaceae bacterium; assembly: GCA_009693575.1. Taxonomy (GTDB): domain Bacteria; phylum Bacteroidota; class Bacteroidia; order UKL13-3; family UKL13-3; genus SHWZ01. The sequence goes on along the minus strand of SHWZ01000010.1, from coordinate 35,083 downwards.
CGCGACAAAAAGGTGAGGCAAGAGGGACAGCCCCTGAGAGTGGGCTTGAACCTGCAAGTGGGGCTGTGTTTTGGGGTGCATTAATGCTCTTTTCTGCTGTAGGCACTTGGGTTTTTGCAGCTTGAGGCGTTATTTTGCAGCCCTTTTAACAAATTTTCAAGAAAAAGATTACTAATAAACTATGGCTATTCTAACCAAAATACGCAACCGTGCCGGACTGGCAGTTGGGGTTGTAGGCTTTGCCCTTGCTTCGTTCATCATCTCCGATGCCATCAGCAACAATGTGAGCATTTTCGGCGGAGGCAACAATACCGACATAGGCGAAATAGCCGGCAAAACCATTTCATATCAAGATTTGGAACAAAAAACCAAAGACTTGGAAGCTGACTGGATGAAGGCCAATCAAAAAACAGATGCCGACCTTGACCAAGCAACCAAAGAGCAATTGCGTGACCAGGCTTGGCAAGAAATGGTGGAAAAATACACTACAGATGTGGAGTATGAAGCTATGGGATTGACTGTGAGTGCCGACGAACTGGAGGAGATGGTGAAAGGCCGCAACCCCGACCCAATGGTGGTGCAAGCTTTTAAAGACCCTCAAACCAATATGTTTGACCCTATTAAAGTGGTTGAGTTTTTCAAAACCCGATTTGACCAAGACCCTAAAGCACACGATAGCTGGATGATATTTGAGAAAGGGCTGATAAAAAACCGTATCAGCAGCAAGTACACCAACATGGTGAAGGCAGGAGTGTATGTGACTTCGCTCGAGGCTAAACAGACTTATATCAACCGCAACAAGTCAGTTGATTTCAAGTTTGTAGCTATCAACTACAACTCGATGACCGATAGCAGTGTGAAGCTCACCGACGAAGACTACAAGAAATATTACGATGCCCACACCTATAAATACAAAACGGAGACAGCCCGCGATATCAAATACGCTGTGTTTGACATTTTACCTTCGTCTGATGACTCAGCAGCAGTGCGTGAAGAGGTAAACACCTTCTATGAAAAATTTACGACTGCTAAAAACGATTCGGAGTTCATAGCCCAAAACAGCGATGCCAGCATTGATACCAATTTCTACGGCATTAATGCAGAAGAAACCAAACTACCGCAAACCATTAAAGACTCATTATTCTTTGCCCCAGTTGGTCGCATCATGGGTCCATATATGGATGGCAACACCTACAAATTGGCCAAGCTAGTATCGGTAAAAGACGACTCGGTTTTTTATGCTAAAGCAAGCCACATATTGGTGCAGCCAAAGGGTAAAACGCCTCAAGACTCATTGAATGCCATTGCTGAGGCCAATACCTTATTGACAGAAATAATAGGGGGCAAAAAATTTGACGACCAAGCCCGTGAACATGGCACTGATGGGACCAAAGACAAGGGTGGCGACTTAGGCTGGTTCAAGCAAGGGCAAATGGTGAAAGAATTTAATGATGCGGTGATAGCACATGCTAATGGGGATATGTTTGTGGTGAGCTCACAGTTTGGAGCACACGTGGTGAAGGTGACTGCCAATAAAACCCGCCGTTTGGTTCGCATTGCAAACGTTGAACGGGCAATAGAAGCTAGCAATGCTACTCAAGATCAGGCTGAAAAAAATGCCAACAATTTCAAATCAAAAATATCGAATGCCGAAAGCTTTGAAAAAGCCGCTACCGACTTGGGCATAAGCCTGCGGATAGGCAAGGATGTGAAGCAAGGTGACAAGAACCTATCGGGGTTGCAAAACCCACGCGAATTGGTGCGTTGGATCTATGAGAATGAAAAAGGAGCTGTAAGCGATGTCACGAACATTGACAACAAATTTGTGGTAGCCTTAATCACAGCTACACGCAAAAAAGGAAGCAACAACTGGGAAGACGTGAAAGACCAACTGGAAGATGGCACACGCAAAATGAAGAAAGCCGAAATCTTCAAAGCACGATTTGAAAAGGAAGTGAAAGGTTGCAAAACTGTGGAGGAGCTAGCTATCAAGCTGGGAACAATAGCCCAAGTAGCCCCCGGCCAAACCTTTGAAAACCGTGTGATTCCTTATGCTGGTGAAGAAATGAACCTGTTGGGTGCAATTCATGCCATGAAGCCAGGCAAATTCAGCAAGGTTATAGAAGGTGGTAACGGTGTCTATGTGGCTTGGGTTGACAAAGTGAACGAAGCCCAAAACCTGCCTACCGACTGGAAACCGATGAAAGAAGAACTGCTGATGGGTCAACGCAGTAGTGCTGAATACACTACCCGCAATGCCATCCGAGATGCTGCAAACATTGAGGACATGCGTTACAAGTTTTTTTAAGAATAAGTAAAATAATAATTGTTGCTGCCTCTGTTGAAAAACGGGGGCAGCTTTCGTTTTAGGCTTGTTCAGTTAAGCTGATCCCCCCTTAACACCCTAAAGCGTTTTCGTGCTTCCACCGAATAAAGACTTCCGGGGAATTTTACAAAGATTTGTTCGTACAGTTCTTTTGCTTTTTCCTTGTTGCCAAGGTTTTGCTCCTGTATTTCAGCTGCGGCAAACAAGGCATTATCGGCTAATATGTCGAACCCATACACAGTATAAACTTTATCCAAGGCATCGAGGGCTTTGTCCCATTTTTGCTGCTTGCGGTATATGCGGGATTTGGCATATTGTATATCGTCAGATAAAGTATTTTGTGGGAAGTTTTTATAGATAGTATCAAGTAGGGCTTCGGCTTCGGCAAAGCGGTTTTGATAGATGAGCAAATCGGTACTGGCAAAAAGGCTGAGGGCTTCTTCGGTGCTGTCCTGTCCTGTGTTTTCCTGTATCATCAGGCTTAGCTCTATGCTATTATTCGAGATGAGTTGGGTAGTAGCGGTTTTCAGCACGTCCAACTGAGCTTGTGCCCACTCAAACTCCCCTTTGTAATAACTCAGCTTGGCATTCCTAAACTTGGCCTCCTGCCCCAGCGGCTCTTCCTTGAAGTCTTTGTCCACTTGGCCGTAATACAGCACAGGTTCATAGTATTCTCCCGTCAATACATAAATATCGCCCAGCAACAGTTTTGCTTCCGCTTTTAGGTTAGTGCTTATGCGTTGCATTTCCACTAGTTCCAGCAGCAAGGCAGAAGCCGTATCGGGCTGTCCAAGGTAATAGGCCAGTAAGTAGGCATAGTCTTTCATGGGCTTTGCTGTCAGCGGGTTTTTGCCGCCTTCTGCAAAATATTTCCTGTAGCTGTCGTTCAGTTGGTCAAGGTCGGTTTTGGTGTAGATGCCAGCTTCTATTTTCTTGTAAAAAGCATCCAGCCTCAGTATTTGTGCGTCGTGGTAGAACCGACCGTTGATGCCCAAATCTATTACATATTGGCTGATGTTGGCTGCTGCCTGATAGCCACGGTTGCTTAGTGCAAGTTTGGCCAGTTCCAGCACACGGTAGCCCTCTTGTTTATACCTTTTGTCTAACGCCCGAATCTGCGTGAAAGCACCATTCCAGTCCTGCAATTGGGTATAATACCAAATGAGCATTTCCACCAATATTTCCTTTTCGGGATGCTTGCGAATCTTATCTTGTACGAATGCTTTGAACGAAGATGACAAGGCCGAGTCGCTCATGTATTGCTGCAAATTCGATTGTATATCACCACCTAATCCTTCGTTTATTAGCAATCCTTCCAGGTATTCGTCGAGCATCTGGTTTTGGTTTCCGGTAAGTTTATACAATGTGCCTACTTCCAGCCGCCATGCGTTGGGATCGTGCAGCCATTCACGGCCTGTTTTGTAAGTTGTTAGGGCTTGTTCGTATAGTTTCCTTTTGGTAAAAGCTTCTGCCAGTTTATGAATGGCCTCTTGGTCGTGAGGGGTTTCTTTCAGCAGCTTGTCAAACTGCTTCTTGGCAGCCGCTTCATCCTTTGCCAACATCGCACCATCAACTGCATACACGGGCTGGTCTTTGAACTTTTTGGCGAGCCGCTTGCAAAGCTTTAACGCTTGGTCTATTTGCTTTTCTTTGGTATAGCAACTCAGTAGGTTTTCATAAAAATAAATGGAGGTAGGGTTCTTGTCTAGCAATAGATCAAAATACACTCCCGCCTTGGCATACTCTCCATTGTCGTAGTATTGCTTGGCCAGTTGCTCATCATTGTTTTGGGCCTGTGCCAATGTAGAAATCAACAACAGCAGCAATAGAATGGGTTGACGAGGATGCCACCCATGAACGTCAAACAAGATTCTTTTGAAAAAGCTACGAAACATAGTGGCACAAATATACGAAAGAGTTTGGGGCGAAGTACCACCCTCTCACTTTGGAGAGGGCAGGGTGGGGCTACTACTCCGCCTCTTCCCCAATAATAAACTTCAATGAAAACACATGCGAATAAAGTGCTGCCGACACATTACCAATATCTGTGAAGGCATAGTCGAGGCAAAAGGCTTTGAGTTTGATGCCTGCACCAACCGCCCATTGCATGCTAGGGGTTTTCTTGCCGTCAATGGAATATACCGTTTGAAAGTTCTGCAGGCCAGTACGTACAAAAACCATTTTTTTGTAGCCACCTTCAATACCCATAGTTGGGGCTATGCTTGCTGCGGATGTTTTGATGAGCGTATTCCGCTTACCATCGAAGTTGATGTTCAGGTCCAGTTCGGGATACAGGGTGAAGTCGTCATTGAGTTGTATTGTACGACCAACTGCAGCAATGATACTAGGTGGCGTTGACTCAATGGCACTTTTCGGTATCATCTGCCCCGCCTGTATCAGCTTGTCTTTTTGGTCATCTGTAAAATTCATTTTCCAGGCGGTGAAGGTGAATGTAATATCACGTCCAGTAATGCCAAACACCCAGTCGTCGGCTTTGTGCAGTGCCCCTACATCAAATCCAAATCCAGTAGCTGAAGCAAAGGGGCCAATCTTGCGGCGGATGATTTTGGCGGTAGCCCCCAGTCGTGTTTTGTTGTTGTTAGCAAGGTGGGCGTAGCTCAGCAGAAAGGCCATATCAGCCGCCGAGAATGACTTTACACGGCTATAATCTATCTGCCCATCAGGGCTACGCAAATCCAAGGTGTTGGGTATATTGTCAATGCCCAGCCGTATATACGACAGGCCAATGGCATTGTTCTCGTCCAGCTTTTTTGCTATGGCTGCATAATCATAGTTGGCTATGCCCGAAAAGTAGGGGCTGTGCATGACAGAAAGCTGAAATTTCCCCGTCAGGCCAAGTAGCCCAGCTGGATTCCAATATCCAGCCGTCACATCGTCGCTGCCAGCAGCCAAGCTGTTGCCCATGCCTAAGGCACGTGCTCCAACGCCTATGCCCAAAAAACTGTTGGTGTACTTGCGAACCTGCGACTGTCCTGCAAAAGGCAGAAGGCAAAGCACCGCGATAGCGAATTGTTTTCTCATCATAAAATAAGGAAACGAAATTAAGTCACTATTAATTGTGTGCAATGCACAGGTTTGCCAATTGTGTTTATTAAATGTGTTTTTTGCATTTAATAGACTACAACAGCATTGCCCCAATAGAAGCTGTTTATTCTTAATTGTCGGGCTATTAGAGCTACGCTAACGGTGTAAGGTTTTGGTGTCTAAAAAAGAGGAGGTAGCGGATAGTGTGATTGCCAGCTATTCAATCTTTTTTCCATCCATCCCTTGTTCTTAAAAGCTTAGCCCCTTATCTTTGCCGTCCATTTTTCAAAAAAAATACGAAGCATGAAACCAGCAATACATCCCGATAACTTCCGCACTGTCGTGTTCAAAGACATGAGCTGCGACTACTCTTTCCTCTGCAAATCAACAGTGGACACCAAAGAAACCATTAAATGGGAAGACGGAAACGAATACCCTCTCTACAAATTGGAGATTTCGGATAAGTCGCACCCGTTCTATACCGGCAAATCTACCTTGGTAGACACGGCAGGGCGTATTGACAAGTTCCGCAAACGCTACGATAAAAAAGCATAAGCGAAAAAATAACAAAATAAAAGAGCCTACCATTACGGTGGGCTCTTTTATTTTGCAGCCCCAATGAACCTTTGTCTATTCGACGGCCCTGAGCGGCCAGACCTGCTGCCATTCACTGCTACCCGCCCAGTAGCAGCCATCCGTTGCGGTATTCGCACCCTTGCCGAAAAGTGGGAAGCAGCCCTCGGCACATCAGCCACATTCAAAACCGAGGACTATCTGTCGGCACTATTTGTTACGCCTGCTAATGGCGAGTACCTGATGATACATGGTGGTTTGATGCCGAATGCTCAATTGGTGTGTGAAATATTGGGATTGAAAGCGGGCCAATCGCTTTGGAAAAGTGGGCAAGTAATGGCTTATGTTGGCGAAGCGACTAGTGCATTTGAAGAAAGCAAATTTGAAAAAACCGAAAGCAAAGCCGAAGGCATTCTCCAAATAAAACGGCCTTGGGACATCTTTTCACTGAATGATGCTGCCATCCGATATGATTTTGCTGAATTGACCAATGGCCGCACCTCAGCCAAACTTGGTGATAGTAACAAAGCCATCAACCTCGAGAATATTTTTATCGAAGAATCTGCATCTGTGCAAGGAGCGTTTCTGAACGCAAGCTCGGGCCCCATATACATCGGTGCTGATGCGGAGGTGATGGAAGGCAGCCTCATCCGCGGGCCTTTTGCTCTTTGCGAACACGGAGGTGTGAAGATGGGAGCAAAAATTTATGGAGCTACCACGGTAGGGCCGCACTGCAAAGTGGGTGGCGAACTGAACAATGTGGTGCTGTTTGCCTATAGCAACAAAGGTCACGATGGGTTTGTGGGTAATGCGGTGATAGGCGAATGGTGCAACCTTGGTGCAGATACGAACAATAGTAACCTGAAAAACAATTACTCAGCAGTGAGGCAATGGAGTTATGTAAATGGCGGATTTGAAGATACTGGACTCACCTTTTGTGGCCTGATGATGGCCGATTATGCTAAGTGTGGCATCAACACCATGTTCAATACAGGAACTGTGGTAGGTGTCGCTGCCAACGTATTCGGGGCAGGCTTCCCACGCAATTTTATACCTGATTTTTCGTGGGGTGGAGCTCATGGTTTCGACACGTTTCAATTACCAAAGGTATATGAGATGGCCAAGCTGATGGCCGCTCGCCGCAATGTGGAATTTACCAAAGCCCACGAGGATATGCTGAAGGCTGTGTTCGACCTGACGGCTGATTACAGGAAGTAAAAATCCTATATACAGGTAATCGAGTTTCCTCAGCTTTTGCTTGCTTTATTTATTTGGTCGGTTCCATTTTTCTTTCACCTATCTGCTGCCTCCACATCGCAAAGTATAAGCTTTTTTCAGCCAGCAAGTCTTCGTGTTTTCCTGTTTCAATGATGTGGCCTTTTTCTAACACATAAATGCGGTCGGCATGCATGATGGTGCTGAGTCGGTGTGCTATCATCACGGTGATGCGGCCACTGCCGGCACTCACATCTCGGATGGTATTGCTTATTTCGGCCTCAGTGAGGGAGTCAAGAGCAGAGGTAGCTTCATCAAAAACCATGAGGGCGGGCTGCCGCAGCAATGCACGGGCGATAGACAGCCGTTGCTTTTCACCCCCAGAAACCTTGATTCCATTTTCGCCAATCACAGTGTCCAATCCTTTGTCGGCACGGGCAAGCAGGCTTTGGCAAGCGGCCTTATTCAGGGCATCGAGTATGTCAGCATCAGTGGCTTTCGGTTTCACAAATAGCATATTTTCCCTGATGCTACCAGAAAATAACTGGGTTTCTTGAGTCACAAAACCAATTTGCTCACGTAGTTCGTCTGAGTTTATTTGTGTGGTATCGGCTTCATTTACAAAAATGTTTCCTCTTTCGGGTAGATAAAGCCCCACCAGAAGTTTCACCAAGGTAGTTTTTCCCGCACGTTTCGCCTCAAAACTGATATTGGAAACAGCAGGATAGCTGGCACTCTGATGCTGAAATTCCACATTCCTGAATTCGATGGTTGAAACCTTTGTTACCCGCACTGGCTTCTTGGGCTTGGCTTCCACTGGTGTTTTCAATATCTTATCAAAATTAGTGAGAGACACCTCTGCTTCCCGGTAGATGAGGATGATGTTTCCAAGTTCTTGCAAAGGGTCGAAGATGAAAAAGAAATAAAGGAAAAAAGTAAGGAATTGTCCTGAGGTAAGCTGCCCTTGAAAAATGAGATACATCATCAGAAAAAGTATACAGTTTCGCAGAAAATTGACAATCGTTCCTTGCACAAAACTGATACTGCGGACATACTTTACTTTTTTCAATTCAAGCCCCAAAATTTTGAGGGTGATGCTCTTCAGTCGGCCTATCTCCTGCTTGGCAAGCCCAAGGCTTTTCACCAGTTCAATATTGCGGAGGCTTTCGGTAGTGCTGCCGGCCAATGCTGTAGTTTCGGCCACAATGCTCTTTTGTATTTTCCTTACTTTTTTGCCCAAAACGGAACTTACAAAACATAGGATTGGTATAGTGAGAAAATAGATTGGACCTACCATTCACGACACACTCATGGAATAGAACAGTACCCAAAATATACCGACCAAACTGGTGAAAAGTATATTCACCGAAGCCGAAATCAACTTCTCAACATCAGTCCTAACTTTTTGAAGCACACCAAGAGTCTCGCCGCTGCGTTGGTCTTCAAAAACCTGAAATGGTAACTCAAGTGAATGTTTCAAACCATCTGAATAAATCTGAGCCCCTAGTTTTTGTGTGATGGTATTCACAGAGTAGTCCTGAAAATTTTTAGCAATACGGCTAATCATAGCTACTCCCACAGCCAACAAAATGTATTTTCCAACCCCCCACATATAATCACTTTGTCTACCCTCAAAATCGGAAATAGGTTTTACATAATCGTCAATAATATGCCCAAGAATCAGCGGGTCGAGCAGCGAAAATATTTGGTTGATGGCAGCTAGCAACAAAGCCAGCAAAACAAGCATTCGATAATTTTTGAGGTAGGAGAAAAGGAGTTTTATAACTGATGTTGAAGGTGCAATAGGAGAGCTTTTCAAAATAATAGTAACATATGACTGAGCTAAAAGTTCAGTGAAACCAGAGAAATAGTCAGTACTTGAGCTTAGATTTTTTTAATGCGGTTGAAATAGAAATCGGCCAACATCCTTTTCTCTGAATCCTTCATCTTTTTCATATAAAAAATCTTATAAGGTTTGCTTTCCGCTTGCGACTCGTAGTAGAACACTTTGACAGTTCGTGTATATATAATGGCAGCTAATTCTTCTTTCAAAAAAATCAACACCACCCTCCCGCCAGGATTGAGTTGTGTAGCATGACTTTCGGGATACAGTTTACTGGAAAAATCCCCGGAGCCTACCCAATCAGTATATTCAAAATTGACGAAATGAGTTTGAAAATCTTTAAAGATTAGCTGTTTTTTGTAATTGCGGAATAGCTGGTTAAGGTCATGTTCCACAATTGTTTTAGCGTCGATGGAGTTGTTTGCTACCACACCAAAAAGCTCTGCTGAAATTCTGCCATCTTCTTCGGTGCAGTAGCGGCGTTCAAACACTATTTCAGCGTAACTATTCCCAATCTGTCTACCCAATGAATCAAATAATTTGGAATTTGGGTGTAGGTGATCATCGTGCAGAATTCTATCAGCTAGCACCCATACTTTTACCATTATTTTTGTGTAGAGCCCTTTCGCGGTTCCTGTCTCTATGCTGGTTAGCCCATTCAATCTAAAAGCAATTGAGCCGGGTTTTGAGTATACTTCCGAACCGTTGGCGATAATTTGCTCGGCTTGCAACGCAAGCGAATTAATTAACATAAGCAGTAGTAGAATCCTCTTCATTGTAGCCTGTTTGTCAAACATTGTTCCATGAATTTTCAAGTTGTTAACTCCGCCTATCCACCGAATATACTCCTTCCACCTTTTTTATTTTTTCCATTAGATCTTCCAAGTGACTGGTGTCATAAATGTATAATTCGATCCCACCTTCAAAACGTCCGTCCACTGTGTCTATACTAATAGATTTCATATTTACTTGCAACTTTTGGGAGATAACATCTGTGATACCTCTTACGATGCCTATTGCATCCGTACCTATAATTTGAATTCCAACCAAAAATGCCCGTTCCTTTGTTGGGTCCGAACTGGCCCATCGTGCCTTTTGCACCCGGTAACCATAGTTGGCCATCAAGTCAGTTCCGTTCGGGCAGTTAGTACGATGAATTTTTATACCTTCACCAATGGTCACAAAAGCAAAAATGTCATCTCCCGGAATGGGGTTGCAGCATTTAGCCAATGAATATAAAAGATCTGTTTCGGTGGCATTGTCACCTATGAATACTGCATCGGGTCTGCTTGGTTGCGGCCTCTCTGCTCGGGCTTTGTGATGTTCAGCTACCTTGTGCCGTGTGTCAAGTTCTTTTTTCTTTTCATAGTCGAATATCTCTTGCAAATGCAAGCTTGATTTCTCTATTATCCCCTTAGCTACTAAATAGTATAAATCTGTAACAGTTGGCAAATTAAAATAGTCTAAAAGTATATCCAGATTCTCTGGCTTCATTTCTATTTTAGAGTTCCTGAATTTGCGTTCCAGCATCTCTTTCCCATCACCGGCTACCTTACGTTTTTCTTCCTTGAAATATTCCCGAATTTTTGACTTTGCTTTTCCTGTAACTACAAATTCTATCCAATCTTCGTTAGGTTTTTGCCTAGTGCTAGTGAGTATTTCTATCTGATCGCCATTCACCAACACATGGCTGAGCGGCACAAGTTTGTTATTTACTTTTGCACCTATACATTTATTTCCTACATCACTATGTACATCGTAGGCAAAGTCAAGGGTTGTGCTGCCTGTCGGGAGTTTTTTCAAATCACCTTTTGGGGTAAAAACAAATACTTCTTCCACCTGCAATTCCTGCTTGAAATTGTCTAAAAAATCAAGGGCATTACTATCCGGATTTTCTAGCATTTCACGCACACGGTTCAACCAGTCTTCCAAACCACTTGCAGGGTCTTGCCTTGCACGGTCTTCTTGGCTTTTACTTATACTTTTATAGTCGGCCTTGTCGTCCATTTTTACTTTCTTTTGGTCTTTGTATTTCCAGTGTGCCGCATACCCCTTTTCTGCTACTTCGTCCATGCGTTCGCTGCGAATCTGAACTTCTACCCATTTGCCTTCAGTACTCATCACGGTGGTGTGCAAACTCTCATATCCATTTGCCTTAGGTGTAGATATCCAATCCCTGAATCTGTCGGGGTTTGGGGTGTACATATCCGTAACAATACTATATGCCTTGAAGCAGTCTTCTTTCTCTTTTTCTGGTGGAGTATCCACTATTATGCGGATAGCAAAAAGGTCGTACACTTCTTCAAAAGGTATATTCTGTTTGCTCATCTTCTTCATGATGCTGAATATACTTTTAGGACGGCCTTTTATTTCAAAGCTTAGCTCAGCATTTTCCAACCTTTTTTTGATTGGCTCCACAAAGTTCTTTACAAACTTATTGCGTTCTAATTTGGTGTCGGCCAGCTTGGATGCAATGAAGCGGTATTCTTTCGACTCTGTATATTTAATACTAAGGTCTTCCAGCTCGGTTTTAATAGCATAAAGTCCTAGCCGGTGAGCAAGCGGAGCGTAAATGTATAGTGTTTCAGAGGCAATCTTAAGTTGCGATTGCCTAGCCATGCTGTCGAGTGTTCGCATGTTGTGAAGCCTGTCAGCAAGCTTAATAATAATCACCCGAACATCATCACTCAGGGTTAGAAGCATCTTCCTGAAATTCTCCGCCTGTACACTGCCTGTTTTACTGTCAAAAACTGAAGCTTCTATCTTGGTTAATCCGTCAATAATTCGGGCTACTTTTTCACCAAATTTCAAACTAATATTCTCTAAAGTTATATCGGTGTCTTCCACCACATCGTGAAGCAGAGCACACATAATGCTGGTGGTGCCGAGTGCTATTTCTCCGGCACAAATTTGGGCTACTGCCAAGGGGTGATAAATATAGGGCTCACCACTTTTTCGACGCATGTTTTTATGAGCTCCCAAGGCCATATCAAAAGCCTTGCGGATGAGTTTTTTATCGCCATCCTGCATAGCAGGTTTGCAGGCTTTCAGCAATTGCCTGTATCTTTTCAGAATTTCCTCTTTTTCTTCTTCTCCTTTGCTTGCGTTGGGCATATAAATATGTATTAAAAGTTTATTTTGCTCAAGATTTTTTTCAAGGCTAAAGGGTTCAGATTTTCGAGGTTTAGTAGGAAAGATATTTTTTGTCGATAGCTGAGATTATTCAACGTAAAATAATTTTTCATTTCAGGACTCATCAATAGAGGGAAATAGATTTCAAGCACTTTAGGAATAACTACTAAAGCGAAGCCTGCATTATATATAAACTTCGGTGAACGTTGATGAGAAGTACTTGTATTATCGTAAGAAAGAGAATTGAAAAAGCACATATCAAGGTATGCTTTCACCGGAACTTTGCCTGGTGCAGGGAGTGCAATTCCAAGTGAAGACAGCCATGTATCTGAGGTGTACCCAAAGTTGGCAGGCAACTTCATGCCTCCAAAGATGGGTAATATCTGCTGTGCCCAAAGTCCTGATTTTAGATTGGCACTTTCATTTCTACCCGGAATCATAAAGTCATATGTATAATCTTGTTGGCCGCTGTTGCCACTTGCATACATCCAGTATCTTTCTATTTCATCAGGTGTTTGAAATCGGTCGTTCTTCATGAGGCCGCCTGCAAAAAAACGGTATTCTAGTTTTTTATTTTTGTTGAAGAGATTGATACCTCCGACAAAAGTGGCGTGTAGGTATTGAAATTTTTGATGTAGCCTGATGCCTAAATCAACCTTATAGGGATTGATAGAACGGCTGTTGTTATTCCCCAAAACTGCTTCAAAAAAATTGCTTCTTGGCGAATACACTTGTCGCAACAAGTTCACCCCGTCCGGGTAAGAGATATGTGGGGTCTCTTCCCATACAATCACACTGCGAAGTCTAAATGTTCGTTCCATACTGCTGCGTGGGTCTTTGCGAATATGAACAATAATTTCGGGCTGCAAACGGTTATATCCTTCTATGCGTTTTCCGTAGGATATGTTTGTCAACTTACCACTGGTATCCCTTTCTCCTTTGATGATGACTTCTTCATTTGCGTATGCGAATTTTCGGCCATTCAATCGCAGTTCAATTTGCTTCGTCTGTTCATTGCGGAAATTGATTTTGTAGCCCAACTGTGCGAAGCCGGCCAACCTCTGCGAAGCTAAGCCGAACATCGGTGCTGCAAGCCAACTAAATTTCTTCTCAGGAATGGCCTCATTATAGAAAGCCAACCCGAACATAAATCCATTGTAGCGGTTCAACCCAAGCATTGGCGACCAGTATAAATCCGTATAATGGGGGTCTTCCAAGTTGCCCCCAAATTTCAACCGTAATTTTTCGGTTTTATTAAAAAGTCCTTTGCACTTTATGGAATTATTCTTCCGTTGCAATTCGGGCATATTTCCTTGCGGGTCAATCATGTATTTTTCGTAAAATTTCGTAACAGCAATACTTTTCAGTCCTGTGAATCCTTCTACTTGCAAAATTTCCCATTTCCCATTTATGTAGCCACCCAAAAACAAGGGCCCAGCCACTTCACCATTGTTCAATATGTCTATACTATCTAATCCAGCAATTTTGTTGCGGAACTTACCCATTATTTGATAGTCGAGGACCTTATTGGAATTGATGAGGTCATCAAAAAACCAGCTCAAATTTTTGTCTGTTATTTTTTCAAATACATCCCGCAAATCACCAGGCAGTGGGTGTCTGAACTTCCATTGCTGGAAGTAGCTATGCATACACGAATCGAAGACCTGATTGCCTAGGTATGCTTTGAGGTAATTGAAAATCAAACCCGCTTTACCATATACAATTGCTCCGTAGTTGAGCGAAGAAAATTCTGTGCTGTGAACGCCAATGGCTTGGTCATCATTTCCTCGCTGCTGGTATTGAAAAAGCATAGTGTGTTGGAAGTTACTTGTATTATAGTTGAAACCCATCATCTTCTCTGGACTGAACATGCCTGGAACTTCATTCGACTTAATCACAAAGCCATTATCTTGTATATATTCCTCCTTGCTCCTGTCTTTGAATCGACTTTCATAAAACGAGTTGATTCCCTCATCCATCCAAGCGTGTTCACGTTCGTTGCTACCCAGAATTCCATAAAACCAATTGTGTCCCACTTCGTGTTCAACTACTGTAGCATCACCATTGGTGCAAACAGCTATTGTAGGGTATTCCATGCCGCCACCTGCAAACAGTGGCCCGATAACAACCTTGGCAGTTTCATAGGGATATTCACCAACCATTTTGCTCAGGTATTCTATTGATTCAACTAGGGTAAATTTGCTATTGTCTTTCTCTTTTATATAGTACATCAAGCAAACGACTGTCCGGCCGCTTGGCAATTTGCAAAAAGCACTATCCACCTTAAATTTTGTGTCTGCAAACCAAGCGAAATCATGCACCTTTAGTTGTTTATAGTTGTATATTTTGTTTCCAGCCGTTTTCGACTTGGATTCAGCGACCAAATTACCAGTTGCGGCCAATACATACGTCTCTGGCAGGTCTATGCTCACATTGAAGTTGCCAAACTCACTGTAGAACTCACCTTGGTCAAGGTATGGCATCGGATTCCAGCCATTAGCATCGTACACTGCAGGTTTTGGATACCATTGAGTTATTTGATAGCTGCTGTCACCCCGCCCAAGTCGTGAAAAATTCTTAGGCACTTTTACCCTGAAAGGACTGCGAATGATACAGTATTCGCCTGAACTTAGCGGTTTGAGCAATTTTAGATACACCATATCAATACTTGGCCCAGGTCTCATTTCTACTTTGTCACCATTCACCGTAAAGCTGAGGCTGTCTATCCAACCAAGTTCATCGTCCTTAGCATAATAATGGTCAAGCTTGCCATTTTCTACTTGTTGTTTGGCAAAAGGTGTTTCTGTGTTGGCGTAGGCATTTGGCCAAAGGTGTATCCATATTTCGGTAAGGGCATCTGGGCTATTGTTGATATATTCTATTTTTTCATAGCCGTTAAGTATATGGTTCTGGTCATCCAATTTTACCTGTATTTCGTAGTTTACCTGCTGTTGCCAGTTGACCTGTCTGTCCTTATGCATCTGTGCGTTTACTGATAGGGAAAAAAGTAACATTAGAGGGAGTGCAGGATGCTTCATAGGTTTTGATAAATAGCTGCGAAAATAAGGCATACGTTTTTTGGGTTTGACACCCAATTTTACCCAGCGGTTTGGTCATCGGTAGGGTCATACTTCCATCTGCCTGCCTTGGAGATTGATTTTATAGATAGGCAAATTGCCCATTTTGACTTTCAGAAAAAGCTAAAACCACCTGTAAAAAGAGAATTTGAGGCCAATGATCAAGTAGCGGTGTTCAACAATATAAATGTGTATATCGGAGTTCAAAAATCAGGGAAACAGTATGCTATGCAATTGGTGGCTATGGTGGTTTGCAGGTGGCAGATGTGGATTATCGCAACTACAAGATGTATGCTGGTATCATGCTTCGGGCCTTGGTGCGGATTGGCGGTTAATAATTTACAAAAGGCTAATTGGTCAAACACTTACTTTTGTGACGCAAATTATGAGTAGCAGCCCATTCAAACTTAGAAACTTACCAAAGCGGACACCTAAGCCTCGACAGGACGGCATCACGATGGTGATGGATAAAGGCCTTAGCACCCGTGAAGCTGAAGATTTTATCGAGATGTGCGAGCCATACACCGATATAGTAAAACTCGGTTTCGGCACCTCGGTTGTGAGTGCAAATCTGGAAAGGAAACTGGCTATGTACCGTGAAGCTGGACTTCCAACCTATTTCGGAGGTACCTTGTTCGAGGCATATATTATTCGCAAGCAGTTTGATGAGTACTTGCGGGTGCTTGAGCGTTTCGGAATGGAGTATGCCGAGGTGAGTGATGGTAGCTTGGAAATGCCACATGACAAGAAGTGTGAGTTTATTCAATTACTGAGCAAGTATGTTACTGTCATATCTGAGGTAGGCAGCAAGGACGCAGAAAAAATCATCCCTCCGTATAAGTGGATTGAGCTTATGAAAAAGGAGTTGCAAGCTGGTGTGTGGAAAGTGATAGCGGAAGCAAGAGAAAGTGGAAATGTCGGCATCTTCCGAGGTACCGGTGAGGTGCGTTCGGGCTTGGTGGATGAAATACTGACCCAGATACCGATGGACAAGATCATTTGGGAAACCCCACAAAAAGGGCAGCAAGTATATTTTATCAAACTTTTGGGAGCTAATGCCAATCTTGGCAACATAGCACCTAACGAAGTAATACCCTTGGAGACGCTACGGTTGGGTTTGCGAGGCGACACCTTCTATACCTTCTTGAAGCACCAAAGCATTAAGTATTAATTACTGGCAAGCTTTAGAATTGGAAGCAATTAAGTGGCGGTTTTACACAAAGTTTTCCACACTAGACCTGTTTGAAATAGTACATTTGTTTAATAATTTATATTTCCAATTAAACAAACGTCTATTTTTAAGTTCTATTTTTTCAAAATGAAAGTATTCTTACATTTTCTTACATATTTCTAAGTAATTGAGCAACAATAGCATTATTTTTTTGAAAATGTGATTCCCATCATACTTTTTCGTATCTTTCGTGTTCAGGGCACTAGACCTGCTTTACTATGGACACAATTAATAAACTCTACAAAATCGGGGTAATGGTATGTTATCCGCTATGTGCGGATGGCAAGTCATCGACCAATACACGATTGTTTAACAAAATTTAAAACCACCTAAACAAAACGCCTGGAACAAAAAATCTACTACAACTCCGGACTGTCCAACAAGGATTTCACGATTGGTTATCTCAATTGGACAGGTTAAAAATCCTTATCAAACAAAACCAATCATCAATCTATTTTTAATTACCAAAAACAACAATCAAAACTATGTACAATTTTACAAGTAAAATTGCCGCTAACGCTGAAAAGCGTGAACGGTCGGTGACAACGTGGAGCAAAATCGCATCCTGTTTGTCGCTTATGCTAATCATGATGCTGGCCTACACGGGAACAAAAGCCCAAATAGCCAGCACCTATTCAACCGCCAAGTCGTATGGGACTTATACCCCCATTACCGCTGCAGGTGGTGCAACAACTGCCATGTCGGGTGCTATTTATTACTACACCCCTACCGCAGTAAACGTTGCTTTACCGTCCGCCGTAACCTGGAATGGAACGTCGTACAGTAACATTTGCTTGTTTCCAGGAGGTTATGCTGCATTTAGTGCGAGTAGCAGTTGTGGCACTTACATCAACACGCCACTAGTTTCAGGAGCTTATAGCGGAGTGGTTGCACCCTGTGCCAACTACCTCTACTTTTCTAACAACGCAACGGGTGGAGCAGCAGCTCCTGCTGTTAGGTATCAAACCATAGGACAAGAATTTGTGATTCAATGGAGTGACATGAGTCAATATTGCGATAACGCCGCAAAGTTCAGTTTTCAAGCTAGGATTAACACCTGCAATGGAGTTGTCAAGTTTGTATATGACTCAGTGTATGCTATAAGCACCTCAAATTGTGGCTACAACAACATGAACGTTGGTATCAGAGGAAGTGCTACAAACGACTATATTTCGTGGAACAACAGTTCAGGATCTTGGGACGGTGCTACTTCAAGTACAAGTTCTGCAAGCGGTTGTTCGTTTTATAGTACAGGTAAATTTAATAAGAATCTTACCTTTACATTCACACCAACAGGTGGAGGAGCATTGGCTTTGACCAGCAACCCTGCTTTTAATACTGCTTCAGTGCAATCGGTCTCTCCGAATAATACCAATGCCGTGATTACCCGTGTCGACTTTCCAGTTGGCGGGGTGACAGGTTCAATAATTCTTGATTCTTTTGTTGTTCGAAGTAATTGTACAAACAATGCCGATGTCGACGGAATCAAATTATTTTATACTACGGGTCCTACTTTTAGTACCGCAACCCAATTGGGCTCTACGGCTAGTGGATTCACAAGTGGCTATGCCGCCTTTACCAGTCTCAACCAAGCACTATCCTGCGGCAATAACTATGTTTGGGTTACCTATAACATAGCATCGGGTGCCACAGTTGGTAATGTAGTGGATGCTAGATGGGATGCCAAAAGCATCAAAGTAGGGAGTAGTACTTACCCACCTGCCAATGTATCTCCAAGCGGAAGCAGGTTGATTGCTAATCCAGCTACCTTCTCAGCGGCCAATGCCTATCAGGCATCAACTGGAGTGGTATTCAAGAACACCACAAATCAGGTAATACTGCAAATGAAAGTGGATATGAGTGCATCAGGTGGTCCTTCAGACTTGACCCAAATTGTGATGAACACAAGTGGTTCAGGAACGGCTACCAACAATGCCAGCACCAACATTCAGAACGCTAAAATATTCTATACAGGTAGTAGCAGCACTTTTGCTACTACTACTCAATTTGGTTCAGCCAATGCTACGCCTAATGGTACTTTTACCACAAACGGAACGCAGGCTTTGGGCACGAGTGCAAACTACTTCTGGCTTACCTACGATATTAAGACTGCAGCAAACACCAATGATTCGGTGGATGCCAAATGGGTAGGACTTACTGTTGGCGGAAGCACACAAACTATCACCTCAGATAACCCTGCTGGTGTTCGTAAAATTATACCTCCTTACTGTAACCCTACTTGGGCGAATGGAACCAACGGAAACACTATGGGAATTAGCAATGTAACCTTAGGCTCTATTAATAATTCAAGTGCTATTATTGGAGGTGTGAATGATTATACCAGTATCGCCACAACCCTTGCAAAACAATCTAATAATACCATAACTATAACTACAGGCTCGTTTGGCTCCAACTCTACTACTGCAATTTTTATTGACTGGAATGCGGATGGAGACTTTGTGGATGCAGGAGAACTTATTGGATATACTAACAATGCAACGGGTAACTTTAACACAAGGTCTTACAACTTTACTGTACCTTGTTCGGCTACTGGACCAACAAGAATGAGGGCCGTGTTCTACTACAACAGTGTCCTTGTACCTCAAATACCTTGTAATGCAAATGGAGCTTATGGTGAATCCGAAGAATACACAGTTAACATTACGGATGCTTCCCTGACATACAATACGAGCTTCGCTACGCAAACAGCTTCTGCGGCTGTGTTGCCAGGATCAAACAATAACGAAGTAATTGGAATAGCTGTTGTAGCTTCTGGTTGCAGTGGTACATTGAACTTAACTCAGATTCAACTAAACACCAACGGGTCGTCGAATTCAGTTGCAGATATTGATTCTGCTCGTGTGTACTACACAGGAAACAGCAATGTATTTTCAACGCTTACCAGATTTGGTGCTGCAGGATCACTTTCAAGTTCTACCTTCAACGTAAACGGTTCACGGAATCTGGTAGCTGATACCAACTGGTTCTGGGTGGCTTACAACTTGAAATCTGGTGCTTCAGTAGGTAATGTGATAGATGGGGAATTGGTACAGGCAACTGTTGGTAGCATCGGCTACACTCCTACTATTACTGCTCCTTCTGGGAATAGAATTATAGAAAACCTGATGACCTTTACAAATGCCGTTGCATTCCAAACCAATTTTGCCAATGTGTTCAGATCGGACATACGCAACGAAATGTTGGGAGTGAACGTTGTAATGTCAACTGGGGCTTCTGTAAACATAACACAAATGAAATTTAACCTTTCTGGAAGTACCAGCATAGCAAACGACGTTGATACTGTTCGGGTATATTATACCGGCAACAGCAATGTGTTTGCTACTTCTACCCAGTTCGGTTCAGGATCATTGACTGGTGCTACCATTTTGGCTAATCCATTCTCAGTGAATGGATCTTTGGCCTTGGCACCTGGCAACAACTACTTCTGGCTTGGCGTAGGTATAAAGCCTGCCGCCACCGTGAATAACGTAGTTGATGCACAATGTCCTCAAATTACGATGGGTTCTCCTGTAGGTGTTCAGACCCCGTCTGTCACTTCACCCACAGGCAACAGAATAATCAAAGCAGCCTATTGTATTCCTCTCGTATACAATATACTTTCAGGTGTCGGTATCACCAATGTGAAGGTGGGTAGTATTAATAATACCACTATCACACCACCGAGTGCAGGTGCTAGTACCTTCACTAACTATGGCTCTTTTTATAACCCTGCCTATACTGCTATCATGCAGCGTGGCTCAAGCCAAACGGTTGCCATTACCAATGGCACCTGGACGGGCACTGCCCAATTTATTGGTGCATGGGCTGATTGGGATCAAAGCGGAACATTTGATGCTAGTGAATTTTTAGGTATCAATAGCAGCGGTGCGGGTGCTGGTGCCACTGTTTCTTTGAACTTTATTGTTCCTTGTAATGCTCTCCTTGGCTCAACTAGAATACGCACGAAAATGCAGTATAACGGAACATTTGCAAATACAACTGCTTGTACAGCTCCAGTTACTTATGGCGAAGTTGAAGATTATACATTATCCATCACGGACAATACATTGGCTTGGAATTCTGTAAGTTGTGAGCAGAACACCCTCACTGCTGTTGGAACCAACACGAAAAACAATCTTATTCTTCAGATTAAGACTGTGATGACAGGTTGCACGGGTAGCATGGTTGCTGATAAATTCACGTTGAATACCAATGGATCAACCGACCCAGGTAACGATTTGGATTCAATCAAGGTATTCTGGACTGGAAATTCTGCCACATTCGCCACTACTACTTTGTATGGCAAAATGGCTTCGCAGAATGGCAGCTATGACTTATATCCAACCAATACTATT
The DNA here is from genome assembly GCA_009693575.1 of Flavobacteriaceae bacterium. Taxonomy (GTDB): domain Bacteria; phylum Bacteroidota; class Bacteroidia; order UKL13-3; family UKL13-3; genus SHWZ01. The sequence goes on along the minus strand of SHWZ01000010.1, from coordinate 14,286 downwards.
AATTTGGTGAAAGACACCAACAACTTCTGGGTTACCTATGATATCCAAAGTAGTGCTACCAATGGAAACGTAATTGATGCCCAGTGTACGGATGCACCTGTAAATGGAGTGTCATACTCACCTACCATTACTTCTCCAACCGGAACAAGGACAATTTCTGCTCCGCAGACTTACTCCTCGCACACTTGGAGCAAGTACACTAACTCTTCTACTCAAAACTCAACCCGTCAGGTGACTACGGCCATTGCCATTACAATGAGCTCTGGTACTGGATTGAATCTTGATTCAATGATATTCAACACCACTGGTACTACCAATGCTGTGAATGACGTACAAAATGCACGTTTGTTCTACACAGGTAATAGCAGCTCATTTGCTACCACTACACAGATGTATTCACAAACAATTGCTGGACCAAGTGGCACAATGTTCTTCGGTGGAACGCAACAATTGGTTGCAGGTGTGAACTACGTATGGTTTACGTACGATGTGAAAGTAGCAGCCCCAGTTGGTGATGTGTTTACTGCCAACCTTGTTCGTTTGCGTGTGGGTGGCAATACATATACTTCAACTCCTTCAAGCGTAACTGGAACTAAAACTATTATTGCTCCTTATTGTGTTCCTACTTGGGCCAATGGTCACAACGCTGGAACAATGGGATTGACCAAAATTGTTTGCGGTTCAATTAATAATACTACTGGTATTAACTACACTGCTCCTAATGGTTGGAACGATTATACCAATCTTTCAACCACTATGAAGAAGAAGACCAACCAATCGATTGCCATCACTTCAGGTACTTTTGGTAGCAACACTACCTTGGCAGCTTGGATTGACTGGAACGGTGACGGCGACTTTGCTGATGCTGGTGAATTGTTAGGTGGTTATTATAACTCTACAGGTAATACTACTGTGACATTCAACTTTACAGTTCCATGTTCTGCTGTGCTGGGAACTACCCGCATGCGGGTAACAATGCGTTACAACGCAACATCTGCTGACCCTTGCGGAACAGATAGCTATGGTGAAGGCGAAGACTACACAGTAGATATTACTGATAGTGCCGCTGCTTATGCTTCAAGCACTACCATTGCCGCATCAACTGCCCAAGTGGCTGTGGGTGCAAACAATGCTCAAGTAATAGCTGTAACAATGACTGCCATTGGATGTGGAGGTACTTTACCAGTAACTTCTATCTCATTGAACACGAATGGTTCAAGCAGTGCTTCTGGTGATCTCACCGCAGCTAGAGTTTTCTATACAGGAAATTCTAATGTGTTCTCAGTAGCCACACAGTTTGGCTCAACAGCCAGCAACCCTAATGGCAGTTTCACTGTTACAGGTTCACAAAACTTGGTGGGTGGAACGAACTATTTCTGGGTAGCGTATGACGTGAGCACTTCTGCCACTGCTGGTAATGTTGTTGATGGTGAATGTACTCAATTTGTTGTGAATGGAAATACTCAAAATCCAAGCACCACTGCTCCTTCAGGCTCACGTACTATTCAAGCTGCTATGACACTAAACAATGTAACATGGGATCAGTACGTAAACAATGTGAGCAGGAATAACGCCAATGCTATTATGACTCGTGTTGTTGTGAACATGAATAGTGGAGCTCCTATCAATCTGGACTCTATTGTGGCTTCTACTACTGGGCACTATGGTTCATTGGGCGATTTGAGCAATACCCGTTGCTACTTTACAGGAAGCACTAACAATTTCGCAACTACTACCCAGTTTGGCGGACAGACCAACAGCCCTAACGGAACATTCAAGTTTGTTGGTGCTCAACCATTGGTAGCTGGCAACAACTATTTCTGGATTGTGTATCAATTGTCGGCTACTGCTGGTATTGGCGACTCAGCCAACGCTCCTTTGACCAAATTGACCATCAACGGCAGTAATGTATCTGTTGGTTCAGCAACTCTTGTTGGAAAACGCAAAATCATTGGTGCATATTGTATTCCAGTTTCTACAGGTTATTGCTGTAGCTTTGGTATCTACAATGTATCCATGGGAAGCATAAGTAACATGGCTTCTAGTCTGCCTGCTAGTACAAATCAATCAGAAGTGTACCATGATTATACAGCCATGTCAACCAATATCAAAAAACTGTCTAACAATACGGTAACCTTCCAGACTGATGGTGCAGGTAATCCAATGGGAACTGAAATATTCATTGACTGGAATCAGGATGGTGACTTTACAGACGCTGGCGAAGACGTAGGTGGAGTTGGAACTCTTGCTGGATATACTAATGGTACGGTAACTTTCCAAGTTCCATGTTCGGCTACTTTAGGTCAAACTAGGATGAGGGTATTATCGATCTACTATTACTATTACAATCAAATCCAAGGCCAACCATGTGCCAACCAAGCCTATCTTGACTGTGAGGACTATTCAGTAAACGTTACTGATAGTGCGTTTAGCTATGTCTCAAGCACTACTACACAAGCCAATACTACTGCAGTACAAACGAATACCAACAATAACAACATAGTTGGATTGACCGTTGTAGGTGGCGGTTGCGGAACAGGTTTCAACCTTTCGCAAATCAACCTTACAACTACTGGAACTACAAACCCTAGTGGTGATGTAGGTGCTGCCAAAGTATTCTATACTGGCACTACCAACACATTTGCTACTACTACTCAGTATGGTTCTACTGCAACTACCCCTAGTGGTTCATACACAGTGAGCGGTACACAAAACTTGCAGGGTGGAACTAACTATTTCTGGGTTGCTTACGATGTGAATTCGGGAGCTACCATCGGCAACGTTGTAGATGCAACTGTACCTTCCTTCACCTTAAATAGCATATCACAGACTCCTACTGTTACTTCTCCTTCAGGCAACCGCTCCATCCTAAACCCAATGACATTTAATTCGGTGACTTGGGCAAGGATGAGCAATAATGTAACGAAAGGAACGCTGAATTGCAATGTGATTAGTGTGAATGTGAACATGAGTACTGGTGCAAGTGTAAACATGGACTCATTGGTAGCAGCGACATCTTATTCAGGTTCAGGTTCAATAGGTGGCAGCATCAGCAGTGCCCGTTGCTACTTCACTGGAAGCAACGCCAACTTTGCAACTACTACCCTTTACGGTGCCCAGATTAATTCACCAAGCGGCACCATGAAGTTCGGCGGAACTAATGCATTGGCAGTTGGAAACAACTACTTCTGGATATCCTACACCATTACTACTTCTGCCACTACCGACGACTCTGTAACTGCCAACCTCTCTTCTATTAAAGTGGCCGGCACTTCACAGTCTGGTGGTTCGGCTACTAATACCAACATGCGTAAAATCATTCCTGATTATTGTGTTCCAGCTTGGCCTTATGGCAACAACGGCAATACCATGGGTATTTCAAATGTTACTTTTAATTCAATAAATAACAGCACAGGAACCACTTCGGCTGCCGTGCAGGATTACACAAATCTTTCCACTAGCGTGTTGAAGAACGTGAGTTATTCATTCAGCATGTCGCCTGGCTCATATCAGTACTATACCAATATGCGTTCATTCATTGACTGGAATCAAGACGGTGACTTTGGGGACGCAGGTGAGAACGTTGCGACCTTCGAAGACAACTCAGGTGCTACCAATGCCGGCCCATTCACCTCCACCATTCTTATTCCTTGCTCTGCTGTTACAGGATCTACGAGGATGAGGGTAATATTTGCTTATAATGTAAGTATCACTGATCCTTGTAATACAGCCTTGCAATATGGTGAAGCTGAAGACTACACAGTAATAGTAGGTGATAACCAACGTCAGGTTACTGCTATCAATGCCACTACGGCTTTGAATGCTTCTGTAGCTTCAGGTGCTGCCTCTGCAGAAATGCTTCGATTGAATGTAATAGCTTCTGGCTGCGGTTCAGCTAGCCTGACGCAGTTCGACTTGAGCACTGTTGGAAATATCGGAACCAATAATCCTGGTACTAACTTGAGTGCGGCTACTATGTACTACACTGGTGCAAGTTCTGTGTTTAGTACTAACACTTCGTATGGCTCACAATCAAGCCCAAGTGGTAGTTATTCTATCACAGGCTCACAAAGTGTGTCGCTTGATAACTCATACTATTGGTTGGCTTACGCTGTAAGCAGTACTGCTAACCTTTATGATACGTTGGATGCATCAATCAGCAATGTAATAGTTGGCGGTAACAACGTTACACCTAACACTGGCAACCCTGCTGGCTACCGAGTGATTGATAACCCAATGACTATTGTGAGCTCATCTATGAGCATGCCGATTACATCACCAATGTTTAAAGGTACAGCTCACAATCCAATCGTTCGCTTGAAAGTGACCATGAGCAGCACAGGTTACCCTGTGGTACTTGACTCATTGTACTTGAGCACTACTGGTTCTGCCAGCCCAACTACTAACTTGCAAAACGCAAGGGTATGGTCAACAGGCAGCAGCAGCAGCTTTGCTACTACCACTGTTGCTCAGGTGGGTACGAATGTTACAGCCCCTAATGGCGTAATGACTTATGTGCCTAGTACACCATTTAACATGTTGAATGGCGATAACTATTTCTGGTTTACTTCTGGCATTAAAGCGAGTGCAAATACTGGCGATTCTATTACTGCTACCTTTGATCGGGTGGTGGTAGCTACTAATGCTGATATACCTAGCCCAGGCTCGGTAAGTAGCAAGCGTAAAATCCTTGCCCCTTACTGTATTCCTACTGTAACCAATATGTGCTGTGGAATGGGTATTAGTTTAGTTAAATTGGGTAGCATAAATAACACTACCGGCACTCCCGCCACCAATGCACAAAGTGAAGTATACAAAGAATATTTGACCCTAAGCACAACCCTTCAACGCTACTCTAATCAAACAATATCATTTAAGCCGGGCAGCTATGGTTCTGCACAGAACATGGCCATTTGGATTGACTGGAATCAAGATGGCGACTTCTATGATACCGGTGAAAAGCTTGGAGAGCAAAATAATATGAATTCTACTGCAACTTATACGAAGAACTTCACAGTTCCTTGTTCGGCTTTGGTGGGTATTACCCGGATGAGGTTGCTACATGCATATTCTACCACTAATCTCGACCCTTGTAATACAAATAGCTATGGCGAGACCGAGGATTATACAATCAATGTAATTGACAGTGCTATGTCGTTTGTATCAGCTAATACGTATCAGGCTTTGACTTCGGCTGTGGCACAGAGTACCAATAACAATGTTATCCTTTCCATCCCTGTTGTAACTGGTGGTTGTGGCGGCTCATTGACAGCTAGCTCTTTCACAGTGAATACAACTGGAAGTACTAATATTTCAGGCGATGTGACTGGAGCTTCACTGTTCTATTCTGGCAATTCAAATGTGTTTGCTACTGCAACTCAGTTTGGCAGCACTACTAGCAACCCTAATGGTTCGTACAGCATCACTGGTTCTCAGAACCTGTTGACTGACACTAACTGGTTCTGGTTGGCTTACAACATTGCTTCTGGATCTACAGTTGCCAACGTTGTTGATGCACAGTGTACTAGCTTGACTATTGGCTCTGCTTGGACTCCTACCACAACTAACCCATCAGGAAATCGCCCTATTCAAGCTCAAATGACTTTTAATAGTTTGATATGGGCTCAGCAAACCAATGCTGTGATAATAGGTACGAATGACAACCGCATGACGTTGGTGAATGTGAAAATGAATTCAGGTGGTTCAATCAATTTAGATACACTCCAGTTTACCACTGATGGCTCAACTGCTGTGTCTGATTTGTCGCGTGTTAAAATCTACTCAACTGGTGCTTCTAGTGCATTCTCAGCCGCAATTCAGTATGGTTCAACAGTAACATCACCTAGCGGCACTATTACCGTAGCCGGCACCAATGGCTTGCTGGTGGGCGATAACTACTTCTGGATAGTTTATGACATATCTGCTTCAGCTACTGCGGGCGATTCAGTAACTGCACCTATGGCAAAAATTACCGTAAATGGAACTGACTATTCTGCAAATACTCCAACTACTGCGGGTAAATGTAAAGTCAATCCTCCTTATTGCACGATGACTTGGATATATAATTATACAGCTGGCTTTGGTATTACTAAGGTGAGCCTTGGTTCAATCGATAATACAACTACAGCTCTCGGTGGTACCGGCTCTATTCAGGACTTTACTAATCAGGTAACTGATATCGAAAAGAAGAGTACCAATACCATGATTGTAAAATCTGGTTCTTACGACTATAACCAAAACTTCGCTGTCTACATTGACTGGAACCAAAATGGTTCTTTCCAAGCCTCAGAAGAAGTATTTGACACATACAATGCTGGTGCTGGTTCAATGAGAACCTTTACCTTCGATGTTACCCCTCCTTGTAGTGCTGCTTTGGGAACTACCCGTATGCGTGTTATCATGGAGTACAACAACACTGCTAATCCTAATGGATATCCTTGCGGTGGTGGTTACTACAACTACTATGGCGAAGGTGAAGACTACACGGTGAATGTAACTGACGTAGCATTGAGCTATGCTTCTAGTTATGTAATACAAGCCTCTACTGCGGCCGCCCCTACAGGTTCTTCAAACAATGTAATCATTGGTATTCCTATAATAACTGACGGTTGCGGTGGCACATTGCCAGCTACTTCGTTCAGCTTGAACACTACTGGTTCTACCAATCCTTCGAATGACATCACGAACGCCAAACTTTGGTACACTGGAAATGGTAACACATTCCAAGCTGTAACACAGTTCGGTTCTACTGCTTCAAGTCCAAGTGGTTCATTTACCATCACGGGTTCGCAGAATCTGACCTATGATACCAACTGGTTCTGGTTAGCTTATGATGTTCCTTCTGGTGGAACTAACGGAAACGTACTTGATGCACAATGCACAGGATTTACTGTTACATCTAACCGCACTCCTTCGGTAACTAACCCAAGTGGAAGCCGCACAATACAAGCCCCGATGACTTTCGGCAGCATGAGTTGGCAGCAGAAAACTAGCAAGGTTATCAAAGGAACATCTGATAACGACATGACCCGTATCAAAATCACCATGAGCTCTGGAGCTTCGGTGAATATGGATTCAATTGTGTTTGCTACTGCAGGCTCACAAAATGTAGGTACCAATTTAACTTCTGCTATGTGCTACTATACTGGTGCAAGCACTGTTTTTGCTACCACTACTACTTTTGGTACTGTTCAAAATTCTCCTAACGGCACTGTACTGGTTGCAGGCACTCAAGGATTATTAGCTGGCGACAACTATTTCTGGATTACCTACACTCTACCAAGTGGTGCTACTTTCGGTGATGTACTGGAAGCCTCGTTGACCCGTATAACAGTTAACGGAGCTACACAAACTCCAGGCTCTGCCACTACTGCTGGAACACGTAGCATTATGAATCCTTATTGTATTCCTGTATCTACTGCATACTGCTGTAACTTTGGTATCAACAATGTATCAATGGGAAGCATAAGCAACATTGGTTCAGGTACGCCAAATGGGACTTCACAAGCACAAGTTTACCATGACTACACCAACATGTCAACCAATATCAAGAGGTTAATAAGTAACACAGTTACAATACAAACTGGTGGAGCTGGCAACGCAATGAATACGGAGATATTCATTGACTGGAATGTGGATGGTGACTTTGAGGACGCTGGCGAAGACGTAGGTGGCGTGCAGAACTTACAACAGAACACGAATGGCACTATAACTTTCACAGTTCCTTGTTCTGCTGTATTGGGCACTACCCGCATGAGGGTATTGTCAATGTACACTGGTTCAGGAAGTCTTGTAGGCAATCCATGTATGAGTAATAACTATGTAGATGCCGAAGATTATAGTGTTAATGTCCTTGACAGTGCCGCTACGTATAGCAGCAGCACTACTGCACAAGGTCTTACTACTTCGGTATCTCAAGGTGTGAGCAATGCCAGAGTTATAGAAATCAAAGTAGTCATGATTGGTTGCGGAGGTTCTACCCCAGCTACTCAGTTCAATTTGAGTACAACTGGTTCTACAAGTGCAGGAGATATAGATGCAGCTAAGATATTCTACACTGGCAATAGCCGCACTTTCGCCGTATCTACCCAGTATGGCTCTACTGTATCTTCACCAAGTGGTTCGTTCAGCATTAATGGTTCTCAGAACCTGATGGGCGATACCAACTGGTTCTGGTTGACTTATGACATCTCTAACACAGCTACTATTGGTAACGTAGTGGATGCACAATGTGCTACCATGGTTATCAATGGCTCTACCAAGACTCCTACCATTACTTCTCCTTCTGGCACACGCCTCATCCAAAACCCTATGACATTTAATAGTGTTACTTGGAATCAGATGAAAAGCAATATACCAAGAGGAAATTCTATGGCTGTGATGACTAAAGTGATAGTGAATATGAGCTCTGGTGCTACCGTGAATTTGGATTCGCTGATTGCCGATAACGCTTATACAGGCACAGGTGGAATGACTACAGATGCAAACAATGCTAAGGTATTCTATACTGGAGCTAGCAGCATATTTTCTGCTGCTACCCAGTATGGCTCAACCATCGCAACGTTGAGTGCTACTAAAATGAGTTTCACTGGACTTGCCTCATTGTTAGCAGGAAACAACTACTTCTGGATTACATACGATGTTCCAAGTGGAGCCAATATCAATGACTCAATTACTGCTACCGTTAGCAAAGTAACTGTGAATGGCACAGACCAATCGACAAGTGCCGCTTCAACTACTGGTAAATGTAAAATCATCAGTGCATATTGTATCCCCGTATCTACTTCATTCTGCTGTAACTTCGGTATCCAAAATGTATCAATGGGAAGCATTAGCAATATTGCTTCAAGCATGCCATCAGGCACTGCCCAAGCACAAGTGTATCATGATTACTCAGGTACTATGTCTACCAACATCACCAAATTGACTAGCAATACCATCACTATACAAACAGGTGGTGCAGGTAACACAATGAATACCGAGATATTCGTTGACTGGAACCAAGATGGTGACTTTGATGATGCAGGTGAAGATGTTGGTGGAATAAGTGCATTGGCTATGAATACCAATGGCACTGTGACATTCTCTGTTCCTTGTTCGGCAGTTACTGGACCTACTCGTTTGAGGGTATTGTCAATCTACAGTGGTATGGGAGCTCTTACCAACACTCCTTGCGTGAGCAATGCCTATGTGGATTGCGAAGACTATGGTGTGAACATCATCGACAGTGCATTCGTATATGTGTCAAGTATAGCTACCCAGGCCCTTACCACTTCTATACAACTGAATACCACCAAGAACAATATCCTTGGTTTGACAGTAGTAGGCGGAGGTTGCGGAACAGGACCAAACCTGACTCAGATTAACTTTAATACTGCTGGTAGTTCAAACGCGTCTGGAGACATTAGCTATGCTAAAGTTTACTACACTGGAACAACCAATACGTTTGCTACCACTACCCAGTACGGTTCTACTACTAGTAGCCCAAGTGGTGCATTCAGTGTTAGCGGCTCAGAGGCATTGGTAGGTGGAAGCAACTATTTCTGGCTTGCTTACGATGTGCCTAGTGGTGCTACTTTAGGAAATGTGGTGGATGCGACTTGTCCTGATTTTGTATTGAGCAGTGGAACACAGACTCCAAGTGTTACAGCTCCATCTGGCAACCGCCTACTCCAAAACCCAATGACGTTTAACAGCGTAACTTGGACTCCTACTCCTAACAATGTAATTATTGGAACTAACTATGCGGATGTTATGCTTGTGAATGTGATAATGAATTCTGGTGCTTCTATTAATTTGGATTCATTAGTTGCAAATACTTCAGGCTCACAAAACATTACTACCAATGCATCAGTAGCCCGTTGCTACTTCACTGGAACCAGCACGACCTTTACTACTACTACACAATTCGGTGGAGATTTGTATAACCCTAATGGTAATATGATTTTCAAAGGAACTGTAGCCTTGCAAGTAGGAAATAACTATTTCTATGTTGCTTACGATGTTTACGGTGCAGGTGCAGCCAATGTGGGTGACTCTATTACTGCTACATTAACCAGGATTTATACCGATGGTGCAACCCAGAATGCTGGTGCAGGTATCTCGTATGGTAAGCGTAGAATTATACCCCCATATTGTACCCCAGCTTGGCCTAATGGAAACAATGGTAATACAATGGGTATTACAAATGTTACTTTCGGTAGCATTAACAATACCACTGCTTGTACTTCACCTGCTGTGCAGAATTACACTAACTTGTCAACCACGGTTCTCAAGAATGTGTCCTATCCGTTCAGCATGAAGCATGGTTCATACCAGTATTATACTAACTTGACAGCCTACATTGACTGGAATCAGGATGGTGACTTTGATGATGCCGGCGAAGCCGTGGCATCGTTCTCTGATAATTCTGGAACAGTTAATACTGGTCCATTCAACTTCAACATCCTTGTTCCTTGCTCGGCTGCAACTGGCCCAACAAGGATGAGAGTAATATTTGCATACAATGCCGCAATCAGCCCTTGCAGCACAAGCCTGAGTTATGGTGAAGCTGAGGATTACACCGTAATTGTTGGCGATAACCAATTGGCGATTACCAGTGTTGTGACGACTACTGCCTCTACGGTATTTGTATCACCTAGTAGTACCAACAATCAAATGTTGATGGTACGTGTGAACAAATCTGGTTGTGGTAGTGCGACTTTCACTTCTACCCAGTTCGACTTTAATACCAACGGAACTACTACAGCTTCAGATATAACTGCTGCCAAAGTGTTCTTCACAGGAAATAGTAAAACGTTTGCTACTACTACTACATTTGGTACTACAAACACACCAAGTGGTGCATTCTCTGTGACTGGTTCGCAAGTATTGACTTCTGATAGCAGCTTCTTCTGGTTGGCTTATAACATAGCCAGCAGTGCTACCGTTGGAAATGCATTGGATGCCGAAGGAACTGTGATGACTATGAATTCTACTACCTATGGTTCATCGTCTGCACCATCAGGTAATAGACTTATAGCAGCTACAGCTGCTATCACTGCACTAACTACCGATCAGGTAACTGGTGCAATTCAGCGTGGTGCCAACAAGCAAGCTATCCTGCGTGTGAAAATAACAGGAAATGGCCAAGGTACCTCACCGAACATGACGGAAATGGACTTTAATATTGGGTCTACCAATACAAGTAATATCGGAAACGTTCGTATCTACTACACTGGCACAAGCAGCACTTTCGCTACTACTACCCAGTATGGTTCTACTTACTCTTACCCTATCTACGGCTTTACCATCTATGGTTCAGCTGCAATAGGTGCCGGCGACAACTATTTCTGGTTGACTTATGACGTGCCAAGCAATGCCACAGTTGGTGATTGCCTTGATGCTGAATTTGAATTGGCCACCTTGGACTCTGGTGGTACTACCATTACCAAAACGCCTATCGTAGGTAATCCATCAGGATGCCGTTCAATAATGAATGCTTATTGCTCTCCAAACTGGATAAGTAACCTTGGTGCTCCTATCGGAATGACTAAGGTTGTTTTGAAATCAATCAACAACACCACTACTGCTCCTAATGGACAAAGTGGAACTATTGATTACACTACTCAATCTACTACACTTGCCCGTAGTTCGGTAACCAATATGCAGATAATCACTGGAAGCTACAACTACTACAACTTGACTAGTGTGCATATTGACTTTAACCAAGATGGTGCATTTGCAGCATCGGAACGTGTGTATAACAACTGGATTGGAGCAACTGGAAGCGGCAGTGCAAGTACCTTGAACTTTACAGTTACAGTTCCTTGTGGTGCTACCTTAGGTGCTACTCGTATGCGTGTTGTCAATGAATATTACACAACTAACGCTGGACCTGGATCAGCTTGCGGATTGCAAGTGAACTATGGTGAGGCTGAAGACTACAGTGTAGTCATTGGCGACAGTGCTATGAACGTTCAGTCTGTTAATGCATCTCAAGCTGTTACTACGGATGTGTTTGCTAACTCTAACAACAATCAGATTGCAGGCATAATAGTATCAGTTAGTGGTTGCACAGGTGCATTGACCCTGACCGATCTTAGCTTGAACACCAATGGTTCAACTAATGCCAGCAGTGACATTAGCAATGCCAAGGTTTTCTATACTGAAACCGTTAATACGTTTACAACTACTACTACGTTTGGATCTACCGGAACTCCTAATGGTGCGTTCACTGTGACAGGCTCACAAGCCTTGGTAACAGGAGCTAACTACTTCTGGGCTGCGTATGACCTAGGTAGTGCTACTACAGCCAACGTTATAGACATAGAAGTAAACACGGCCACTATCAGTGCCACTACTTACAACTCTACTACTACTGCACCTAGCGGAAGCCGCACTGTAAACGTGCCAATGAGCTATGTTAGCTCTGCGGTATCAAGCGTGACATGCGGAACTGCTGTAGGCGGAACGTATGCTCAGGTAGCTAAGCTAACTGTAACGATGAGTGCTAGTGGAGCTCCAGTGAACTTGACACAGTTGAATTTGAATACAAATGGCACTACGGGTACTATCGCGAATAATGTGGATTCGGTGAAGGTTTACTTCACTGGAAACACCAACACTTTTGCTACTACTACGCTATTCGGGACTAAAGTTGGTCCTAATGGTACCTTCACTGTGACAGGCTCACAAGCCTTGAGCACTGGAGCCAACTATGTATGGATTACATACCGCATAAAAAATGCAGCTACAGCGGGTGACTCGGTAACTGTTAACGCTACACAGATAATAGTTGCTGGTTCAAGCCAAACGCCTAGCCCAACCTCTCCAGGTTGCAAGCGTAAGATTATTCCTGCTTATTGCATCGGTACTTATAGCAACGATTACTCTACACAGATGTACATGAGTCGTGTTAAGAAGAATACCGGTTCGTTTGATCATACCAGCAGCAACCAAACCTTCACAAACTCGTATACTTACTACACTACGCCAGTTTGTACATTGACTATGGGCAAAGTTGATACATTGCAAGTTCTGGGTGGTACTACCTACAACATCTCTGTTGGTGTATTTGCCGACGTGAACCAAGATGGTGACTTTGACGATGCAGGTGAGAAAATGGGTGAGAACCAAAATGTGAATTATGCATCGCTTACACCTGTTGTTATCACCGTTCCAAGTACAGGCGTTATAGCTGGTACAACCCGTCTGCGTGTTAGGAATACCTATCAGGCAAATGCGGTATCTGCTTGCGGAACATTGACCTACGCAGGAGAAACCCAGGATTACGATGTGGTTTTGATGCCACCTCCAGCTCCTACTCCTACTATCACACCAAGTACTTCTACTTTCTGTGTGGGCATAGGGCAAACCTTTACAACGGGTACTGCTGTTTCAACCCACAATTATGTATGGAAAGAAGGATCAACTGTTAAATCATCTGGTACAGGCTCGCCTTACAACCAGTTCAGTTACAATCCTAGTTATACAGGCACCTTCAATATCACTTGCACAGTAACTGATGCTTACAGCCAAACTGGAGTATCAAATACTGCTACTGTGACTGTTAATCCTAATGCTACTGCAGGAATAGCGTCAGCTTGGTCTACTTCATTGTGCTCTGGACAAGAGGATACAATGTACGTAGCTGGCTTCAATGGTACCATCCAATGGCAGATTAAAATAGGAACAAACGCATGGTCTGATCTAAGTGGAGCCACAAATGACACTATGCCTTTCACTCCTTCAGTTACTGCCATGTACCGTGCTAAAGTGAGCTATGGTAGCTGTAACCCTGCTTTCACAAACATTGTTACAGTTTCTATTGGAGCTACCAATGTATGGATGGGTAAAGTAAACAACGATTGGAATAATGGACTCAACTGGTGTAATGGTACTGTTCCTATAGCCACTTCTATTGTTACTATATCAGGGTCAGCAAATCAGCCAGTTATTATCTCTGCTGCATCTTGTAGCACATTGACTGTAAATGCAGGAGCTGTTCTCACACTTAACAATGGAGCCAACCTTACGGTGAATGGAGCTTATGTGAAGAACTCAACCGGAACCCTTCTTCACAACGGAGGTCAGTTGAATTTATCAAAAGCCCAGAACATACCAGGCCAAGCCTACCACTACTTGAAGCTCAGCGGACCTGGTTCATACAGATTCACTGGTAATACGAGTATAGCTAACTACTTGGTAATCCCTAATGCCACAACATTTGTGAGCGACTCGGGCTATACTATTACTTGCCCTGGCGATGTTACCAACAATGGTACCATCCAGAGCAATGGCAGCGGT
>SHWZ01000052.1 GCA_009693575.1 Flavobacteriaceae bacterium | reverse complement strand
TCGTTGCACTTTGTTAATAGTCCCATTTTTCTTGATAATTTTCGACCCACAGTAAAAGCAGTTTTTTTATTCATAGCCTTTGAACCGACCCAAAGCTATGCCAGCCAATAGCTGCAGCAATTTTGAGCATCAAAAATGTCTATTAAGCCAATTGGTACTAGTTTTTATAACAGAACCACTCAAGCTTTTCGAATTCAATTTGTGCATATAGTGACTCCAGACCAAAAAGATAGGCCTCATATATGAACGAAAAGTCACAACCGAGTAGCGGTTTTTTGTTTGTTGCAGACTGCGGTTTCCCTTAATTTCGCAGCCCTTTCAGGCCCACCTGGTGAAATTGGTAGACACGCTGTCTTCAGGCGGCAGAGCCGAGAGGCATGGGAGTTCGAGTCTCCCGGTGGGCACTAGAGCCATCCTTAGTGGGATGGCTTTTTTGTTGAAGTACACTATAGGATTTATGAAGTACGCTTGTGCTAAAAATTTGTAAACAAGAAAGCCCCGACATACGTCAGAGCTTCCTTAAAAGTACCCGGAGCCGGGGTCGAACCGGCACATCTTGCGATATTGGTGTTTGAGACCAACGCGTCTACCACCCCGATGGCTATCGGGGCCGCCATCACTGGTAATATTTCCTCTTTAATCTCTCAACCATTGTTGGATACATCCTCAAATTTTCAATATAAATTTTGCTTTTCATTCTTTTAATGTGTAATTCTATCGATCTTGCTTGTTCGTATCCCAAATCATCAATGAAGAAAAACAAGACCCAATCATCAACTTTTGAAGTAAAACTAGTTTGGAATTCCTTATTCAAATGCTGACCTATTCTATAAGAGAGGTCGTTGCAACTGCCAGTGTAAAACCTATCAAGGTCTTTGGAAAACAGAATATAAACAGATGCCATCTATAAAAACAAGAAAGCCCCGACATACGTCAGAGCTTCCTTAAAAGTACCCGGAGCCGGGGTCGAACCGGCACATCTTGCGATATTGGTGTTTGAGACCAACGCGTCTACCAATTCCGCCATCCGGGCATTTCTCTTATCCGCCACGTCTACCACCCCGATAGCTATCGGGGCCGCCATCCGGGCATTTCTCTTATCCGCCACGTCTACCACCCCGATAGCTATCGGGGCCGCCATCCGGGCAGTTGAATTTACGATTTTGGAATTACAATTTTGTAGTTCCTCAACAGGCTCGGTAGATAGAGCATTGTCACTTAAAATTCAGGTTGCAAAGGTATCTACCGAGGCTTTTAACCGCAACAGGTATTTGCTTTTTAGGTGCAGGTTTTTTAGTGTGGGCAACAGGCTTTGGCTCTCAGCATCATCTGCATGGTCAAATTGCTGAGAGACGCTGTGAAGTTCATTGTCAGAGTTAGCTATTAATTTGCCTACTTCTTGTTTTAGTTGTGCCGCTTTGGTTTCATTTGGCTCAAACTGCAAGTCGGCAAGTTGCTCGTTCAAGTCCATCATATCGGCTAAGAAGGCGGATGGAAGACTTGCATTATCGTTAAGTAGCCCTTGCTTGTGCAAAAGGTATTCAGTCCGTTTCCATTTGTCGCCTAAAATTTTGTACGCCGCATTGGCTTCTGTAGTCATTTGCATCATCTGCTTTTGCAGTTCTTCCGGCTGTCCGGTGTGTAGGTCGGGATGGAAACTGCGGCTAAGATCGTAGTATTTTTTTTTGAGCGAAACGGCATCAACCGTGAGACTTTCAGAAATGCCGAATAAGGCAAAATAATC
This sequence comes from Flavobacteriaceae bacterium, assembly GCA_009693575.1. Classification (GTDB taxonomy): domain Bacteria; phylum Bacteroidota; class Bacteroidia; order UKL13-3; family UKL13-3; genus SHWZ01. The sequence continues at coordinate 12,600 of SHWZ01000052.1, read as the reverse complement.
CATCAGCCTGTTATCAGTTTGTATATATCGTTGCCGAAAATGAGCACCATCAATGTGAGCAGGATAATCATGCCCACCATTTGGGCACGCTCCAATATCTTCTCGCTGGCTGGCTTGCCACGCACAATTTCAATCAGAAGGAAAACCACATGGCCACCATCCAAGGCAGGTATTGGCAACAGGTTCATAAATGCCAGGACAAGGCTAAGCATCCCGGTGAGCATCCAGAAGCGAGCCCAGTCCCAAGTGGAGCCATATATTTTGGCAATGCCAATGGGGCCTTGAACCGACTTGGAAGCGGAAACTTTGCCAGAGAAAACTTTGCCTAAGCCTTTGATATTTGTACTCAACGCACTGAAAGCTCCAGTCCAACCCACACTTGCCGATTCAACGAATCCGTAGGTTTGGTGGTCGTATTTCAGTTCGCCAATTTCTGTTTGACCAATACCAATAGTTCCTTCACTGGAGATAGCACATTTGAGGCTTACAAGTTCACTCCCACGTTTTAGTTTGAAAGTGGCAGTTTTGCCTTTCCAAGTTTGCAAATAGGTTTGGAACTGATCGAAGTATTCAACTGCTGAATCGTTCACCGACTCAAACAAATCACCCACTTTTATGCCCGCAAGTTTCGCATTTTTTCCTTCCATCACTTCTACTACTTTGAACTTATATCGTGGAATGAAGAAATCGCCTCCCTTCCCGTCAGAAAGCTTGTCCAACAGGTCAATTGGAAGTTTAATATCCAATGAGTCACCGTTGCGAAGCACATTGTAGCGATGGTCATCACCCATCAATAGGTCGGGTGTTTTCAGGTCTTCAAAGTATTTCACTTTTTTGCCATCCACTCCCCAAATAGTATCGCCATCTTGCAAGCCTATGTTTCTGCCAATTTCACCCGCATGGATACCGTATTTCAGCTTCGAAATAGGAAGTCTGTCTTCGCCATTGGCCCAAGCCAGCATCCAAAAAATGAGTATGCCCAAAAAGAGGTTCACGGTAACGCCACCCAACATAACGATGAGCCGTTGCCAAGCTGGCTTGCTGCGAAACTCCCACGGTTGTGGCGGCAGTTTCATGGCTTCTTTGTCCATGCTTTCGTCTATCATGCCAGCTATTTTCACATAGCCACCCAATGGCAGCCAGCCCATGCCGTATTCGGTATCGCCTTTTTTGAACTTGAAAAGCTTGAAGCCCCAAGCATCGAAGAATAGGTAGAATTTCTCGACCTTGATGCCAAAGGCACGTGCAGCAAGGTAATGGCCGCCTTCGTGCAGCACTATCAAAATAGAGAGGCCGAGCAATACCTGACCTATCATTATCAAATTTTCCATATAAATAAAAATGGGTGCAAAAGTAACGCTTTAGGCTATGCTTAGTGGTAGGACTAATAATAGATTTGACACACTGCCTATTTCAGCCCTTTGAGGTTTAGGTGCATCGATGGCTTGTGATAGATTAGCAAATCGGCTAATGTGTCGCTATTGTACTTTCTGAAATCTACATAATTGGCCATTGTGTCCACCTGCTCTTGGTTGTGCAGAAGGATGAGCAAATCAGGTGAGCCTGGTGGCCCGTTGCCGATATATTCGGACTCGGCTGACATGAAATTATGCCGATGAAAAAAGTTGTAGTAGGCAGATGGGAGGGCTACCCATTTAGCGTGTGGAACACGCTTTGAAATCTTTTGAACGATGTCTCTATTCTTATTTGCAGTAGGTTTGATGAATTCCGCTATTCTATTTTTAGCCACTTCAAAAACATGGTAGTTTCGTATCCTCTTTAAGTGATCTTTTTGATGAAAAAGAAATAACACCATGCAGAGAAAGTAGGCTATCTTAAGGTTGGGTTGGAGTAAGATAAAACGGAACCTTTCACCGACCAGCAGCATGAGCATAGCGGCCAGCAAAAAGCCATAATAGTGGGCAAAGCGAGGACACCAAGCGAGGGCATGGTCGAAGAAGGGGTAATAAAGCATGGAGGAAATGATACCAACAGCCAATAATGGTAACACTAGGATTACCACTGTTAGCAAATATCTCCACTTGAAAAACAAGCCAATGAAACAAAAGACAGGGATGAGCAAGTCGAATGCCTGGGCCAAGCAGGTGCTTACAAATGGGAGCAGTTCGGCTTTGGCTTCCGTAAAGAAATAGTGGAATGCCTTATTGGTACGCAAACTTTGAAAATCGTTGAGATAATACATCCAGAACATGCCTAGTGCAAACACAAATGCCCAACCGCAAGCCACCACAGTAGCTTTTGAAAATGCCTTTGCTGCCGATTGTTTTTTTAACGAAAACTGCATGAACAAATAGAAAAGGTGGATAGCACAGCCCAATACTGCTCCATCTTCTTTAACCAATACGAGCAATAGCCCTGCAAGTATTTGATGCCAACGCTTGCCTACCATCAAACTAATGGCAAAAAATATACTTAGAGAAGGATATAGTAGTTCGATATGAAACCCATACCATATATTTTCGAATAGCCAGTAGCCATATATTCCCACCACGAAAACGGCTAGCCACCATGTTGCATACCATTTCAAGTTTGGGTGATGAATCCATACCATTCTAAGGGTAAGAAAGCAGGCCGTGAGCGTAATAAGTACATGGGCAATAAACAGTCCGTATGCCCCAAAAATGAGGGTGAAAGGAGCCAGCAACATATTGAAATAGAAATTGTGAAGCAAACTGTGATGTCCATATCGCCCTTCATACAATGGCTCAAATCCCTGAAGCCATGTATAGGTCATTTGCAGGTTGCTGAATAAATCTAAACCATACGCAGATTGATCAAAAGATATGGTTTTGAGAAACAGCCAAACACCTCCTACGAGAACAGTAAAAAAAAGGAATACCCTTCGAAATACTTTGTCCTGAAACAATTCGACCATTTTAGATTTTCGATTCAACCACGGCTATCATTTCAGCAACTTTGGTCTCTGTAAGCTGCAAAATAGCTTTGGCTGCTGCTATTTTATTGTCGGCCCACGCTCTGTCTTTTAGGCCACTAGCATTCACCCGCACATTCATGCACGCACCATGCACTGCAGTTCGTATGCACAATGCTCCAACGCCTGCATCGGTGATACTGTTGGGGTTGCCATCGGTTATCATAGCTTCTATCAGAGGTAAGCAATCGGCACTCAGTTGCATCACCCGCAGCGGTACTTCCACCGCATACATAGTTGCTTCTTCGATGGCGGCAATGCGGGCTGCTTTTTCTTCTTCGCTGCCTTTGGGTAGACCGAAGGCGTACATGATGCTAGTAAATGCTGCTGTATCTTCATCAACAGCTCGCATCAGTTGTGCTTTCAGTAATTGTCCTTCCTCAGCCCACTTGCTGAAAGTTTCAGTTTTGTCTTCCCAGCCTCTCTTCCCTGCACTCAAATTGGCAACCATGGTTCCCAAAGAAATCCCAAGTGTGCCGCAATAAGCAGCAATACTTCCACCGCCCGGGGCTGTGCTTTCGCTCGCAGTTTCATCGGCAAAATCCAGCAGGCTCATCGCCACCAACTTCTCATCGGCAAGATTTCGCAGTTGATATTCTATGATCTTTTTCTGTGGGTCAAATGGACTTAGCTCGTCCAAGCCCATCGACTTCACAGCTATATGAATCAGTTCTTGTTCACTTACCCCCAACGAACGCTTTTGATTGCTTAAGTAGTGCCTCCCTGCATCCAACAGGGCCTTCAAAGGAATCAGCCCTACGAGCTCACTACCTGTAACCCTCATGCCACGTTTGTTGGCACTCTTGCAGCATTCGTCAAATGCATGGTGAACGCTTGTCACTGTTGGGTCTGTGAGATTAATGCTCACCTGTGCTACATTATATTCTTCAATAAACCAGCCAATGGCTTTGCATTCTTTCAATGCCCCTAGTATGCGGACTTCCTTGTCATCTGCATCTTTCAACACTTTGCCAGTATAAGGATTTCCTTCGCGTTTTGCACGTCCGTTTTCGCGTATGTCGAAGGCTACAGAGTTGGCCAGGCGGGTGCTTTTGGTATTCAAATTCACATTGTAGGCTATCAAAAAAGTTCTAACACCAATAACCGTTGCCCCTGCCTTCGCAGGAAATTCCACAGGGCCAAAGTCGGGTTTCCATTTAGGCTGTTTTATCTTTTTAGCAAAGCCTTCATATTCTCCCGCCCTGATTACCGCTAAATTTTTCCTGTCAGGATTGGCTTGTGCTTTTTCATATAAATATACAGGGATTGAAAGTTCTTCACCTACCCGTTTTGCCAGTTGTTTAGCATATTCAATGGCTTCCTCATCCGTGACCCCGCTAACAGGAATAAGTGGACACACATCCGTTGCTCCCATTCGTGGATGTGCCCCAGTGTGCTGGCTCATATCAATCACTTCAGCAGCCTTTTTTATTCCGCGGAATGCTCCTTCAATCACCGCTTCAGGGCTTCCAACAATAGTTACCACTGTACGGTTCGTTGCGTTGCCTGGGTCAACATCCAATAGTTTTACACCCTCAGCACTTTCTATGGCATCAGTTATCTGTTTTATTTTGGCTAAATCCCTTCCTTCTGAAAAGTTGGGCACGCATTCAATGAGTCGCATGAGTTTTGGTCTTGGGTTTAGGGTTTGGAGCTAGTGTTCGACTCAGAATTCAGAAGTGTAGATCGTATTATTACGACAGGGTTGCAATTAGGTGGTTACATTAAGTACTCAAGACTTTCAACCCCAGATTCCAACTTAGATTGTCATTACCTCTTTCTCCTTGGCTATCAAGAGATGGTCAATTTTTTCGATGTGTTTATCTGTCACTAGCTGCACCTTGGTTTCGGCTTCTTTTAGTTCGTCTTCACTCACACCATCGCCTTTCAGTTTGCGTATCTTTTCATTGCAGTCTTTGCGAAGGTTTCGCACGGTCACTTTGCCTGCTTCACCTTCTGACTTCACCATCTTCATCAGGTTCTTGCGACGTTCTTCTGTCATTGGAGGTATAGTGATGCGAATAACTACTCCGTCGTTCTGAGGATTCAGCCCCACATGGCTTTCCACGATGGCTTTCTCAATAGGGTGTATGCTGGCCTTGTCAAAAGGGGTGAGCAACAACGTTCGTGCATCAGGAGCAGAAATACTGCAAAGTGCATTCAGCTCCATTTTGGCTCCATACATTTCTGCATGTATGCCATCGAGCATTGCTGGCATCGCCTTGCCGGCACGTATTTTTGAAAATTCAGATTCAGTGTGAATCACAGCCTTGTCCATGGCAGCAGCCATTTCGTCCACTATTGTTTTTGCTAATTCGTTCATCGTATTCTTTAGTTTGGTGGGGCAATATTATTGCAGGAAAGGGAAATGGCATTTCAACTTTAGCAACCGTTATGCGGGTCCGAACTCAAGAAGGGTTACCTAAGGCCAAACATCATTCTCGCATTCACAGTAGTCACTTCTCCAATTTCCTGAGCAGTTATTCGGTAAACTTTGGCCAACTCTTCAGCTATAAAAGTTAGGTAGCTGCTTTCGTTTCGCTTGCCACGGTGAGGGTTAGGAGCTAAGTATGGCGAATCCGTTTCGAGTACCAGATGTTCAGAGGAAATGCCTGAAAGTAGCTCACGCAAGTCCGTGTTTTTGTAGGTGATCACACCGCCAATTCCCAGCATGAAACCCATTGCAATCACTTGGTTTGCCTCTTCTAACGTTCCCGAAAAACAATGAAATACTCCACGAAGCCCACTGATATTTTCCTCGTGCAAAATTTTAATAGCCCATGCAGTGGCTTCGCGGCTGTGAATGGAGACAGGCAATGCTAGTTGTGCAGCCCATCGGCATTGGGTTACAAAGGCCACTCGCTGCTGCTCTTGGTAGGTTTTGTCCCAATGAAGATCTAGTCCAATTTCGCCCACTGCAATATATTTTGCCGCAAAAAGCTCTAGCCGGATCCGCTCCAAAGCTGTTTCCACATCAGCCCCCACCGAACAAGGATGTAGCCCCATCATGGGTAGACAGTTGGCTGGGAAGGCAATACACGTTTCTTTCAAGGCTGAGATAGATTCCACATCAATATTGGGCAACAGCATTGTGTGGCAACCACTGTCAATTGCCCCTTGAATAGTGGCAGGACGGTCGGCATCAAATTGCTTTCCGAAAAGGTGCGTATGAGTGTCAATCAGGTTCATCAATAGAAGCGGTCTTTCCAGTTTATTTTTATGGGCAAAATTGTGAATAGGGTGAGTAGGAAAGTAGTTGCCCAATTATACAGTTCAAAGGTAAGTAGGGGCAAAGGATTCCAACTGATTTTGAGCTTGCGTGAGGTGCTAAACACTGCTAGCAAAGTAAGTAAATACCGAAGCCCAAAAACGCCCAAAAACAGCTTCCAATTCAAAAAAAGTAAAAAAAGCATTGCAGGTATGTAAAAACCAGAAAACACAATGATGGCCTGCCACATCAAGGGCAGTTGCTTCACTCCCCTAATCCAGCGTTTCCGTTGGTGCATTAAGGTTTTCAGGTCTTTAGCTGGCAGTGAATGGTTTAGAACCCCGGTTCCAAAGAGGTTTTTTGAATCGTATCCCAATTTCCTAATTTCCTTGAACAGGGCATAATCTTCCACAATTGAGAAGTCAATATTTTGGTAGCCGCCTGTGGCCTCGTAGGCTTTGCGAGTGACACACATATTGTTGCCCACAGCCGTGCAAGGCAAGCCCAGGTTTGTGAAGGCCTGTAATATGCCCATGAAATACATCCAGTCGATTCCCTGCCATTGTGCCCAGGTGCTATTCCCCCGCACCACGGTCACCCCAGAAACAATGCCTGTATTTTTGTCAAATTGTTTCAACATTTCTAAAGCCCAGCAAGGCTTCACGGCTATATCGGCATCAGTTACAAACAGGTATTCGCCTTTACTTTTCTGAGCAAGTTGGGCCAGCACGTTTGCTTTACCTTTTGCTCGCCCTAGGTTTTCGGTTATGTTCACAAAGCTAAAAATAGGTTTCCCCGAAATGTACACTTCCGCCAATTGTTGGGTAATGTCAGTTGAGCCATCATTACCCACCAAAATTTCCAATTTTTCTTTCGGGTAATCCATGGCTTCAAGGCTCTCAAGGCAGCGGATGATACTATTTTTTTCGTTTCGTGCGGCTACCAATATGCTTATCTGAGGAAGCTCATCAGGCAGACTTCGATTTTTTTTTATGCCCAAAAATAGCAAGGACAACTGGCAGAAAATCGCTAGGCCAATTAAGATGGAAAAATAGAGAATTAGTGGAATAAACAACTGATGTGTTTTGCTACAATATTAGTTGAACTTGCAAATCAGTACTCAACAAAAAACCCACCTGTTTAGATGGGTCTTTGCTATATTGTTACGATGATTTGAATCTAAAATTCTTCTTCGTCAATTTGAATAGGATTCTGCAAGGTCTTTTTCATGTCTGTGATAAGTGATTGAAATTCAGTATCAGCACAACGAAGCCTATTGTCGTGTACCTTTACCCTTGTTTTTGCATTCAAGTAATACTCGAGTGGAACTGGCAAATCTTTTTCATCTTCCTTGGCCTGAAGTTTTTCTTCATCCTTTGTGGCAGGTTTCTGTGGTTCCCAGTAGATATTGTCAATAATATACTTGTATTTGTCATCTTTGAATATCAAGGTCATCTGAAATGTAATTGTACCATTATAAACCTTATTGTATTTGCCAGTAGATGTGTATGAATCAAAATGGCCTTTTAGTATCAATTTTTCATTCGGCTTGTCAAACAGCACCATTTTTTTATTCTTCTGCAGGTTGTACTTGCGGTCGCACCATTTTTTGGCACGCACATAAAATGAGTCTAGGCCAGTTTCAGTTTGGTCAACAACAGCTTTATAGGTCACCAAATTGGTGACAGTATCTATTGCCAATCTAAACCTTTCGTATTGCTTGGCAAGCTTTACTTCAGGTTTCACAACGGAATCTACTTCTGTAGAGTCCATAGGTGTTGTCTCTTCTTCTTGCGAAAAAGCCGGTGAGCTAATGAGCAAGAGTCCAAAAAGGATGGACAAATTTCTTAGTGTTTGCAGTATGTGTTGCATGCTTGATAAAAGCAAAAAAATGAGTGAGTATATTTTTTGAGGGTACGAATATAGTGTCAGATTACAATGCAAAAATGAGGGTAATCCACAATACAATAATTAATCGGTAAGTTTTTGCTGATTTTCAGTTGGTTAAAAATATCCACAATCATCGTCCTAAGTAGGTTTTCTGCCATATTCCATTTTTTTGGGCAATGTGCTTTTCTCCGCCCGCGATGTGTAAGTTTTTGATTAGCGGCTTCTTTTTTGAATGGATTGGGTTGTTGACAAAAGCTGTTCCAAAGGCTGGCACATTTTGATAGACAGGGGTACATGGCTTTTATTTGTTGTTAATTTCATTAATTGTTTTAATCACCAATGTCCAAATACTTATTTTTTTTCCTCTTGATCCCAACCTTAGCCTTTGGCCAAGAGAAACTGGTCATTAAACTTTATTCAGGTATTGGTGAGCACACCATTAAAGCTGGGTACAGGATTATTTACAAAACAACCTACCAGGCAAAATATCACCGAAGTAAGGTGGTAAGGGTAGGTGTTGATACCATTTTCCTTAAAAACAATACTGCCTTGCCATTGGCCACTATAGCTGAGATTGGCTACAACGGCAAGCAGGAAAAGATTGTAAAAGCTGCGGGTGCAGTGTTGGCAGCTCTTGCAGGATTTCTTGTTTATGAATATGTATCAGACAAGGACAAATATGTCGTATCGACCTTTGCCATTACTGCGGGCATAGGTACAAGTATGCTTCTGATGCGAAGACGGACTTTCAAACTACCGCATCCGTGGAAAATAGCAACTGCCCCTGAGAAAACTGAGGGTGGATTTATTTATCAGTGACATAGTGATGGACATTAGATTGTTTGTCCGCGAATTGGCCACTCAGGTTGGTGGAACTTTCCAAGAATTTGATAACCTGTGCATGATTTCGTATCCTTTGCAAAATGGTATTCGAAGGGATGTGTTTGCCTCGGTGATAAGCAAACCTGGTAGTAGGCTTGTAGGGTTTACCTCTATTGTAGGGGCTATAAACCTGGTACGGATTTTCGCAAGTTGCTTGATTTTAGCCATCATCAATGCTATTCGAAAGTAACCATTTCGGGTGATAATGTATGTGTGAGTGCGGTGACAAAAGATGCCTACACGAGCGAAGCCCAGATGAGAGACATGGTGCACGAGGTGGCCTATGCATCGGCTCAACTTGCTGAAATGTTGCTAAAATTGAATTGAGCAACAATGAGTGGGATAAATTTAGGTATCAGCCAGCAAGAAATAAATAGAAAAAAATGAAATATGTTTTTCCTCATTTAATCATGCCATACTTTAGTGCCTTCCGAGCAGTTTTGGCAAATGTCAATCTCTTTGCGTGAGCGAAGCACAGAGGCTCTGAACTGCTGGTAGGGCTGGCTCCGCCAAATATCTTCGAACTTCGTGTTTTGCAAATCACCAATCTGATGGGTGGCATCCTTGTCGAAACAGCAAGGAACAACTTTGCCATCCCAAGTGATGACGCAACCTTGCCACATACGCCAGCAATGACTTAGCAGTTTGTTTTGTATGCTGTACCCATTCTGCACTAGGTCTTCTTTATAACGACTGTATTCAGGGTTATCGGGTATGAGGTGGTTGCCGTTTTCGTAGTCATATACCTGTGCGGTCTTTATGCCGTATTCATCCACCCCCAACTGCTTTGCCAGTTCCTTAAATGCTTCTATTTGATGTTCGTTATGCTTGAAGACGATAAACTGCCATACTAAATGCGGAGTTTTGCTTTTCAACTTTCGTTTCCACTCCACCAGTTGCTTGGTTCCTTCCATCACCTTGTCCAAATGCCCGCCTATGCGGTATTGTTTGTATATGTCTTGAGTTGTGCCATCCACAGAAATAATCAACCTATCAAGTCCCGATTCTACAGTACGTTTGGCTATCTCCGACGTTACATGGTGGCAATTTGTACTGGTAGCAGTGTATATTTTTTTACTGTCTGCGTAAGCCACCATTTCCAGAAAGGCTGGGTTCAAGAATGGCTCACCCTGAAAGTATAATGTGAGGTAGGTGAGTGTAGGGGCAAGCTGGTCGATCGTGCTGCGAAACAAGTCTTCCTTCAACATGCCTGTAGGCCGGCTGAATTCACGCAGTCCACTTGGGCATTGCGGACAACGAAGGTTGCAACTAGTAGTGGGCTCAATGCTCACACTGATGGGCATCCCAAGGTGAAGAGGTTTCTTGGTAAGCTTTGCTGCAAAGTAGGAACCCCTTACCACAGCCATGTTCCACACCCGCTTGCGGTTCAGCTTGCTTAGGTAATTCAGGCCATCGGTCAGGTTGCGGTTCACACGGCGAAGGTAAGGCCTCACTTTTTGGGCAGCCAATTTGAATTACCAACAATAGCAATTCTTCTTAGCAGTATTTGAGAGGGAAAGCGGATTCAATGAGCTTTCACTAATCGTAGATGTGTTTCATCGCCATTGGCAAGTGTGGCTGTAATGATGTATACTCCTTCTGAAAGTTTGCTAAGGTCAACCGGAATTGGGTTCATGGGTGTGGTCAATTTTTCGTGCAACACAACCCTGCCTCTCAGGTCGGTGATGGTAATTTGGGTTAACTGTAATCCATTTGCTGAAACTAGCTTGGTTGTGCCATTGGATGGGTTTGGATAAATGAAACAAGAACCACCACCACCATCGCCTAATTTCTCCAAAGTTGCATTGGCAATTAGATCAAAATGAGGGTTGAACGTAGCTTCTTCAGCTTCAAAAGGCAGGCTGAATTCAAACAACTGATTGTTGAAGGTTGGTTGTAGCCAAATGGTGCTGCATTGGGAAGCCGAACAAAAACGGATGGGAATGGGTATATTAAAAAAAGCCACCAATGAACTGCTACTTCTTTGGATCACCTCCACTCGCATTCGATTGTTTGGCAAAGGCTGCCAGTAGATGGTGTACATCGGAAAACCTTCGCCATAAAACCATTGAGAGAATATATTTTTCAGGTTTTTGCCGCTATGGTTTTCCAAATGTTTGAGCAGGTCGGGGGTGGTAGCAAAGCCGTATTGATACTCCTGCAAATAGCTTCTCACCCCATTAAAAAAGGCGGTATCGCCACACACAATCCGAAGCAGATGAACAAGCATAGCTCCTTTCGTGTAGGTGAGACGAGAATCGAAAATACGATACGCCTCTGTAGTGTCGGGGCAAAAAACGGAGCCACCATTTTGTTGCATTATATTGCCGATAGCCCTTGCTTTCCAATCATCGAAGTCGGTGGCCGACTTGAATTTTTCGTAATACAAACCCGTGAGGTAAGTGGCGAAGCCTTCGTTGAGCCATATATGTTGCCAAGAGTTGCAAGTAACCATATCCCCAAACCAGTGGTGTGCCAGTTCGTGGGTGAGCAACTCTATACTCCAACTGTTCACAAAAGTCATGGTCTGATGTTCCATGCCACCACCTTTATTGAACTGGGCATGGCCATATTTCTCTTTGGCAAATGGGTAATCTCCAAACAGGTTTTCAAAGTATTCCAATGCAGGGATGAGTGCCGCCGTTCCAACCTTGGCTTTGGCCGAGTCGCTTGGATATACATAGTTCAAAATCGGAAAACTGTCGCCTGAAAGTGCGTGTGCATACTCCGTATATTCAACATAGTTGGAAATTGCTACGGCCACCAAATAAGTAGCTATCGGGTAGCGGTGTTTCCAGTGGTAGGTTTTGAAGGTATCTGTTTGCCATTCCTCCACCAGCAATCCATTGCTGGCCGCCTTGTATCTATCTGGGCAGGTTATGAGTATATCCAATGAATCAGCTTTGTCGGTCAACAGGTTTTTGCAAGGCCACCAATCCTTAGCTCCGTTGGGCTGGCTCAGCGTCCATACCACTGGCCCATCGGGATGTGTGTCTTTCAGGAAACTGCCAAAACCAGTGATGCCGGGCTGACCGTGGTAGTAAATCGTTATCGAATCAAAATCGGATTTATTCAAGGCTTGATGCAAGGTGAAAGCACACACATTTGTAAGAATTTGGACAAATGGTTCGCTCCGATTTCTGAAGACAATAGAATCGACAATCAGCTTCTGCGATATATCTACCTCCATTTTGGTGAAGGCTGAAGTTCCCGCAGTAAAACCAATGGTGACAGCTCCACGGATGGCCAAAGTGTCGGGATTCAAATGCAGATGGAGGCGGTAAAATTTCACATCGTACTCTGTGTTGATTCCGCTGGTTTTAAGGTAGGACTTCTCTGAGTGAAAATCAAACTGTTGTTTTAGCATCCACTCTTCATCGTGCTGGGCTTTGAGATTGAAGCCACAAGCAGACAATATGAACAACAAGAAGAATTTGAACGGCATTTTCAGACACAAAGCTAAACCATGCATCATGAAACGGATTAGAACTCCTTCACCAGCTTTGTTCTAAAAATCAGGCTTAATAGACATTTTTGATGCTCAAAATTGCTGCAGCTATTGGCTGGCATAGCTTTGGGTCGGTTCAAAGGCTATGAATAAAAAAACTGCTTTTACTGTGGGTCGAAAATTATCAAGAAAAATGGGACTATTAACAAAGTGCAACGA
>SHWZ01000051.1 GCA_009693575.1 Flavobacteriaceae bacterium | reverse complement strand
CTCTTGGACACGCCACGTGGTCGATTCTTTTCAACGAGCAAATAAGGTGAGTTCAGCAACTCCTATTCGCGGCAACAACGGCACTGTAGAAGTGCTAGTTGATAATGCTGGACACGTACATGTATTTTACCCATGGTTAGGCAATTTCTACGATACAGTAGTGAATGGGGCAGATGCTAGGTATGTTCAGTATGGAACAGGAGTAGATGGAATTATTCACTGGAGTGACTATGACGATTCAAGTCACTACTTAGGTGGAATGATAGATGGGAACAATGATGGAACCCTTGACATTGGAACTCAGACCCGATCTCGTGATTGGGGTGGATATGGTGACGCACTTAGTTTTACCCAAGGAGGTGCTACTGTGACTTTTGCTGCTCTTACAACTATGCCTTCGGCAAGTATTGATGCAAGTGGCAAAATCTTCTTAACCTATACTTCAGTGGTAGAAGGAGACTTATCAGTTGATGACGAAAACTACCGCGATATTTATGTAGTATGGTCTGGTGACAATGGCAAAACCTGGAGTACCCCCCAGAACATTACAGGCACTGTAGGCAAAGAAGAAATTTTTCCTTGCCAAGCTCGGATGGTTGACGATAGGATCAGGGTAATGTATGAAGAGCAAGACGACCCTGGGATCTCCGTTAACGAACCCAATAATGCAGCACAGTCAGACATGCCTATAAAGTACTTTGAAGTTATGACTGCGGATATTCTCAAAGGCGATATTGGTGTGAAAGGAGCAGAAGCTATCAGCACTTTCCGTTTGGGTCAAAACCAGCCTAACCCAGCAAATGGGCTTACCACTATCCCCTTGAACCTTTTTAGAACTTCGGATGTGCGTTTTACTATAACAGATGTGACTGGAAAGCAAATATTGACTGAAAACTTCCATAATATGAATGCTGGAACCAACTACCTTACTGTGGATGCAAGCAGCCTGAGCAGCGGGGTGTATTTCTACCAAGTGAAAGCCGGATCATACAGCTCTACCCAAAAAATGATTGTTGAATAAATTAGCATTTTAGAATCTCATACAAAGAAATCCTGCCAGTAATGGTAGGATTTCTTTTTTTATTGCCAAGGTGGGGCAACCTTTCTTGGCTGAAACTGCTCTAATTTTGCAACCCAAATTCCTTTTCTTTCAAAATGAAAATAATTTACCTCTCACTTGTTTTGCTGGCTGCAGCATCTTGTGGTAATACCGACAAAAAACCTACCGAATCAACAGAGAGCAAGCCATCTGCGTTAGAATATGGCAGCGAAACTCATGAAGGAGCGACAGCGAAGCCGAAAGAAAACAGATCGGAGGTAAGCACTGACTTGGTGCACAACAATGCTACCGCCCAAGAGGGAGGAAAAATTATAGCTCCGGGTAAAGAACCAGACATGGTGTTTGAAACCCTTGAACGTGACTTTGGTACTATCACCGAAGGAGAGCAGGTAGAGATGACCTATAAATTTACCAATAAGGGTGGCTCAGACCTCATAATCAGTGAAGTGAAAGCAGGGTGCGGTTGCACCATTCCCGAATGGCCCAAAGACCCTATAAAACCTGGACAGGGCGGTGTGATCAAAGCCAAGTTCGATAGCACGGGTAAAGGCGGAAAGAATACCAAGAAAGTATTTGTTTATAGCAATGCCAAAGTGCCTGATATCACTCTCACATTTACAGGCCAAGTGAACGATAAATAAGTTCAAGTTTAATTTAGATTTACAATCAACGAAGTACGATATTTAATATTTAATTCCTAATTTTCCAATATGATTTTATTACAAGCAAGCAGCGGTGGTGGCATGGGTTCACTACTATTCATGGGGCTCATCCTCGTGGTTTTTTATGTGTTCATGATTATGCCTCAAATGCGTAAGCAAAAAAAACAACGCCAGTTTAGGGAGGAAATAGACAAAGGCCACAAAGTGGTGACCATCGGTGGCATTCATGGCAAGGTAACAGCAGTGAACGACGACAACACAATGACCATCGAAAGCGAAGGCACCAAGTTGCGGATAGACCGCAATGCTATCAGCATGGAAAGCACTACTGCGGTGAACAAACCCGTGGCCGACAAAAAATAAATCTTGCTAAAAATAGGCATCACCGGGGGCATTGGGTCGGGCAAGAGTACCGTGGCTCAAGTGTTTGCGGTGTTGGGCATACCTATTTACGAATCAGATGGCAGGGCCAAATGGCTGATGCAACACGACAGCGAACTCAAGGCATCTTTGAAGGAAATTTTTGGCAGCAATGCCTACCAGCCCACTGGCGAATTGAACCGCCCCTACATAGCCGAACAAGTATTTGGCAACAAGGAAAAGCTTGAAAACCTCAATGCCTTAGTGCATCCTGCTGTGGAACTTGATTTTGAAACTTGGTGCTTCACTGAGCGAAGTCGAAGTGCTCCATACATATTGAAAGAAGCTGCACTGCTGTTTGAAAGCGGCACGAATAAAGGCCTTGATAAAATCATAGCCGTGTATGCCCCCGATGAACTAAGGATAATACGGGCCTGTGAGCGTGATGGGATAGGAGAGGAGCAGGTGCGGAATCGTATGAAAAACCAGTGGTCGCAAGAAGAAGTGATGCGTTTATCAGATATGGTAATTTACAATGATGGCAGCCAAATGCTCATTCATCAGGTGCTTGCCATCCATACACAAAATTGCGAAAGAGTTTCCGTTTAGTTGAAACCCGATAGTAGTCCGAAATTGTTTAAGCCTATATTTTTGCAACACATATGGCCAAAGCCTATCAAGAAATAAAGCCCGAGCAAGCATCTGATGCTCCCAAAAAGGAGCAAGTGGCTACAATGTTCAACCACATTGCGGGTAGGTATGATTTTATGAACAGATTTCTGAGCATGGGTATAGATAAAGGCTGGCGAAGACGGGCAATCAAAGAACTTGAAGGCCTGCAGATAGACCACCTGCTTGATGTAGCCACTGGCACAGGTGATTTTGCATTGCAAGCCCTCACACTCAAACCAAATCATATCACTGGCATCGACATTTCGGAAGGGATGCTAGAGGTAGGACGAAAAAAAATTAGGAGTAGAAACCTGCATAAAAAAATAACCCTACAATTGGGCGATTCAGAAAACATACTTTTTGCCGACAATAGTTTCGATGCCGTCACTGTGGCTTTTGGGGTGAGAAACTTTCAGGAACTTGACCTCGGCCTTGCGGAAATATTTCGTGTACTGAAACCAGATGGAAAGCTAGTGGTACTTGAATTTTCAAGGCCTAAAAAATTTCCTGTGAAGCATCTCTACGGATTCTATTTTAATTATATTCTGCCTTTGTGGGGAAAGCTTTTGGGAGGTAGTTCAGCAGCCTACAGTTACTTGCCAGCCTCTGTACTTGCCTTTCCAGAAGGAGAAGTATTTCTCCAATATATGCAAGAAGTAGGCTTTAGACAGTTACTTTGCAAACCGTTATCGTTCAGGATATGCTCCATATATACAGGCACAAAATAATCATAGCATCATTGCTGCTGGCATTGGCCACCAAGGGCATGGCTCAGGGAAACTTAGCTATGTATGACACCCGTACTTGGCACTTTGGTTTCACGCTTGGCTTTGGCCAAACCAATTTCAAGCTGAACCGTTCAGACGCATTTTGGAAAAGTGATAGTATTAGTTCGGTAATCTGCAAACCAAGAGCTGGCTTTAACCTCGGGGTGTTAGCCAATCTCCATCTCCACGATCAGCTCGATCTTCGTTTTTTACCAAGCATTTCATTTGCCCAACGAGATATTCGTTTCGATTTTCGCGATAGTTCTTATGCTGTCGCTAAAATTGAATCTGCTTACCTTGATTTTCCATTGGTGATGAAATACAAAACTATTCGACACCGTAATATTCGGTTTTATGTATTGGCTGGCGTACAGTTCAGCTACGACTTGCAAAGCAATAAAGGGGCAGATGTGAAACCTAACTCAGCTTACTTGGCTGTGAATCCTGTAAATTTTGGATACCAAATAGGTTGTGGCCTTGATTTGTATTTTCCTTATTTTAAGTTTAGCCCCGAGCTGAAGCTCACCAATGGTTTCAACAATGCTTTGGTGCGTGACAATTCTGTTTATAGCTCTGCCATTGAAAGCTTGTTTTCTAAAATAGTGCAACTCAATTTCTATTTTGAGTAATGCCACTGGTAGTCGAAGATCAAACTTTTAAGGGAGTAAATTATACCGAAACAGGGCTGACTGTGGGCGACTACGAACAATGCAGTTTTACGAATTGCAACTTTGCCAATGTAGATTTGTCAGGTATCAATTTCATAGATTGCAGTTTTGAGCAATGCGATATGAGTATGGCCAAAGAGAAAAAGACAGCCCTAAAAACTGTTACTTTCAAAGGTTGCAAAATGCTGGGCATCAATTTTGGCGAATGTATGGCCTTTCTTCTACAGCTCCATTTTGACGATTGCCTATTGAACCATGCTTCATTTTACCAACTAAAACTGAAAGGCATCAAGTTCAAGAATTGCAAGTTGATTGGGATAGACTTTGTGGAAACCGACCTGCCCCAAACCCTATTTCAAAATTGCGACCTCACCGATGCCGTGATTGAAAAACCCCTTTTTGAAAAAGCAGATTTTCGTACTGCTTTCAATTATGCCATAGACCCTGAACTGAACGAAATAAAAGCCGCCCGCTTCTCGCTGCAAGGCTTGCCAGGGCTACTGAATAAATATAGGATAGAGGTAGAGTGAATTGGATAGCAAACGTAAATATTGCTTGCCCTCATCTCGGATTTATTGTCACCTCAAGCAACATCTTGCCTGAGCCTTTGCAGTCGGGGATAGGGATAGGGGAGTAGTAGGCTTGGCCTATCAGTTTCTTTTGTAGTAGAATCAGGCTTTTGCTATCGGTGCTTCGGCTGGAAATTAGGTCTAGTTGGGTGATTACGCCATTACAGTTCACGGTTGCTATCAGAGATACTTTTTTCGGATTTGGGTCATTGGTGTTTTCACCGTCAATTTCTTTTTTACCAAGCCGCTTCGGTTGGAATTTAGGTTTTAATACACCGTCATTATCTGTATAATCCTCCCCGCGGTTACCATAGTCGCCTTTGTCTGGGCCCAAGCCATCATCACCCCCATTGGGGTCGCTACCGTTTTTGCCCTTGTTCCCTTTCTTTCCGCCTTTCTTAAACTCACTGGCTTTATCGCTCTGTCGTTCGGGCTTTGTAGTTGTGGGCTTACTGGTTTTGGTTGGATTGGGATTCGCCTTTTCAATAGCTTCGCTTTGGTCATTTTCTTCAGTAGCCGATGCTGCTGCTGTAGTTGATTGGTCAGGGTTGCCCGGATCAGGGTTGTCAACCGGGCTGCTGGCTCCTGCTGCCATATCACTTCCACCACCCATGTCCGGGTCGCCAAAACTAATAGTCACAAATGGATCCATCAGTTTTTCCTCAGGTTTGGGTATGGTTACAAATAAGATGATGGCCAATATCAACGCATGAAAAGCCACGGCTGCCATAGCCCCGTTGAACTTGCTTTGCTTGGTGGTAGATGCAACCTGCGATTGAAAAATCATCTATGTGAGTTTTGAGTCCAGAGTTTGTAATTGTTTTTTGAAATTCGCCTTTACCAATTACCGAATTCATTTCTGTGCTGCCACTATCATTTTTGCTTTGTATCTATTTGCCAAGTTCATCACAGTTACTGCAGTTCCAAACTTACTGTTTATGTCACCCCGCAGGTTGATGACTGGGCTTTCGGAAGCCTTTAATAGCTCTTCCAGTTTCAAAGGTAAATCGGCTTCCGAAATTTCATCCTTGCCAAAGATAATTTTGTTATCACCCGTAAGTGTAATCTCAAGAACCATTGAGTTGGTCAATACATTTTCGCCCTTGGCTTTGGCCAAATTCAGCTTCAAGTAGGTGGGTATAGCAAACGATGAAGTGAGCAAAAAGAACAACAACAAAAAGAAGATGATGTCGTTCATGGGAGCAGCATTGAAGCCGCTTAGCACCTGTGATTTTCTTTTAAAATTCATGGTTGTATTTTAATTACCGAATTAACAAATTACCACATTCAGACCGCAGGCTCCTCAAGTATCTCAATAAAATCAAGCGAGGCAGTTTCCATTTGGTTAACCGCTTTTTGCACCATGATGGTGAGAATATTGTAGCCAAAGAATGCCACGATGCCTACGATGAGTCCTGAAGCACTCGTCACCATTTTAACGTTGATGCCGTCGGCAATGCCTTTGATGTCTACGTTGCCTTGTGCTGCGATGTCGTTAAAAGCAATCATCATCCCGATTACAGTCCCCAAGAAACCAAACATGGGAGCAGCCCCTGATACGATGGCTAACACAGGAATGCGTTTTTCAAGTCTGGCCATTTCCAACTTACCTGTGTTTTCCATGCTAGCTTCAATTTCCTTCAGCGGACGACCTACACGTGTCAAGCCTTTGGCCACTACCCTCGATGTAGGGGTGTTCTCTCTTTCGCACAAAGTCTTAGCTGCTTTCAGGTTGCCGGCATGTATTTGATCTTTAATAGCTGGTATCAGGTTGGCATCGTGCTTCAAAGCTTTCCTCACCGTAATGAACCTCTCTACAAAAACATAGACAGCAATGAAGCTGAGCAAGATAATCGGAATCATGACTGGACCGCCTTTCCACAACAGTTCGAACAGACTCATATCTTTGTGAGGGGCTGTGGCTAATGCCGTACTAGCATCTTGAATTTCCAAAAGTAAATGGTTCATAATGGGTTGTTATTTTAGAACAACGAAAAAAGAGCATTTATAGTGTTCAGCAGTTATTCAGTTCCACACATTAGTGAACAACCAAGAGGCATTTAGACAGCAAGCCGAATTAAAAAATGGGTAAAACCAGCTCCATGCATATCGGTCGTCTTCTATAACCAAAGACTGACAACATCACAACTTCCCACATAGCTTCCCACTTCCATCTCCCTGCCTCTCCCTTTACCTTTGCCCAATGCTTGTTCAGGAAAATGTCTCGCTCAAAAAACTGAATACATTCGGGATAGAAAGCCATGCTCGATTCTTTGTGGAGATTAGCCACACAGAAGATTTGCAGGAAGCAATGACGGATAGCCGCTTTACAGGTTTAAAGCACATGATTTTGGGAGGTGGGAGTAATGTGCTATTCACCCAAGACTGGCCCGGGTTACTGCTGTTGAATCGAATGGAGGGCATTGGAACCATTGGTGAAGATAGCAAGCATGTATGGATAAAGGCAAAGGCTGGGACTGAGTGGCACAATCTGGTGATGCATAGTGTTGGTAATGGCTGGGGGGGTATTGAAAACTTGTCTCTTATTCCCGGTTCGTGTGGTGCAGCCCCAATGCAAAACATTGGGGCTTATGGCCGCGAGTTGAAAGATGTGTTTGAAAGCCTCGAGGCCATTGACTTGCAAACTGGGCAACTTTGTATATTTGATTCGACCAAGTGCAATTTTGGCTATCGCGAAAGCATTTTCAAGCGTGAGGCTAATGGACGATAT
This sequence comes from Flavobacteriaceae bacterium, assembly GCA_009693575.1. Taxonomy (GTDB): domain Bacteria; phylum Bacteroidota; class Bacteroidia; order UKL13-3; family UKL13-3; genus SHWZ01. The sequence goes on along the minus strand of SHWZ01000051.1, from coordinate 6,909 downwards.
TTTATTAGCTCGATCACTCTAAAACTCAATAAGCAGCCTGACTTGAACCTCAGCTATGGAGACATAAAGATGACTCTTATGGAGGAGATGCGGATAAGCGAACCAACTGTGAAGGATGTGAGTCAAGCGGTGATTCGAATCAGACAAAGCAAGCTGCCTGACCCCGCTGAACTTGGTAATGCAGGAAGTTTTTTCAAAAACCCTGAAATTGAACAGGATGTGTTTGAAAAGTTGAAGGAAAAGCACCCACTGATGCCCGCCTATCCCGCGACCAAGCAAGGCCATACTAAGGTAGCTGCAGGTTGGCTTATTGAGCAGTGTGGACTAAAAGGCAAGCGAGTTGGAAATTGCGGGATTCATGCTAGGCAGGCATTGGTACTTGTCAATTATGGCGATGCAGAAGGTGGCGAAATATGGAGCTTAGCTCAGGAAGTAATAGCCGCAGTAAGCGATAAATTTGGCATTAGCCTAAGCCCAGAAGTGAACTTGGTGTAGGTTTTACTTGCTTCCCAAATTATTTTAGTATTTGATTTTGAATATCTTAATTCAAATATTATATTTGCACCCCCTTACAAAAAAATCAAGATTAGAAATGATTGAAAAGAAAAAGCTAAGAATGGAGTTTGAGGTGCGTGGTTCAGCTGCCTCATTATTTCCCTACATCAGTTCACCAAGTGGGCTGGCCGAATGGTTCTGCAAAGATGTGAATGTACGTGGAGAAGAGTTTAGATTCAAGTGGGAAGGAGAGGAACGAACTGCCAAAGTGGTGAAGAAGACGATGAACAAGAACATCAAATTTCACTGGATTGATAGCGAAACAGAAGAATATTTTGAGTTAGAACTAGAAAAGGACGACATTACTGGCGATATGGCTTTGGTAGTCACCGATTTTGCTAAGCCAGGCGAAGAAAAAGAAACTGAACAACTCTGGGAGTCGCAAATACACGACCTGATGCTGAGCCTGGGAGTATCGTAATCGTACTTCGTAAAATCCTACTTCGTACTTCCCTAAAACGCTTCCCGCTTCAATTCGTAACGTTCTATTTTGTTGTAAAGATGGCTACGTTGGATGTCTATTTCTTGTGCAGTCTTGGCCACGTTCCAGCCGTTTTTGCGTAGCTTGTGTTCGATGAACATCTTCTCTGCAAAGTCTTTGAAGTCCTGAAATTTTTCATACTTCTCGTACATGCTTGCAGGTTTTTCTACCACTACTGGTTTAGTCACTGAAGCGTAGGCTATCACGTCTTGTTCGGTTATTTTGGTATCACTAAGTATCACCAATCGCTCTACCACATTTCGCAGTTCGCGGATGTTGCCTGTCCAGTTAATTTTCTTTAGTTCCTGCAAAGCACCCTGAGAGAATGATTTTTTCGGGCTGCCGTGGTCTTCGCATATTTCGGCCAAAAAACGGTCGGCAAGGATGGGGATATCATCAGCACGTTGGTTCAATGTAGGCACATGCAGAATAATCACACTGAGGCGATGGTATAGATCCATCCGGAAATTATTGGCCTCTATTTCTTTCACTAAATCTTTGTTGGTGGCCGCCACCACACGCACATCCACCAGTATATCTTTATCACCACCCACACGGGTTATCTTGTTCTCTTGCAAAGCCCTCAGTACCTTGGCTTGGGCACTCAGACTCATGTCGCCGATTTCATCCAAGAATAGTGTGCCGCCGTTGGCCTGTTCAAACTTGCCAATCTTTTGTTTGTATGCCGAAGTGAATGAACCTTTCTCGTGACCAAAGAGTTCGCTTTCGATGAGTTCACTTGGAATAGCCGCACAGTTCACTTCGATGATTGGCCCTGCATTACGGTGGCTCAATTCGTGAATCCAGCGGGCGACAAGTTCCTTTCCAGTTCCATTTTCACCGGTTATCAAAACTCGTGCATCGGTAGGGGCTACTTTTTCAATGGTTTGCTTTATTTTCATGATGCCCGGACTGTCGCCAATTATTTCGCGGGTCTTGGTCACCTTGCGTTTCAGCACCTTTGTTTCAATGGCCAGCGAGTTTCGGTCGCAGGCATTACGCACAGTTATGAGCAGTCGGTTTAGGTCGGGCGGTTTGGGTATGAAATCGTAAGCACCTTTTTTGGTGGCTTCCACAGCGGTTTCTATATTGCCATGGCCTGAAATCATAATGACTGGAACATCATCATCGTGTTCACGCACCTTAGTCAGAAACTCCATGCCATCCAGTTTCGGCATCTTAATGTCGCAGAGGATCGCATCGTAGTTATTGTCCTTCACAAGGTCAAGTCCGGCCAGCCCGTCAGCGGCTTCATCCACTTTATAGCTTTCGTATTCTAGTATTTCTTTGATGGTGTGGCGGATGGCTTTTTCGTCATCGATGATGAGTATGCGTGGCATGGGGTATTTAGTGATTGGGTGATGGGTGATGGGTGATAGAAGGAAAGGTTGCGAAAGATGAAATCATTCAATCATAACTCAACCAATCACCCATGACATTGGGCGGCAAATGTACTAGACATGTCCGATTTATTAAACAGACTATTTTGGGGAATGAAAATTTCGTTTGAACCTTGACAGGGTTCTGAACCCTGTCAAGGTTGGCTACGAATTGGTTACTAAAAAAAAGTAGTGGGGCTTTTCTTTAACTACTCAACGGTAATAATTATGGTCGGCATCCCCGATACCAACCCAAGTTTATCAGGCCCCATTGCATCCACACTGAAAATGTAAATCATATCTCCAGACTTTAGAGAACCTAATGCCGCCTTGATTGGTGGAGTTATCAAATGTCCCTTTATTCCAGTAAAAAATTGGCCATTTATGGAAGTGTCTTTATGGGAGATAAAAATTGAATATCTGGCAACCATGAATGTCAATCCCTTGTAGGGAAAATCAGCATCGAATGCACAAACAATAAAATTTTGATTGGCTAATTCAGAAGCTGTGGCCGAGACTCCCGCGACAGTTCCAAATTTGGCAAACGGTTTAGGCACTTTCGCAACCTGAAATTTAGTATTTCCAATTTCTTTCCCATCCATAGAGATTTGAATCGTTGCTTCACTAACATTGGTGTCAACATTGGCCAAATAATGGCCTAGGCTTGTTTGTGTAAGGATGCATCCTTCGCATGTGGCTGTAATTTTTCGGCCTTGATGCCAGGAACTGCGATTGAAATTGGGTTATCCAACTCGATATACAGCACTTTAATTCTGTCTGTTGCAACTACGACGTCATCTGAGTTGATAATCTGGGCATTCGCTCCTACAAATAGCAGCGAAAAGTAAAGGGCAATTGAATTTTTCATGATAGTATTTAATTAGGTTATTTTTTCTTCGGAATACTCCATTTCATTTTATCCAAACTCAAAGTCATGGAGAAAAGGTTGGAGTTTTGGCCTGCAAATATTTTTACATTGCCATAGCTGAAACTGAAGCGTTTTATTTTGAGGCCAAGCCCCCAGGAGAAACCACTGAAACTGCGTACGTCCGTCAGTTTCATTTCGCGGGAGGTGCGAGGGTTGTAGCCAAACCGCAAGAAAAGGGATTTGCCCAAAATGAACTCAGCCCCGAAGGTCAAGTGGGTGAAAATATTTTGGGAGATGGTCACTTTTTCTTCTATTTCCACCCCCGAATCAAGCGATATGGTTTTGGCTTTGTTGGGATTGAGGAAGGCAGTGTTTTTTGTTTGCAGATTCGCACCCATGATACTGAAACGGATGGGCATATGGCGTGGCTTGATGCTGATGCCGGCTTGAACCTCGTATGGCAAAGGTTCTTTGTTCTGAGGGGATGAATATCCATTAAGCATGGTGCCAATATTCTTAAAAACCAAGGCTGCATTAACAATGCTGTCTTTGCGTTTCCAGTGGAAACCAATGTCGGCGGCAAGTCCTGTGGCATGGTATGTCTCCAAGGTCGACATGATATACTTTACTGTAGCTCCTACGGTCAGGGTCTTGAGGTATTGGTAGGAATATCCGGCATAATAACATTGTTCGCCAGCGGAGAAATTGGCTGTGGCATTTCCGTTTTCATCGTAGCCCTTGAAACTGCCATAATTCACATACTGAATGCCTGCAGCCATGTTGCCATATTTCTTGAAACTATGGGCAAAGGCCGCCGACCCGTGGTTGATGTCGCTCAGGTAATTAACGGTATTGAAACTGATGCGGTTGTTCATCTCGGCGTTGATGAGGGCAGGGTTCTGCCAAGCCTGCCCAACATCTTCATCGGCTATGCAGTTGAGTGTGCCGCCCAAGGAAGCCACACGGGCATTGTTGGGCAACTTGAGAAATGCAAACGAGTAGCTACCGCCAAGCTGTGCCTGAGCAAAGGCTGGAAGCAGCAAAAGAGCCACGAATATTTTTTTCATCACCACAAATAACGAGGAAGTGGAGGAAATATTGTGTTACCACCAATCACCCACCAATCTTTCCCATATTAGCAATTCCCACAAAAATTATGAAGAAAAGAAAACCGAAGATAAAAAGCATCTTTACTGAATAGGCATTGAGTTTGTCATTCTTTTTCTTGATGGCAATGATGAGGGTAATAATATTATGAACAATAATTGCAGGAATAACAAACATACTAATGAAAATTAAGTCGAATACGAACTAGTCGCCAATATAGATATATCTAATTATGCCGGCCAATACTAGGCACATGTCTATAATTAAGTTGGGAAGAATATGGGATTTTTGTTGCATTTTTTTGGTGTTATGGGTATTCAGATTGGCGAAATTCTATTGCACCTTTAACAGTAACTATGAACGAAAAACTCACCTCATCATCCCCGCCAACCTTTCCCCCACCAAACTACCAATTGCTATGCCCATGCCGTTCATGCGGCAGCCAAGCACTACGTTTTCGCTTACTTGTTTTATGATTGGGAGTTTCTCTTTGCCAAAGGCCATGATACCTGCCCATCGGGTTTCTACTTCATAGCTGCGGCCTGGTATGATGAGAGTTTGCAGGTAATAGTCAAGTTTGTCTTGTATGACATTATTCAGTTCAAAAGTTGGAGTGGCTTCTCCTTCAAAATCAATGTTGCGGCCCCCACCAAAAATAATCCGTTCTCCATGGTTGCGGAAATAATAATATCCTTCCTCAAAATGAAAGATGCCTTTGAAAGGCATACCCGGTATAGGCTTGGTGGCCAATATCTGCCCCCTGCCTGGTACAACATCCAACTCCGAAAAAAATTGTTTCGTAAAGGCATTTGTGCAAATCGCTAGTTTATCTGCTTTGAATTTTACCGACTCATTTAGCAGCGAATGAACTATTTCTACTGCGACCGTTTGTTTGTTGTCCGCAAAACTTTTTACTTCGCAGCCGCTCAAAATAGTTATACCCAACAATGCAGCATACTTCATCAGGTTTTTCATCATCAGCCCAGTATCTATTTGCCCTTCCACATGGTTTTCGATAAAGATTTTTACTCCATCTTTAGCGAAACCGAATTCATTTATTTTCTTATTGTTGATAGAGAAAGGTTCTTTCCCAAACATATCTTTCAACAACGGGTTCAGTTTATCAATAATTGTTTCGTCAAACGGTTCATTCTTCAACACAAACTCTCCGCCGCCATATTCCAGATAACCGATGTTTACATCGCCTAATCTGTTTCGCAATTTGCCCAATCCTTGCATTCTCCAATTCACCAATTCAAGGGCTTTTTCTTCCCCCAAAATTTGTATATCGCTCCATATTTCAGCAGCAGAGCCGAAGCAGGCAAAGCCCGCATTTTTGGTGCTTGCCCCGGTGGGGAACATCCCTCGTTCTATCACCAAAACATTCATCCCCGGCTTGTGCTCACACAAGCTGCAAGCCGCACTCAGCCCCACTATGCCTCCACCAATCACGATGGCATCGTAGTTCAAGAATGATTGTTGTTCCCAAAAAGAAAGCATATTCTAATTCGGTGATGTAGTAGTGTTATTTACTCAGTTTGCAAATTTACCATTTTGCTAAATCAGGGGACAAAAAAAAACCGGCTGTGTACCGGATTTTTTCGCCAGCGGCGGGCAAAAATAAAGGTAAGTGATGAATCAAAAGTCGTCTACCTCACGGTTGATGCGTTTTGACTCTACATTCTCAAAATCGCTATTGAACTCTACGGTAAGGAAATTTATCGGGTCGTCGAAGTAAAACATGTGGATACGCACTTCTTCAATATTATTCCAAATGCATTGGTAGCCGTTCATCAGGTCGCTTACCTGGGTTGGCTCGTCAAACTTGGTTGTGAGTATAAATTTCATTTCACCTTTGTCGTATTTGGGTACAGCAAGTTTTACTTTGTTCAGCCTGCCTGCCGCATTGAAGTAGTAATATATGTTGAGACAAGTAACGGTGCCAATTGCCATATTGTCACCAATAATATACCAAGCCCCCGTATCCGCCTTGGAGTTACCTTTAGAAAATAGAACCTGTATGCCGTTTACATACATACTGTCGCGGCTTGTACCCCATCTCATGCTCCTAAAATCGGGGCAGCTATAAATGGTTGCCACTTTGGTGGCTGTAGTATTAGTTGATACAGCTTTGCGTTTTTGGGCATTAGTCACCACGCTATAGGCCATCAACGATAAGAATAGGTATTTCTTCATTAGTATGTAATTTTTTCGGCTACAAAATTACCAAAATGCCCAAGGCTTGCAGGGGCTTAGTTTTACACAAGAAAAATGGAGTGTCTAAAATTGTGGTTTCTTATACTCGTGCCATGGTCTACGTGGCACTAACTACACATTCAACATTTCCCAAAGCTTGTCCTTCAACTCGGGTATGCCCTGACCTATTGCTGCAGATATGCGGACGGTGTCTATGCCTTTTGGAAGATTAAGAGCTTCCTCCAGATCCTCGTTCAGCAGATCGCATTTGGTGATGGCCAGTAGGCGGGGTTTGTCGAGCAGTTCAGGGTTGAACTGCTCCA
>SHWZ01000050.1 GCA_009693575.1 Flavobacteriaceae bacterium | reverse complement strand
GTAATGGTAGGTTTTGCCAGGAGTAAGGCCAGTAATGGCTATTGTTTTAAAGAGGGTGGCATTGCCTGTGAATTTGCCAGATACACTGGCAGTAGTGCCATAAGAGGTTGTTAGTCCATACTCAAAACTGATGGTGGTGCTGTCGTTGTTGGGGTTTACTAAGCAATTAAGGTTGGCACCATAATAGGTAACCCTGTTGGCAGGCACAGCTTTTACTGTGGGAGCTTGGGCATTGGTGTTGGTTGCAAGCAGTAGGGAGAGGAATAGGAGAGAGAAGAAGTGTTTATTCATTTTGTTTTGGTAATTAAAAGAGAGGCAAATATAGTGGTTTTACCCCCCCCTCCAAACCTCCCCCGTGGACGGTGGAGGGGCCGCCGCTACTGGCTGCCTTTCTAGAACTGCAACTGGCAAGGAAACGGATAGGAATAAAAGTAGTTTGGGTAACCAGTTAGTAGCAGCACTCCTTCCCCTGTCTTTCCCTCTCCCCAATCGGGGTGAGATGGAGAGGGGTATGCCCTTCTTTTCAACGCAAATATGGTACAGCCCATAAAATGCTTTTAGCAGCCCTGTCTTGCATTTTTCTAGCATTGTACCCGCCGTTACACTTTCGTCATACCTGCACTGGCTGCACCTGCGGGCAAAAGGCGTATAGCCCTTGCCGTGTCTGGTATGGCCACACTTGCGGCAAACGAAACCCTTGGCCCATTTGAGCTTGGCCATGTATTCCAGGCAATCGGCTTCGCACCTAAATCTGTCGCTGAACTCAACTATGCTCAGCCCGTTAAACATATCTTCTTTCATGCTGCAAATCAAACCCATGTTTTTCTCAGTTTGTGACAATAAGTGTAGTTGCGGGCTAAATGGTTAATCCTATAAAGTAATTAACCAATAAACCCAACTTTCATTTGAATTTGTACCTTATTTGTACCTAGAATGTACAACTAGTTGAAAATCTAATTAGAATACATTTTGTATCGGAAAGTGAAGTAACTCTTTTTTCGCTAGCTCATTTCCCCCATCAATTCCATTCGTCAAATTTGCCTGTTGCAATATACCCTATCAATTGCTAAGGATTTACCTTTGCAGCCATACTAAGAAATTCATGACTACCAATTTTTACAAAGCATTTGTTTTTTCCAATTCAGCTAAGTTGTTGACTGGATTGCTTCTGACGACCTCGTTAAGTAGCTTCGCAAATTCTATCAAGGCCGGCACAGGCCGCTTTTATGGCAGGGTAGTAGATGCTAAAACGGGCAAAGGACTTGAGGCTGCAGTTGTGCAATTGTGGCAGGATGGTTATGATATCGTAACCCACGAAGTGAAACCAATACTTTTTGGGGGGCAGCTTACCGAGGCAAACGGTGATTTTAGTTTGGAAAACCTGCCAACCGAAGGGCTTACCAAGCTAAAAATTAAAGCACTTGGCTATAAGGATTTGGAAAAGAAAGTAGCATTTGATGTAAAATTTGACAAGAAAACAGGTCCGGAAATAAATGGCAATACCTTCGATAAGGACCTTGGCAACCTAGCATTGGAGGCTGTAGAAAAGGAACTGAAAGAAGTGGTCGTTAAAGCAGATGAGCCTTTTATGAAACAAGGAGTTGACCGCAAGATTTACAACGTGGACAAGATTACTACGGCAGCAGGAGGCACCGCTGCTGATGTATTTAAAAATATTCCTTCGGTGCAGGTGGATATGGACAACAAAGTCACGATTCGAAACGCAGCTCCGCAGATATATGTAGATGGTAGGCCAACGACATTAAGCATAGAACAAATTCCAGCCCAAAATATTGACAAGGTTGAAGTGATCACTAACCCCTCAGCCAAGTACGACGCAAGTAGTGGAGGTGGTGGTATAATCAACATTGTGCTGAAAAAGGAGAAGCGAATGGGTTACAACGGCTATGTCATGTTTGGACTCGACCGCAGGCTGCGTGCCTCTAACATATTCTTGATAAATATGAGGGAGAAGAAACTGAACCTGTTTGTTAGTGCCAACTTATTTCAAAGCAAAAGCATTTCGGAAGGGAATTCAAAAAGGGAAAACCTATTTGGAAACCCTGTAGATATTATCGATCAAACAACCCGAAATGTTAACCAAAACCTGTTTATGAACGCCAGTTTTGGATTTGACTGGCTTATTAATAACCGTAATACGCTTACCATTTCAAGTTCGAGGATGGGAGGAAACTTTGGCAGCGAAGATTCGGTGAATGCTACGTATGATAGTATTGGCCTATTTGGTATTTCGAAAAACATACGCAGAAGCACAGGAGACCGTACGTTCATCAATTGGGGAACTTCGTTGCAATATAAAAAACTGTTCCAGAAAGAAGGAAGGGAATTCACCACGGACGTTTTTTGGAACAAGGCTACCAGCGATTTTGGCGGCAATACAAACACGGTATACCAAACCAACTTCGGCAACAGCTTCCGGAGTGATGCTAAGCAACAACAGGCAGGTAGTGGAGGTACCAGTTTCTTAATAGCTCAGGCCGATTACGCCAACCCAATCACCGATAAGAAAAAGTGGGAGTTCGGAGCCCGTGCCGCACTCAGCAGTTTTTATAGCCAAAATGCCAATATGCTATATAATGATTCGTCTAAGCAATATGACACAATCCTCAGTCAGAACAACAACTATAGCTATACCGACCATGTATATGGTGTGTATGCAAATTATAGCCGTGAATATAAAAAATGGAGCTACATGGCTGGGCTGCGGGCTGAAAGCTACGAATACAAAGGCCAGTTGATAGGCAATAGTGTGAATCAGCCATTCCTGAATCCATATCCATTGAGCCTGTTTCCAAGTTTGTATGTTTCTTGTAAACCCAAAGACCATCATGAGTTCAACTTCAATTTCTCACGCAAGGTTCGTCGCCCCAATTTTTTTCAATTGATTCCGTATGTGAGTTTTGCCGATTCACTCAATTTAAGTCGTGGAAATCCGGGGCTTAAACCTGAGTTTAGCTACCTGAGTGAACTCGCGTATACCTATACCTGGGAGCGTAACCAAACCTTTCAGGCCAATCTATATTTCAGGGCATCTACCGGGCTGATGACCAATGTGCAGCAAGCCGAATGGAACCTCGAACTGAACCGATACCTAATAATCAGCACTTATGCAAACGCTAATACTGCCTACGCTTACGGCCTAGAAATGAACATGCAACAAAACTGGAAAAAGAAGTGGGAACTGAATACGAATGTGAACGTGTATCAAAGCCGTATCAATACAGACAGCATAGCTCAGGCAACTTCGGTGAGCCAGTTGACGGTGTTCAGCAAAGTTAATTGCAGGTATAAAATAGACAAGCAATGGAGCGTACAAGTCATGACCGATTTTCAGAGTCGGATGAGCATGATGCCCGAGGGTAGTGGCGGTGGCATGTTTCAATGGGGAGGTGGTGCGGTATCGAATTCACAGGGCTATCAACGTGCTACAGGTGGATTAGATTTGGCAATGAAGTATGAATTTTCATTAAAAAAAGATCGCAAGAAGAAAGAAAAAAAGGAGATAGGCCCTAAGCCTGGCAGTTTGGTGCTCAATTTTACAGACATACTTCACACCCGGCGTGCAGATATGTATGCCGCATCTGATTTCTACATTCAGAATTCTTTTCGAATGCGTGACTGGCAAATGGTGAAGATGACTTTCAACTACCGTTTCGGCAAGTGGGACTACTCGTTTCTTCGCCGCAAAAACAGCAACCGCAACGAAAACAGCAACCAAGGTTTTTGATAGGTTGAAAATAGGAGGCTAACTTATCTTTGCAGACATAGACACCTATACCAATGATACCATTTTCACCACCTCGCATCGACCAGAAAATAATAGACGAAGTTACAGACACGCTTAGAAGTGGCTGGATTACCACAGGATCGAAAACCAAACGATTTGAGAAGGAACTAACAGCATACACAGGTTGCAAGGCTACGCTATGCCTCAATTCGGCCACGGCGGGGTTAGAAATAATGCTTCGTTGGCTGGGTGTGAAAGAAGGTGATGAAGTGATAGTGCCCGCATATACATACAGTGCCACGGCCAATGTTGTAGTACATTGCGGAGCCAAGCCCGTGTTTGTGGATGTGCTCGATGATTTCAATATCGACCCAGAGAAAATACGGGCAGCAATCACCCCCCACACCAAAGTGATCATGCCAGTTGATTTTGGTGGTCTACCTTGCGACTACGAGGCAATAAATGCCATCGCTCTTGAATCTCAGAACATTTTTAAAGCGGAAAGCAAAGAGCAGGAAATTTTAGGTAGAATCATGGTGCTAAGTGATGCTGCACATAGTATTGGCGGGATTTATCAAGGTAAGAAAGTAGGTAGCCTCACAGATGTATCGGTTATCTCATTTCATGCGGTAAAGAACCTTACCACTGCCGAAGGAGGCTGCATCAACCTTAACTTGCCTGCACCATTTGATAATGAAGAAATATACAAATCCCTTTGCATAAAGACCCTGCATGGACAAGACAAAGATGCCTTGGCAAAAACGATACCTGGCAACTGGCGATACGATATAGTGGAGGCTGGCTATAAATGTAATATGACAGATATTATGGCCTCCATTGGTTTGGTTGAACTTGCCCGGTACGACAATGACACATTACCTGTCAGGAAAGCAATTGTGGACAGATACCAAGTTGCTTTTGAAAAATTTGACTGGGCTGAACTTCCTGTAATATACACTGCTGAAAAAACAAGCTCATACCACCTGTACCCTTTGCGGATAAAAGGTGTAACCGAAGCCATGCGTGATGAAATTATGAGCATCATTTTCACCAAAGGCGTTTCAGTGAATGTCCACTTTATACCTGTACCGATGATGAGTTTCTACAAAGGAATGGGCTATGATGTGCATGACTACCCTAACACTTTCTTCCAATACAGCCGTGAATTTTCGCTTCCTATTTTCTATAATCTTTCGGCGGCAGATACTCAAACGGTGATAGATGCAGTGATCAGTAGTGTAGAAGCTGTTTTGAAAAAATATGGTCTCAACATGATGTTGAATGTATTAAATGGTTCAGCCGCCTAAGCCATGCTAAAAAGAAGCATCGATTTAGTAGGTTCTTTCTTCGGCTTGCTTGTGCTGTCTCCTTTTCTTTTATTGATTGCTATTGCTATTAGGTTTAATGATAATGGGCCGATTTTCTACCGCCAAATACGGGTTGGAAAAGACAACAAGGATTTTCGGCTTTTCAAATTCAGGAGTATGTATATGGAAGCTGACAAGCAGGGCCTTCTCACCGTTGGAGGACGTGACCCTAGGGTGACTTCAGTGGGCTATGTTTTGCGTAAATATAAGTTGGATGAATTGCCACAGCTTATCAATGTTTTAGTTGGGCAAATGAGCTTAGTTGGGCCGCGGCCTGAGGTGCGGCAGTATGTTAATTATTACACCCAAGAACAGATGCGAGTGCTTACTGTAAAACCAGGCATTACTGACAACGCAAGTATAGAATTCATCGATGAAAATAAGGTGTTGGCCACGGCAGATAATCCAGAAGAATTTTACATCAAGGAACTCATCCCTAAGAAAACAGCTATTTACCTGCAATACGTAGACAGGCAATCGTTTTGGCTTGATTTGCAGATAATTTTCAAAACAATTTTCAAAATATTCAGGTAAGAACCTTATCTTTGAAATTCCTAACTTAAATTCATTGAGCCTATGATAGACTGGGAAATACTATTCAAAAAACAACGAAGGAGCCTGCCCCGCTGGGTCATTTTTTTTATTGACATAGCTATTTGTGTTGGCTCTGTACTTATCGCATTTTTACTACGCTACAACTTCCGGACAAGCGAAATACTGTTCAATCATAACATCATTACCTCCATAATGGTGGTTTTATTTTTTAGGATTGCTGCATTTTTCATTACCAGAACTTATGCTGGCATAGTTAGATACACTGGTAGCCAGGATGCAGTAAGAATTGCTACGGCTATTGCTGGGAGTTCACTGGCAATTTATGTATGTGTATTAACCTATTATTTTGTTGTTCTGATGCCTCAAGGGGTTGATAATAATCTTATTCCAGCATCAGTTATCATCATAGATTTTTTCATAACACTGGTCGCGATGACCTCTGCTAGGCTGGGCTACAAATTAGTATACCATCAGGTGCGTAATGCCTCGGTGGAAAAGACAAGAGTGTTGATTTATGGTGCCGGACAAATGGGCATTATCACAAAGCGGACGTTGGATCAAGATACTAGTTCACGATTTAAAGTGATGGGCTTTGTGGACACTGATCGAAGCAAGCAAGGCAATCTCCTGGAAGGGGCTAAAATATATGGAGAATCCGATGTGGAAGGGCTTTTGAAAAAAGGCAATATTGACCAAATAATTATTGCTGTGCAGGAGCTTGGAAACCAAAAGAAAAAGCATATAATTGAGATGGGGCTGGCTCACCATGCCATTGTTTCAAACATTCCACCTGTGACCAAATGGATAAATGGTGAACTTGGAATTAATCAAATAAAAACGGTAAAGATTGAAGACCTTCTTGGTCGCGACGCTATTCAACTCGACAACCAATTAGTGAATAAACAGCTTAGAGGAAAAGTAATACTTGTGACGGGTGCTGCCGGAAGTATAGGCTCTGAAATTGCTAGACAAATCATGCACTTTAATCCTGGTAAACTGCTGCTGATGGATCAGGCCGAAACCCCACTTTATGAATTAGAGCTTGCCTTCAAAACAGAGTATAAATTTGAGAACATCCATCATGCCGAATTTATCGTAGGCGATATATGCGACGAAAGCCGTGTGCGTGAAATATTCAGGACTCATAAGCCTGATATGGTATTTCATGCAGCTGCTTACAAACATGTGCCGTTGATGGAACAGAACCCATCGCAGGCCGTACAGAACAATGTGATGGGCACCAAAATGTTGGCTGACTTGTCTGTTGAATATGGAGTGATCCGCTTTGTGATGGTGAGCACAGATAAAGCTGTGAATCCTACCAACGTGATGGGAGCTAGTAAGCGAATAGCAGAAATATATGTTCAATCGCTGAATAACAAACTCGAACAAGCTGATGGCGACCACACCCGCTTCATTACTACTCGTTTTGGTAACGTACTTGGCTCTAACGGCTCTGTTATTCCGTTATTTAGAAAGCAAATTGAAAACGGAGGCCCGATCACTGTAACCCATCCTGATATTACCCGCTTTTTTATGACAATACCCGAAGCATGCCAACTGGTGCTTGAAGCTGGAGCCATGGGCAAAGGTGGCGAAATATATATCTTTGACATGGGCGAAAGTGTGAAGATAATTGACTTAGCCAAAAAGATGATTCAGCTTTCTGGTTTGGAGGAAGAAAAGGACATCAAAATACGATTCACAGGGTTAAGACCCGGCGAAAAAATATTTGAAGAACTATTGAACGACAGTGAGAATACGCTTCCTACCCATCACCCCAAAATAATGGTAGCTAGGACACGGGAATACGATTTTGAAACCATACAGGATACTATCAACAACCTTATCCTTACAGCGATGACCACCAATGACGAACGAACGGTGCGTGGCATGAAACAGATTGTGCCGGAATACTACAGTCGCAACAGTGTATATGAATTGCTTGATGACGAACTGGAGAAAGCGAACAAGCAAATTTCGTAATTTATGTTTGCTTTTCAGTAAATGAATTCTCTGCGTGTTTCTTTTTTTATGACTGGCGATTTCCCAGAAGGTGCCGCCAATGCCAGCCGCATGAAGGAATATTTGAAAGGCTTGCAAAAATTGGGGCACACCTGCGAATTGAATGTCTTGTGGCAATCAGGTTTCAGCGGTGCAGAAGTGAATCAAGATATTAGTGGACTTTGGGATAAGGTTCCTTTTCGTTTCTTTAATAATAGAAGAAGGAGGCCAGTTGAATATATTGGCCGTTTTATTAACACTCTTCGAGCTTGGTCAAATGCTTTTTTGTATGTGGTGAAAAATAGAAGGGAGATTGATGTGGCCTACCTCTATTGCCCTGATGTATACTATTTTTTTCCGGTGTTTATTGCTCTTTGGCTATGTAGAATTCCAAGAGTCACAGAACGGACAGAGCTCAAATCGGGACTGTACACACAGCCCGGCAAAAAGAAAAATTTGTTTTACTACCTTAATAGACTTGATGAGCGATTCTGCCACCTATGGTCGGGGCAGGGTGTGGTTATTTCTGAAAAGCTTTTGCAACATTATGTGAAACGATTTGGTGAAAGCCGAATGGCTTTGATTCCTGTGATAGCTGACTTAGAGCGATACAAACCCGGAATTGCAACAGCCACAAAGGGCACAATTGGGTATATTGGTTCGTTTGGGATAAAGGATGGTGTGCCAGGCATGTTGAAGGCTTTTGCTTCAGCTTCGCTCAAAATGACAGGCTTGCGACTGAAACTGATGGGATACTGCGAGAACCCTGCTGCTATCTCGAGACTAATTGACCAATTTAAGTTGCATGATTTAGTTGAAATGTGTGGGCTGCTTACTTATGATGAAGTACCCGCTCAAATGGCATCCTGTGATTTGCTTCTAGTGAACCGAATCAATTCGGTGTATGCTAACTTTGGTTTTCCTACTAAGTTGGCAGAATACTTAGCTCTTGTTATCCCAACAATCGCCACCAAAGTTGGTGATGTGGAATTGTACCTTGAACATAAAAAGAATGCCTATTTGATAAATCCAGAAAATGACACTGAACTTGCTAATGCAATCTTGTCAAGATATGCTGAATATGAGAAGTGGAACGAAATGGGCAAGAATGGAAGGCAAGTTGTCGTAGAGCATTTCAACAGGGAAGTTTGCAGTAAAAAACTCGAAAAAGTATTTTACAAAGCACTAAAAAAATGAGATTCGTGACCGATCAAATGGGTAGGCAGGTTGAAGTGCCATTGAAGCCAATACGTATTGTTTCACTCGTTCCTTCGCAAACAGAATTGCTTTATTATTTAGGCTTAGAGAAAGAAGTTGTTGGGCAAACTTTGTTCTGTATACATCCCAAGAAAATGAACGAAACGAAACCTCGAGTCGGAGGCACAAAGAAGCTAAACATAAACAAAATAAAAGCACTGAAACCCGACCTGATTATTGGCAACAAGGAGGAAAACCTGAAAGAACAAATCGATGAACTTACTTCTGAGTTTCCAGTATGGATGAGTGACATAAAAACCATAGAAGATGCTTATTGGATGATGCAACAGGTAGGTGAATTGGTGGGTAGGAATGCAGAGGCTGGACAATTGGTTTCTGAAATAAGAGTAGCATTTGAAAATATACCAAAAGCCCATAAGTCCGCCATTTATCTTATCTGGCAGAAACCTTTTATGGCTGCGGGCTGCGATACTTATATTCATAATTTAATGCAACAAATAGGGATTAAAAACTTGGTGACAATTACCCGTTATCCTGAGCTGAGTGTAACTGAAATTAATAAAATTGACCCAGAGTTAATACTACTTTCTTCCGAACCTTTTCCATTCGGCAAGAAACATATTATCGAACTTCAACCTATTTTCCACAATGCCAAATTGATGATGGTTGACGGTGAAATGTTCAGTTGGTATGGTAGTCGGATGCTTTTGGCAGCCAAGTATCTAAATGGTTTGGGAATATGAGCATTACCCTTATTTTTGCCTGATTAAATGAAGTTAATTGCTGCTTTTTTTGGATTGATTGTTTTGCTACTCACTGTGCAGCCAGCATTTGCTTTGCTTAGCCAACAGCCCGATGTTGATTGTTGCGGTGGTGCATGTAACACGGATGAAGCAGAAGATGAAACAGAACAGACCGGCGATGAACCTTGCTGCGATTCAAATTGTAATCCTTTTCTTTCCTGCTGTTGTTCCATAGGCTGGGAGGTTCAATCAATTTCTTTTAACTTCACTCAGCTAGCTGCTTTAATAGTAAATACCCATTTTGCCAAAAATAATGCAAGCACTGGTTTCACCCCTGCTTGTTGGCAGCCTCCCACCGTATCCTGATTTATTTCTTATTGGTCATTAGCTTTGTTTTTGGCCACATCTACACAGGCAATAATTGTTTGTGATTTCCTTTCTTTAATTCTAAAAATAAATATGAAATATTCAAAAATATTCAGCATCATCATGGTATGCTGCTGCTTTTCAAAAATAGCCTCGGCTCAACAAAGTCTTGATGCATACATATTAGATGCAAATAACAATAAATTTGTGAAGATAGCCAGTGCGAACAACGGCCTTACCAATCCAGTAGATTTAGATTTCTATCCAAACCAAGCCACACGCCCATGTGAACTCTGGATCTTGAGTCAGGGAACCAATTCAAGTGGGGGCACCACAGTTACTGTAAGCAACGCTAATTTAGCTACTCGCAAATACAAGTATGTGAAGGATGGCAATGCTTCCCATTTCATGGCCATGGCAAGTGCAATGGCTTTTGGCGATAGCAATTGGGCAACGGCACAGGACATACTCGATTGCGACCGTTCAGGCGGTCAGTACACTGGCCCAACACTTTGGTCGGGCGATATGAATATATATGGCGTAATTGGAAACCCGGCTACACAAGACTTCAACGGCAGTCACTTGGATATGATTCATCAGGCTCCTTTTGGCAAAGGAATAGCCTTTGAAAAAGATAACTGCTTTTGGGTACTTGATGGGTTTGAAGGCTACCTAAAGAGGTTTAATTTTTTTAGTGACCATACCCCAGGTAAACATGACCACAGTGATGGCGATGTGCGAATTTACACCGATTTTGTTTTTGGAAAACACGACACCTTGCCTCACCATATTGTACTTGACAATGCAAAAAAGTACCTGTACGGCTGCGACCCCGTTGCCCAAAAAATATTCAGGGTTGACATTACCACTGGAAATAAATTTGGCCCCATGACCAAGGTGAATACTGAAGCCCTCACCGGCTACAACGAATGGATTGGCCTACAAATGAAAGACATAGTGACGACAGGTCTTTCAAAGCCAGTAGGTATTGATATTTACGGCGATCGGTTGCTGGTAACTGACAATGGCACTAGCGAAATAGTCCTATATAACATCGCCAGCAACTATACCGAAGTGGGAAGGATAAAAGTGAACTATACCGCTAAGCCTGACTTGATGGGAATAAA
The DNA here is from genome assembly GCA_009693575.1 of Flavobacteriaceae bacterium. Taxonomy (GTDB): domain Bacteria; phylum Bacteroidota; class Bacteroidia; order UKL13-3; family UKL13-3; genus SHWZ01. The sequence continues at coordinate 3,345 of SHWZ01000050.1, read as the reverse complement.
GGTTGGCCCTGATGGACAAATTTATTTTGTGGACAATGCCAACAAAAAAGCCTACATGATTGAGAACAAAAATGCATGGCCTTTGAAGGCGGAGAATCTCGCTGAAAATAAGGAGTCAGTATTCGCATATCCCAATCCTGCTCAAGGGGGACAGCTAACTATAAAGGGGATGGACAACCTGAAATCATATACGTTTTACAATATATTTGGTGCTGAGGTATTAACGGGAACAAATGTGGCCGACAATATCTTGAGTACTGCTAGTCTTCTGCCAGGCATATATATACTCCGATTGAACAGTGAGTCTAGATTTTTAACTTTAAAAATCAACATTCTTTAACCAATTGATCAAATGAAAAAAATATTTTATGGCTTGCAGATGTGTTTGGTAATGTTAGCAACCTGCAAGTTGGGAAATGCACAAAATAGTAAAGATTCCGTACTTATTATTAAGGTGAACGTTGGTGGAATAGGTTGTGGTGGCGACATGGGTATTATCAAAAAGAAGCTTATTAACCAGGAAGGGATTGACGAAGTGACTTTCACAGATAAGAAGGGTGATGCTTCTATATTTACGGTTACTTACCACTCATCTATTGTTACTGAAAAGAAGATTCGTGAGGTAATAGAATCAGCACCATGCTGCGACAATCCGAATGAATTTCCGTACAAAGCGAAGACAGTGGTGACCAAACCCCAAAAGAAACGAAAATGAGGGCGATACTTTTTTTTGCCCTTCTAACACATACCGCCAATTCACTCTTTGCCCAAACTCTGGGCGGGAAAGTATTTGGTCAGGCTGAGAAAGATAAAGAGATACTAACGGCGGCTGTGGTGCGATGGCTGAATACCACTATTTCAGCCACCACCAACGAGAATGGGGTATTTCAACTATCCACAGCAGGAGTGGCCGATAGGCGGCTTGTGATTTCGTTCGTAGGATATATTCAAGATACCTTAATGGTAGGCAATAAAACGTATATAAGCATCACGTTGAAACCAACTGAAAAATCATTGGGTGGGGTAACTGTTACTGGCAGTTCTGACACCAAGTTTTCGCGGATTGAAGGTGCGAAAATGGAAGTAATTTCGCAAAAGGAAATCAGCAAGTCTGCCTGCTGCGATATGGCTGGTTGCTTCGAAACACAAGCCACCGTGCAGAGCCAAACCACCAACGTAATAACTAACAGCAAGGAACTGCGGATTCTTGGCCTTTCGGGGGTGTATAATCAGTTGCTGATAGATGGAATGCCATTAATCCAAGGTCTTACGTTTACCTATGGAATCACTGGCTACCCAGGCACATTGATTGATAATATTTTTGTGGCAAAGGGTGCAAACTCAGTGTTGCAAGGCTTCGAGAGCATCAGTGGACAGATAAACCTGATACCTAAGCAGCCAGATAAGATGGAACGATTTTTTGCCAATGTGTATATGAACAGTTTCTGGGAAAAGCATATTAACATGAACTATGCAACTACCGTTGGGAAAAAGAAAAAATGGAGTTCGCTGCTGGCTTTTCATTCGGTGCTACCCTCTGGAAAATTTGACCGCGACAATGACAATTTCCTTGACCTGCCTTTGCTGACTCGCTACATGGTGTTCAATAAATGGAAGTATGGAAACGAAAACAAGAAGGGACTTTATACCAATATTGGATTGCGGTTTTTAAATGAACAACGCATTGGCGGGCAAACAAATTTTGACCCTGAATCACAAAAGGGAAGTACAGCTGTATATGGCCAAACGGTGAACTTCAACCAGTATGAACTCTATGCAAAAACAGGCTACCGATTCAATTCGGTGAGCAATTTGGTTCTCGCTCTTTCATCGGGAATGCACAAGCAACATTCTTATTTTGGCACATTGAAATATGATGGTGAGCAACAAAGCACCTACGCCAACCTGCAACACGAATACCTTTGGAAAGGCAAGCATCAGCTAAAGTATGGAGCAAGTTTTCGCTACCACACGCAGACCGAAACAATTGCTTTTACGGACACATCCAGTGCCCGCGGCTATGCAGGAGTTTATACTACCAATTTACAAGTACCGGGGTTATTTGCCGAAAACACCTTCAAATGGTTCGAAGAAAAGCTGACCCTGATTGCAGGTGGAAGGCTTGACAGGCATCAAACGTTTGGAACTATTTTCACTCCGCGAGCCTTACTGAAATATGTTCACCAGAAAAGGCATACATTCAGGCTTTCGTCGGGCAGTGGTTGGCGGCAAGTATTTCTTTTTGCAGAAAACAACAATTTGTTGGCAAGTTCCCGTGATATTGTTTTTCAGGAAACATTGAGGCCGGAACAAGCGGTTAACTGGGGAATGAATTATACCTATACCCTCACCAAAAAGAAAGTGACGGGGGCACTCAGTGCAGATTTTTATCAGACACGATTCAGCAATCAGTTTTTCCCCGACTACGACAGCGACCCCACCAAAGCATATATCCGTAACTTTGGTGGCAAGTCTATATCCAACGCCTTTCAGGTTGATGCAAACTTGATATTTAGCAATGGATTTGAGATGAAGTTTGGGTATAATTATTTGGATGTTTTCCGTATAGTGAACAGCTTTAAATTCCTTCTTCCTTTTAATCCCAAACACAGAGCGATGGCTGCTTTTTCCTATCGCCCCAAACAATCGAAATGGTATATAGATGCCAACTTGCATTGGTACGACAAGCAACGGCTGCCAAGCACTTTAAGCAACCCTATTGAGTATAGAAACCCAGATTACTCAAAACCTTATTCGTTGGCAAGTGTGCAAGTAACCTATAAAGCCAATCGCCTAGAAGTATATGCAGGCTGCGAGAACATTGCAGGATTTAGGCAACGCAAACCCATTGTAGGCTGGCAAGACCCCTTTGGCAAATACTTCGATACCTCATCGGTGTGGGGGCCAACCCGTGGGCGTGAAATTTATGCAGGACTGCGGTGGAAGGTTAAGTGATTCAACTTGGTGATTAAAACATGAAATGCTCTTTCTATTCTATTTGCTATAGACCGAAATGACAATTGCTCTATTATTGCTAGCCTTGTTTCTCATCTAGAGGCAATAATGGGTTTTTCATTCGTCGGTCTCGGCTAAAATAATTTTTTGCAAACATGCGTTTAGTGCCTAAATTGCATGCGTTTTAAGTATGAAAAAAGGACTCTCCATTGCTATTTTGTTATGTTACCTGCTTTCGTTAGTTGGTTTCAACGTGGTCAAGCATGAATGTGCTGGTGAAACATCCATTATTTTCTTTGGTATAGGCAGTAGCAATTGTGAATGTGAGCATGAAAGCGATGCACATGACGAAGACTGTTGCCACGATGAACAGTTGCTTGTAAAAGCACT
>SHWZ01000049.1 GCA_009693575.1 Flavobacteriaceae bacterium | reverse complement strand
ATGGCTCATTTTGTGGAGCACATGCTTTTCAAAGGTACAAAGAAGCGGAAAAGCCTTGGCATCATAAGCCGTATGGACAGTGTAGGGGCTGAAATGAACGCTTACACCACCAAAGAAAAGACTTGTCTTTACTCCACTTTTCAAACGCAATTCCTAGCCCGTGCTGCTGAACTGATTGCCGATGTTGCATTCAGTTCCACTTATCCAAAAGAGGAAATGGAGAAGGAGAAGAAGGTTATCACCGATGAGATTTTTATGTACCTAGATAACCCGGAGGAAAGCATTTTTGACGACTTTCTTTCTTTGCAGTTTGGTAAGCATCCGCTGGGAAATAATATACTTGGAAGTCCAGAGAGTATAAGCAGATTCAGTCCGAAAAAGTTGCATGAATTTACCAAGAGAAACTACCAGCCGAGCCGCATGGTATTGGCAGTAGCCAGCCCACTGCCTTTCGAAAGAGTAGTGAAGGTGTTGGAGAAATATTTTGGTGAATTTCACGACAAAAAAATACAGATGCTGAAGCACCCCGATAGCTATCGGGGTCAGCAGGATGAAGCAAAGACTATCCACCGCCTTCCTCCCCTCTTCCCTAAGCCATTTACTAAGGCCGAAAAGAAAGATTTTACCCAAAGTCACTGCGTCATTGGTGGCAAGGCATTCGATGTGCATCACCCCAAAAGGCACGCATTGATGTTGCTAAGTAATGTGCTGGGCGGCCCTGGAATGAACAGCAAACTTGGGTTGGCTATCCGTGAAAAGAAAGGGTATACGTATTCGGTTTATTCAGATGTGAATTCGTATACTGATTCTGGTTTGTTTAGCATATACTTTGGCTGCGACAATAAGTATTTGGACAAATGTAAAACGATAGCTTTTGTTGAGCTTAAAAAATTACGAGACAATAAGCCAAGCATTGTGCAACTTCACAAAGCCATAACTCAATACTGTGGGCAATTGGCGATTGCCGAAGAGAATAAAGCATCCCTGATGATCTCGCTGGCAAATGGATTGTTGGACAGGGGAACAGTTCCAAGTCTAGAAGAAATAATCAAGAAAATTCAAAATATTTCCGCATCAGACTGGATGGCGGCGGCCAATGAAGTATTCGATGAAAAAAGGTTGAGCACCTTGACTTATTTAGGGGAGTAGCTATTGCTTCAAAGCCTTGCCAACTTGAATGGCCAGGTTGAATAGTACTAGCTTACCATACCCATTTCGTTCAATATAAAAAATCGTTTTACCAATTTGCTCAGGAAGTTTCTGAGCTCGCTTTGTACCCAACCTTGCTGATAGCTTTTGTATAAATTCATTTTCCTCGGTATTAGGGCCGGCATATATTTCGCCAGTAGCCTGAGCTACCATGCTGCGACGATAAAGTAGTAACATATATTCCAAAAACTGTTTTAACCTAACCCTTCCAAGCCCAACAATGGCTTCCACATCCTTTAGTAATTGTGGAACATTTTTCCTTCCTATACTTTGGTTCAAAAAAGATTTAATTAAGCCCAAGTTATCATTACTGCCTTCTTCAGCCAGGTGCAGTGCTAATGGCCAACTTCCTTCGGCCATGGAGGCCACTTGTGCAGCCCTAGCTTCGTCAATTCCACATTCTGCAACCAACGCTTTTGAAATATCTTCCTCCGCTATACGAGGCACTTTTATACTTTGAGTACGGCTCAGTATCGTAGGTAGTATTCGTTCACTGTTTTGGGCTACCATCAAAAACACTGTACGTTCAGGCGGCTCCTCCAGCAGTTTCAGTAGTTTGTTGCCTTCTTTTTCCAGATTTTCAGCTCCCCAAATCACTTGAACTTTATATTGGCCTTCCAAATGCGTTAGCGATAATCCTTTGATAATATTCGTAATTTCTTTGGCTGTGATATTGCCTTGCTTGTTTTCGTCGGAGATAGACGCAATCCAGTCTTGCATCGACATATATGGGTTGGCCGGAAATGCTTTACGCCAATCAGCCAAATAATCTTCACTTGCTTCCTTGTGTTTTGCTTTATCAGCCACAATGGGGAAGGTATAATGCACATCGGCATGAATGAGTTTGCCAATCTTATGACAAGAATTGCATTCGCCACAACTATCAGTTTCGGTCGGGCTTTCGCAATTGAGTAACTGAGCAAAGGCCATCGCAAGGGGCAAGCCACCGCTTCCTTCTTGCTCCAGAAATAAATATGACTGAGCCACCCTCTTTTCCCGCAGGGTTTCCCGCAGTCTTTGTTTCAAGGCATCGTGGCCTACTACATCGGCAAATTGCATGAGGGGGCAAATATAGCCGCAGAGCAATACCCTAAAAGTATGAAAAATGGACCACTATTGACAGAGAGACCTAAGTCGATAATATCAAGAGACTATTTATCATCTATAACAATTTGTACCTAATTGGAATCCACCTTAGTTCATACCTTCGCAGCAGATGGAAAAGCCAAAGAAACTATTTCTGGACGCCCCAGCAGAATATGATTTTGATTTGATTGGCATGGTGTCGAGCTTGAAAAGCTATGTGCTGGCCTCGCGACTTAACAAACGGCTTTCCTTGGATTTTGTTCGTTCAAATAACCTGAGAACCATCAATAAAAAGGACAATGGAGTTAGCGAGTTTGCTGTATATGAATTTAATGACGACAATCTTTTTATTACCTACCGCCTCTTTCAGAACAAAAGCAAAGGAGTATTGCTGCCACAATACAAGAACTTGGATTTTTTCCTGTGTATAGCAGGAGACCTTAAACCCAGCGACCTCAAAGTATTTGCCGCAAGGTTTTCAGAAATTGACGGCATCCAATATTCCATGCTCATAGATACCGAAAACTTAAAAGGAAAAGAGTGCTTGATGTTTTAACCTAAATTTGCCACCACATGACAAGCAAGGAAGAAATTGTAAAAGACTGGCTGCCCCGTTACACAGGCACTAAGTTGGAAGATTTTGGCGAGTATATTCTGCTCACCAATTTTGGGAACTACCTGCAATTATTCTCTGAAAAATTTGGCAAACCAATTCAAGGTTTAGACAAACCAATGCAGACCTGCACCGCCGAAGATGTAACTATTATCAACTTTGGGATGGGTAGTGCCATGGCCGCTACAGTCATGGACTTGCTCTCAGCTATTATGCCAAAGGCGGTATTGTTTTTAGGTAAATGTGGAGGGTTGAAAAAAACCAAGGTAGGCGATTTCATTCTGCCATTGGCGGCTATTCGAGGCGAAGGAACAAGCGGAGACTACATGCCCGTTGAAATTCCTGCCCTGCCCTCATTTCGCTTGCAAAAATCTGTATCCTCTACAATAGTGAAACATGAGTGCTTCTATAGAACAGGTACAGTTTATACGACCAATCGCCGTGTGTGGGAACATGACGAAACATTCAAGGAATACCTTACCAAAATAAAAGCTATGGCCATAGACATGGAAACTGCCACTATTTTTATTACTGGTTTTGCCAACAGTATTCCTCGCGGGGCATTGCTGTTGGTAAGCGATAATCCGATGACGCCAGCTGGAGTGAAGACCTCTAAATCGGACCCGGAAGTGACTAAGAAATTCGCTTCGCTGCATTTGGAGATTGGCATTGATTCGCTGTTGGAATTGCGTGACAGCGGAGAAAGTGTGAAGCACTTGATATTTGAGTAGAGATAGATTTAAGTTAGAAAGATTGAAACATGAGACAATGCCGTTTTGCCGCTAAGCCATTCTACTTCCTCATACTGTCCAAATATATATTGAAATCATTTCAACATCTGTCTTTATTTGCAGGATTGGCATTGGCTTCCTGCCAAAATAATACCGGCAAAAAAGGATTCACCATTACTCCAAACATGCCAGGCGAAAAAGGCGAAGGCATTTCTGTTATCTATACTGATTCGGGCAATTTACGAGCAAAGCTATTCACCCCCTTGATAGAGAATTACCACGACATTGATAGAAATCCGTATTTGGAAATGAAAAAGGGGCTTACGGTATTTTTTTATACCGCCAACAAATACCGACCTGAAAGCATGCTGAAAGCCGACCATGGAATCAAGTATGAAAAACAAAAAAAAGTAGTGCTTCAGCGAAATGTAGTGGTAGTAAACCTGGACCATGACACCCTGAATACCGAGCTACTTATTTGGGATGAGCTAACACGGAAAATCCATTCGGACAAGTTTGTTCGAATCAAGAAGAAAGACGAAATACTTTTTGGTGAAGGTTTTGAAAGCAATGAGGATTTTACGGATTACAAAATATTCAAGATAAAAGGCAGCTTATTACGCAAAAATGAAGAAAGTGAATAGATACCTTTGGCTGGCAGTGATGGTCATTTCGCTGCCCGTGTTTTTCTTTGTGTGGGCCGATGAGGGGTTCTGTGGTGGCAAGGCATATATGTTTTTGCTCACCACTTTCCTTGGGGCTTGTGGATTTTGGATTGCAGAACTGAAACGGTTTTTTATTAGCAGGAAATAGTTTCCTTCATAAAGCAGAGATGCCATCGTTTCAAGCGATGGCATCTCTGAAGCTCCTTACTATTCTGAATACCTTCCAGGTTGCAAAAACATGGCAGGTCTATCATTGACGAATGCATTCGATGTTCACTCCCGTAATTTGCCCACAAAAAAACATGGAGATAACCGCAGAACAACTGGCCGCCATGCTTGGCGGAGAGATAGAGGGCAACCCAGAAGTAGCCGTGAACAATGTTAGCAAGCTTGACGACAGCAAGCCCAGCACTTTGAGTTTTTTGGCTAATGTGAAGTATGTAGAGTATATCTACACCTGCCAGTCGGCCATAGTGCTGGTGTCCAAAGATTTCAATGCTGAGAAGCCTATTGCCGCTACCCTCATCCGGGTGGAAGACCCTTACGCGGCCTTTACACTCTTGTTGGAGCAATACGCCGCCATGATTAGCAAGCCACCACGAGGAGTGGATGCACAGGCAGCAGTGGCTTCATCGGCCAAAGTGGGAGAGGAGGTGTATATTGGAACATTTACTGTGGTGGGTGAAAATGCAAGCATAGGTAACGGGTGTAGCATATATCCGCAAGTGTTTTTGGGCAATAATGTGAAGGTGGGCAAGAACACCATCATATATCCAGGCGTGAAAATATACCATGATTGTGTGGTTGGAAGCAATTGCATCGTCCATGCAGGCACTGTCATTGGCAGCGATGGATTTGGCCATGCTCCCCAGCCCGATGGAAGCTACAAAAAAATACCACAGATAGGCAATGTAGTGATTGAAGATAATGTGGAAGTAGGCAGTAATTGTAGTATTGACAGGGCTACAATGGGGAGCACCATTATACGTAAAGGGGCAAAACTTGACAACCTGATACAGGTAGCCCACAATGCAGAGATTGGTGAAAACACGGTACTGGCTGCTCAGACTGGGCTAAGTGGTAGCACCAAGCTTGGAAGTGATTGTATGATAGGAGGGCAAGTTGGTTTTGTGGGGCATGTGCATATAGCCAATGGCAGCAAAATAGGAGCCCAAAGCGGAATCATGGGCAACATTGAAGAACCTGGCAAGGCGTGGATAGGCAGCCCAATATATGAATTACGAGAAAGTTTCAGGATGCAGGCTGTGTATAGGAATTTGCCTAATCTTGCAAAGAAAGTAAAGGAATTGGAGCGGGAATTGGAAAAACTGAAGAAGTGATATTCCATTGTTGGAAGCCTCAAGTATTTGTTTATAGTTTTATGTCATACAATATCAGGATGCTCTTCTGATTTTATGGACACGACCTACCTTTTTCGATTGTTTCGGGGATAAATCAGTCTTATTTTTCCTTTTTGCAAATCATAGTTTTGTTTCCTTCATTAACGACCCAATATGTATGTAAACAAAACAGCCTTTTTTATCTTGAATCTAATAGTGTGCGGAAATAGCTTGGGCCAATCGGAAACCCCAAACGAAAAGCCCAAGTCTGCTGCTGATTTGTATATTGAAAAATATAAAGAATTGGCCATAGTGGAAATGCACCGCAGCCGAATACCTGCCAGTATAACCCTTGCACAGGGGCTATTTGAAACTGCTTGTGGCAACAGCAAACTGTGTGTCCAAGGCAACAATCACTTTGGTATAAAATGCAAAAAAGGCTGGACTGGCAAAGCTGTGTACCAAGACGATGACGAACTTAGCGAATGCTTTAGGGGCTACGATAGTGCAATGCATAGTTTTAAGGACCATAGTGATTTTTTGATGGGGAACCCAAGGTATGCCGAACTATTCGACCTTGACCATGAAGACTACAAAGGTTGGGCTTATGGGTTGAAAAAGGCAGGCTATGCCACCAACCCCAACTATGCCGAAAAGCTGATAGAGAATATTGAAAAATACCAATTGCAGCAGTATGATAAAGTAGCAGTAACCAAGGAGCAGAAAAAGCGGATAGACGAGAGTTATGACACCAATGTGCGTAAGCTCATCAACATTAATCAAACCCCGGGGGTGCTAGCCAAGGCAGACGATACCTGGCAAATGATAGCCATTGAAAATGAGATGCGGGTGTGGCAACTGCTGAACTATAATGATCTTGAAGATGGGGCAATTTGTGAGCCTGGAGATACTATTTTCCTGAAACCCAAGCGGAGCAAAGCTGAAGGCAAATACCATGTGATACAGAAGGGCGAATCATTGCAAGGCATATCACAACTGTATGCTGTCAAACTTTCAAAACTGCGTGACAGGAATATGTTGGTTGGTAACGAAGAACCGATGATGGGCGAAACTGTTTTCCTCAACGAAACCCGCAACACCAAGCCACGACTGGCAGGGAAACATGAAAGTCAATTGAACTTCGAAAAAGATAAGCCAGCAGGAGAAATAGTACAATATCCTGTTAGTGATCCACATAAAGTGAATGTGAGCAGACTATTGGGTGAAGAAATGATGGGCATGACGCCAAAGGCCAAAGCTGACACAGTTCACAAAATAGTTATTGCTAGTATTGATTCTCCAACGGCCCCTTTGAATTATCCTGATTCAGCACTGAAAGCCTTGAAGGCCGACACCGCTTCGGTTTCTCATATTGCCGTAAGCAAGGAATTGCTGAAGACCCATATAGCTGACAGCACTAGCAAACTCATGCCCAAACCCGATACTGCATTGGCCAAAGGAATGCACCGAATCTCCAAAGGCGAAACGTATTATTCCATCTCCAAAAAATATGGCATGACCGTACAGGAATTGCAGGCATGGAACAAGAATGACACATTGAAAACTGGCAAGGAGATATGGGTGGTAGCTCAACCTCTTTTTCATGTTCCAGGATTCTCGACTGCTCCAGCATCTCAGTTAACCGCAACTTCACACAAAGTAAAAAGCGGCGAAACCCTTTTTTCCATTGCTAAAAAATATAAAGTGAAACCTTCCGAAATAAGTGAGACCAACAATCTAAAGGGGAAACCACTAAAGGCTGGGCAGGTATTGATTATCCCAGAGCAGGTACATTATACATCAGGCACAGTAGCAGTGATGCCAGTAGATACAGCCATCAAGCCAAAACCAACCAAGAAACCAGTAGCAAAGCCGCTCACAAAATCAGGGCCTCAAAAGCCGATAGTGACCATAAAAAAGGAAGGAGCCGAAAAACCTTTGCCAAACAAAACGGATTCGATTGCCAAACAAAAGAAAAAGCTGACCAAGAAACAAATTGTAAAGCCAAAAGCTAAGACAGCCCCCAAAAAGCCAGTTACCAAAACCGAAGATTAGCGTGGACTGGAACATTGCTCTCAAAGGTTTCAAGGCATACCTGCGATTAGAGAAATCGCTTTCGCCCAACAGCATTGAGGCATACCTGCACGATATACTGAAACTGACCCAGTATTTTGTTGCTGAAAAGGAACAGATATCGCCGCTGCAAGTGAAGCTGGAGCACTTGCAACAGTTTGTGCGGTGGGTACATGAACTAGGGATGTCGCCTACCAGCCAAGCTCGCATTATTTCAGGCATCCGAGCGTTTTACAAATACCTTTTGCTGGAAGATTTGTTAACTCAAAATCCAGCAGAACTACTTGAACTTCCCCGCCTGGCCCGCAAGCTGCCTGATGTGCTCAGCAACGATGAAATAGGAACCATGCTGGCTGCCATTGACCTGAGCCGCCCCGAAGGACACCGCAACAAAGCCATCATCGAAACTATGTATAGTTGCGGTCTGCGGGTGAGCGAAACGGTTGGCTTGCGGCTGTCACACATTTTTGTGAATGATGAATTTGTAAAAGTGTTGGGAAAAGGAAACAAAGAAAGACTAGTACCTATTGGTAGGCCAGCTTTGCAAGCCATAAGCCAGTATGCTCAAGGCAACAGGGTGCACCTCAACATTGATCCACGTTTTTCTGACATCCTTTTTCTGAATCGAAACGGAAGGCAGATGAGCAGGCAGATGGTGTTCATCATCATTAAGGAGTTAGCTGAAAAAATTGGGAATAAGAAAAATGTAAGTCCTCACACCATGCGGCATTCATTTGCCACGGCGTTGGTCGAGAGCGGTGCTGACCTTCGGGCGGTGCAACAAATGCTTGGTCACGAAAGTATAACGACAACCGAGATATATGCCCATATTGGCCGAGAATACCTTCGTGATACTGTGAAGCAGTTTCACCCACGGGCGTAATTCAATAAAGTGTATCTCGAATTGGTAATATTTGGAATTATTTTGCAGAATTAGGCTTTTGAGCTACCGATGAAGCACCCATTGCTTTCTTCCGCTCAAGTTCTAACACAAAGGTTTTTGAATAGCGAGTGAAATATTCAAGACCGAGGGTTTGTGATAGCAGAAATTCCTCAACGGATTTCTCTTTATTCTCTTTTATGTATCGGTCAGCATAATAAGAGGCTATTTTATCACTCGCTTCATTGAAGTTCATCGAAGAGGTTCTAACCAAAAATTTTATTTCTTCCTGTAGGCTAAATGCTGCATAAAATGCATTCAGCTGCGATAATAAATTTAAAGTGTCAAGGTCCAAATTGCAACAATACTCCCAATTCTCATCAGGGTTAATTATGATAATAACTGGCATCACAAGTTTTTTGTATTTGCGAGCAATGGCATTACCAAAGTTACTGTCAACATTTGCATTCAGGCATACATATTTAGTTCGAAGTAATTTGGTGACAGTCGGCATGTTTAAAACCTCTCTTGAAAATCGCTTTGAGTCTGAGCAATTCTGCGAGTTCAAATAAATCACTATTGGCTTGTTGAGTCTTTTAGCAATTGCCGTCACCTTAGGTAATGGCATAGAGTACATGAACCCTAATTTGGGGCTCAGAAAATGTTGAGAGGTAGCCGTTTGGGTTCCTAATAGTCGCCATAAAACGACCAAGCATAGTGCTTTCTTCATTCGTTTATTAATTTTCTCGTTAGTTATTTAAGCTCGCTTCCTTTTCATTTAGATAGCCTAAAATAGGTACAAATATATGCTGCTGAACCTAATAACCAAGATAGATAAAATAAAAATTTGGAAGTGGCAATGGGACTAATAGCCTAGAGGTGTATGATGATAGAGATCAGAGCATCGAAAGACTTTAACCTGTTCATTTGTACAAGCGGCTTCCACCCTTAATTTTGCCCCCCTAAATGCAGATGCTTACCAACCGAAGTGTGGTGGTTTCCAAAAAGGAAATGACTTTGATGGAGAAAATTTACTTGCCTGCCATTGTTAAAGGCCTGTGGATTACGTTTTGGCATATGTTCAAAAAACCGGCCACTGTCCGCTACCCAGAGCAACAACGTGAGTGGTCTCCTGTCTATCGTGGTCTGCACGTTCTGAAAAAGGACGAAGAGGGTCGCGAAAATTGTACCGCCTGTGGCCTGTGTGCGGTGGCCTGTCCAGCCGAAGCCATCACCATGACAGCGGCAGAACGCAAAATGGGAGAAGAGCATTTGTACAAAGAAGAAAAGTATGCATCGGTGTATGAGATAAATATGTTGCGTTGCATTTTCTGCGGCCTTTGCGAAGAAGCCTGCCCCAAGGAAGCCATATTCCTTACCGACCGCATGGTGCCCACAGAGTATCAGCGGGAAAGTTTCATATATGGGAAAGACAAACTTGTGGAGCCAACCGACAATCGGGTGGACATAACCAAACGTCAAAAACAACTGACGGAAGCCTGATGATTGAGATACTGTTTTACGTGTTGTCATTCGTGAGTATCGTCACAGGCCTGATGGTGGTTTTTGCGAAGAGTCCGATTCATTCCGTGCTCAGTCTTATTGTTACTTTTTTTGCAATAGCTGGACAATATATATTGCTGAATGCACAATTCCTTGCTATAGTTCATATCATTGTATATGCTGGAGCAATAATGGTTTTGTTCCTTTTTGTGTTAATGCTTCTAAATCTTAACAAAGAAGCCGAGCCCAATAAAGATATTGCTATGAAACTGGCTGGTGTAATTTCTGCTAGCTTGCTGATGGTCACCCTGACAGGTGCATTGCATGGCTCAGTAGTGCCAGAAGCCACTCTTGCAGTCAATACTTCAAATGGTCTTGTAAAAAACCTCGGTCAAGTATTGTTCAAAGATTTTGTTGTGCCATTTGAAATAAGCTCCCTTCTTTTCCTTGCAGCTATGGCGGGTGCAGTGTTGCTCGGAAAGAAACATCCAAGTCAAATAACCGATTCAGAAATTCAGAAAATTTAATACTAAAAAAACCGATCCAAGTACATTATCGAATCATCTAATTAACAAATTACCGAATCAAACCTTGCCTATCTCCATCGACCATTACGTTTACCTCAGCACGGTGCTATTTTGTATCGGTGTGATGGGGGTATTGCTACGCCGCAATGCCATCGTGCTACTTATGTGTGTGGAATTAATGCTCAATGCTGTGAACCTTTTGATGGCAGCTTTTTCAACTCATTTCAACGACCCATCAGGACAAGTGTTTGTATTCTTCATCATGGTAGTGGCAGCGGCAGAAGTAGCGGTTGGGCTTGCAATATTGGTGATGGTTTATCGTCATGCCAAGTCTGTAGATATTGGATTATTTAATAAATTGAAAGGATAAGGAGCCTCACTCTCCTCTCATCTGGTGGAGAGGGTAAAAACACTTCCATACTTATACGCTGCATTACCGAAATATCACATTGATTCTCCTCATCCCACTCCTTCCCCTCATCGGTTTTGCAATCAATGGGTTGCTGGGTAGGCGTATGGGCAAAAGTTTGGTTGGCATGGTGGGTAGTGGTGTCGTACTAGGTTCATTTATACTGTCAGTGATGGCATGGATGCAGGTAAAGGAGAGTGGAGCTTTTGAGGCCAACGCATTCACTTGGCTGGAAGTTGGAAGTTTGCATATTGAGTTTGGTTTCTTGGTCGATGAACTCAGCAGCCTGATGATGCTTATTGTGACGGGCATTGGCTTTTTGATTCATGTATACAGTGTCGGCTACATGCACGATGATGTTGGCTTCCACAAGTTCTTTGCTTACCTGAATCTGTTCATTTTCTCCATGCTGCTGTTGGTTATGGGTAGCAACTACCTTATCCTGTTCTTTGGTTGGGAGGGGGTTGGATTATGCTCCTATTTGCTCATCGGTTTTTGGTATAAAAACAAAGAATTTGGCAAAGCGGCAAGAAAGGCATTCATAATGAATCGTATTGGGGATCTTGGTTTGCTCATTGGCATGTTCATGCTGTTTAATGAATTTGGTAGCCTTAATTATAAAGATGTGCTAGGTGCAGGATTATCAAGCAGTTATGCCATCACCTGCATTTGTATATTGTTTTTCATTGGAGCCATGGGCAAAAGTGCTCAGATACCGCTTTATACTTGGTTGCCAGATGCAATGGCGGGGCCAACTCCTGTGTCTGCTTTGATACATGCTGCCACCATGGTTACAGCAGGTATTTATCTGGTTGCCCGTTCCGGAGTGTTGTATACAGCATCGCCTGATGCCATGCAACTGGTGATGTATGTTGGATTGGCCACGGCAACATTCGCCGCCACCATTGGCCTCAAGCAAAACGATATTAAAAAAGTTCTGGCTTACAGTACTGTGAGCCAACTGGGTTTCATGTTTGTTGCTTTAGGCGTAGGTGCATATACCACGGCCATGTTCCATGTTACTACCCATGCATTCTTCAAGGCTTTGCTTTTCCTTGGTTCTGGTTCAGTCATTCATGCTATGGGTGGCGAACAAGACATCCGCAAAATGGGTGGACTAAAGAAATATTTACCTATTACCCACCTCACTTTCCTGATCGGCACTTTGGCCATTGCAGGCATTCCGCCGCTGGCTGGCTTTTTTAGCAAAGATGAAATATTGACCAACACCTATTACGGAGGGGGCTCATTTGTATTCATCATGCTTTGCATCACTTCCGTGCTTACAGCCATCTACATGCTTCGGTTGTATTTTCTCACTTTCCGGGGCAGTTTCCGTGGCACACGCGAGCAAGAACACCACCTGCACGAAAGCCCGTTGAGCATGACTTTGCCGCTTATTGTATTGGCTATTCTTTCAGTAGTTGGCGGATTCTTGGGTGTACCCGAATGGATGGAGCATAAGCTGGGCTTGCATCACACCTTGAACGGCTGGCTTGGAAATGTAGTACACAATGCCGCCCATCCAGCAGTGACAGAAATGTTTGAATATACACTATTGGCAGTTTCCATTGCTATATTGTTTATTCTGGCTTTAGCTGTTCGTACCTTCTATATCTCTCGCAAAACCCTGCCTGAGCCCGATGAGGAAGAAATAGGAATTGTCAAATTGCTTTCTCACAAATACTATATTGACGAACTGTACGATGCAATCTTTGTAAGACCTATCCAAAGCCTTGGTACATTCCTCCACGACTATATCGAAAAGCCTGTAATTGACGGTTTGGTAAACGGATTTGGACGACTCAGCAAAAGCAGTGGTAAGCTTATTCGTCTGCTGCAAACAGGTAATACCGAGTTCTATCTATTGGGAATGGTGTTGGGCATCATCGTCATTTTTGTACTTAATTTTATCATGTAAAAAATGGCCATCCTACTTGTCCTCATACCGTTACTATCCGCTTGCAGCCTGCTGCTGGCAAAGGGTATGGCCAAAAGTATTGCTGTAGTCTCAAGCCTAATCAATCTGGGGCTTACCTTCTTTTTCCTTTCACAGTTCAACAACGAAGGCGGATTCCAGTTTGGCGACGACCTTATTTGGGTTGAACGCCTTGGCCTGCATTTTCATTATGGAATAGATGGAATAACGTTGTTGCTTCTGTTGCTCACAAATGTTCTCACACCTATTATTTTAATAGGTAGTTTTGGCCGTAAGTATGACAATGAAGCATTGTTTTATGGTTTGATTTTGCTGATGAATGCAGGGCTGAACGGTGTGTTCATGTCGCTTGATGGTTTGCTGTTTTATATCTTCTGGGAAATCACACTGTTGCCCATCTGGTTCATCTGTGCCATTTGGGGCGGGCACGATCGCATCCGCATTACGCTCAAGTTTTTCATATACACATTTGCAGGAAGCCTGCTCATGCTTTTGGCTCTCATTTATGTATACCTGCAAACCCCCGGCATACATAGCTTCGACATTACAGCCTTGTATGCAGTGAAGCTGACTGCGGCTGAACAATGCTGGATTTTCTGGGGATTCTTTGCCGCCTTTGCCATCAAAATGCCTGTGTGGCCATTCCATTCTTGGCAACCCGACACATATACAGTTTCTCCCGCACCTGGCACTATGTTGCTTTCGGGTATTATGCTCAAAATGGGTATCTATGGACTCATCCGTTGGATGATGCCATTAGCACCAGCCGCCCTCAAAGATTCAGGTCAAATAGCTATTTGGCTTAGCATTGCAGGCATTGTCTATGCTGCCATTATCGCCATTCGCCAACAAGATTTGAAACGGGTTGTAGCTTGGTCGTCTATCTCGCACGTGGGTCTGATTGCAGCGGGAATAATGACTGCAACCACCGCAGGTTTGCAAGGCGGAATGTTGCAAATGCTGGCACACGGTATCAATGTGGTGGGTTTATTTTTAGTGATTGAAATGATAGAACAGAGGTTGAATATTCGCGATATGTCGCTCTTGGGTGGTATTGCCAAACCAGCACCTAAACTGGCCGTTTTGTTTATGATAATCATGCTTGGATCAGTGGCCGTGCCGCTCACCAATGGCTTTGTGGGTGAGTTCCTCCTGTTGAATGGTGTATTCCAGTTTGGGATTTGGGCAGCGGCGATTGCCGGGCTTACGGTCATTTTTTGTGCGGTGTATATGTTGCGTATCTATCAACTCACCATGTTTGGCGAAACGAATCAACTTACGGCCACAACTCCCGATGTGAACCCTCGTGAATTTTGGTTGCTGGCCATACTTTGCGTACCAGTGCTATTTTTTGGCTTCTACCCCCAGCCTTTGTTGGATATAGCCCGAAATGATATTGAAAATCTTTTGAAAATAATTGCAGTGAGTAATTGATTAAATGAAAGCCCTTATAGCCCTCACCATTTTGGCCGTACTGGCCTTGTTTGTTGGATTACTGAAATCACGCAAGCTATTGCTACCTTTGGTCTTGCTTGGACTGGCGGGTGTGCTGGCTTTAGTGATGCAATACGGTTGCCAATGCGAAGGTACTTTTTTTCACCAATACCTCGACGAAAGCACATACCGCAACATGTTCAGCTTCGACAAGTTTGCAGCAGTGTTCGCAGGTATGATGCTTGTGGCAACTTTACTCATTTCCATGCTGGCCACCGATGGATTTATATACAATGAAAGTCATCGCCCGGAACTATTCGCACTCATGCTTTTCTCACTTTGTGGAGGCATTGTGATGGTGGGCAGCACCCACTTGGTTATGCTGTTTTTGGGCATTGAAATTTTATCCATTCCTGCATATGTATTGGCAGGCTCCAATCAACGCGATAGCCAATCGAATGAAGCCGCCCTCAAATACTTTTTGATGGGTGCTTTTACCACAGGCATTCTACTATTTGGTATAGCCTTAATGTATGGCGGCAGCGGAAGTATGAGCCTTGACGGATTGATGACCTACAGCCGCCACAGCGAAGTTTCAGGGATGTTCAAGGCGGGTATGCTTATGGTGTTGATAGCAATGTGTTTCAAAATCGGTATTGCCCCTTTTCATTTTTGGGGGCCTGATGTGTATGAAGGTACTCCATCCATCATCACATCATACATGGCTACGGTAGTGAAGACTGCCGCAATTGCAGCCACTTTCCGCTTCTTTGCTCAAATAATTGGCCACGATGCGGCATGGATGATTAGCTTGGTGTGGATGGCTGCCCTCACCATGTTTATTGGCAACCTTACCGCCACTGTACAATCAGGTTTCAAACGGATGTTGGCATATAGCAGCATCGCTCATGCAGGATATGTTTTGATTGCTTTCTTCACTCCATCGTTGCAAGCCACACAATCGGTGGTGTTTTATTTGGCTGCTTATACTGTTGCTACCATTGCCTGTTTTGCTGTGCTCATAGGCGTGCAACAGCAACGCAAAAACGACCTCTTCGAATCCTTCAACGGATTAGCGAAAACAAACCCTTTAGCTGCATTCACTCTCACTCTAGCTTTACTTTCTTTGGCAGGGATTCCGCCGCTTGCTGGTTTCTTCGCAAAATATTATCTATTCAGCAATGGCTGGGCTGGTTACCCATGGCTCATCCTTGTGGCCATCATCAATTCAGCGATCAGTATCTACTATTATTTCAGAACCATTATTGCCATGTGGTTTCATGAGCCTACCGATGAGCCACTCTCATTTTCAATGCTTCAAAAAGTGGTTCTACTCCTCACTCTTGCAGGCTTGTTTACTCTTGGTCTAATGCCAGGCTTGCTACTTGATTTTCTGGGATAATATTTTCTGGCTATGGTATTCGAAACTCTAGATAAAATGTAGTCCCAGAACTTGAGTTGGTCTCAAACCATATTT
>SHWZ01000048.1 GCA_009693575.1 Flavobacteriaceae bacterium | reverse complement strand
GACCGTGCTGGCCTTGCGGGTGCTGACGGTCCCACCCACCACGGTGCATTGGATATACCCTACATGCGTTGTGTGCAAAATATGGTGGTGAGTGCCCCCATGAACGAAGAAGAACTCCGTAACCTGATGTATACCGCCCAACTGGGCAAGCACGAAGGCCCCTTTACCATACGCTATCCTCGTGGAAACGGAGTGATGCCTGATTGGAGGAAGCCTTTCACCGAATTGGAAATTGGCAAAGGCCGCAAGCTGAAAGACGGCAACGATCTGGCCATACTGACTATTGGGCATATAGGCAACTACGCCACCAAAGCCATTGAACTATTGGAACAGGAATGCATCTCCGCCGCCCATTACGATATACGTTTTGTGAAACCCCTGGACGAAGAAATGCTGCATGAAGTATGTAGTAAGCATACCAAGATAATAACCGTGGAAGATGGCGTGATACAAGGCGGCATGGGCTCTGCCATATTGGAGTTTATGGCTGCACACAACTACAAAGCCGACGTAACAATGTTGGGCATGCCCAACAAAGTGGTAGAGCATGGTGAGCAAGACGAATTATATACCGAATGTGGCTACGATGCTGAAGCGATAGTGGCAGCCGCAAAGAAGGTAGTGGTTGAAATATAGGTAAATTATTGTGGAATGAAAAATACGATATTTTTATTGTTCGTTTCCTGTACTATTTTTTCTATTCAATCCTGTTGCATTGGTGCTAGAGACAGTGGCCCAGCTTTTCTGGATGCAGCAGACAAGGCCTTCAATCCTTACCATGTGGGCGATATTTTCAGATGAAAGACAGCAAGACTGGTAAGGAATATTGGTTTAAAGTAAAGTCAAGAGCCATGTCGGCTGCACAGGTGCATAGTGGCCACAAAGAATGCGGAACCCAATTACATACCCAGAAAGAGGAGACCTTAATTGAAGCAGACTCGAGTAGCATGAACCTATTTCTAAAATTTATCAAAGGAGACTTAAACGTCGCTTCTGAGTTCGGTATCAGTGGCCATTTCTTTGATATGATAAACCCAACAATTATGGATTCGATGACCGTATCTGGAAAGACATATTATCAAGTAGAAAAAGGGTTAAACCAGCTTGCTGACCGAAGCACCAAACCACCCATAAAGGAACTCTGGAGACTATTCTACACCCCCAAAAAGACGGTGTAATTCAAGGCGTTTATAGCGACTCTTCTACGTTAGATTTGGTGAAATAAATTTTTATGGGGCAAAAGTTTAGAGTTCGAACTCTTATTCGACTCTTATCTCAATCACTTCCCTTCCAATACTTGCAGCAGTTGGTCAAGCTGTGGGCTAAGTATAATTTCGGTACGGCGATTTTTCTTGCGGGCTTCGGGGGTACGGGCAGGGTCTATAGGCATGTATTCGCCACGGCCTGCTGCCAACAGTCGCTTAGGGTCTATGTTTCCTTGGTTGCTGAGTATGCGTATAATGCTATTGGCCCGCAGCACACTCAAGTCCCAGTTGTCGGCTATCTTTTCGCTTTTCATCGGTACATCGTCGGTGTGGCCTTCCACCATAATATTTATGTCGCTTTGTTTTTGCAGCACATCGGCCAGTTTTAGTAAGGCATCATGGCCTTTTTTGTCCACCACATAGCTACCGCTGGTGAACAGCAGTTGGTCGCTCAGGCTCACATACACCTTCCCGTTCCGGATGTTCACCTCCAGCCCAGCATCCTTGTAGCCAAGCAAGGCATTCACCAGTGTGGCTTTCAAAGCCTTGGTACTGCTGTCTTTGGCGGCCAGCACGTTTTGTAGCTCCATCACTTTGGCTTCGCGGCTTTTTAGGTCGGCTAGTGCATCGGCCAGTTCTTTGTTCTTTCGTGCTATCTCAGCTTCCCTGGCATCCAATTGTTGCTGGGTCAGGTTGCTTCTTGTTTCCAGATTTTTCAGGTTCTGATCAAATTTATTGTTCTCTTCCTTATTGTATTTCAATAGGCGTTCGTAGGTGTCACTCAAGTCGTTGTATAGCTGTTTGGTTTTGACCAAAATAGTATTCGTCTCCACCGAATCAAATCTCAGTTTTCGCAACGATGCATCCAACAGTTGCATCTGGGAAGTGCAAGCTGAATCTTTCTCCTTCCAGATCTTCAGTGCATCTACACATTCTTTTTTATTGGCTTCACAATCATTAAACTTCGACTCGAGATCTAAATATTTGCGTTGGGGTACGCAAGCCACAAGTGACATTAAGATGACAATGGAAAGCAACTTTATTGGTTTCATATTCGTTAGAGGGTTTAGATTGATGTGCTGATTTATGGATGAGTGTATTGCCAAATTGCAAATTAGCATTTTGGCAATACAGCACATTGATTTCACCTGCAAAAGTAAAAACCCCCCATCTGCTTTGAAATTCAATTTATTCACACCTAAACAATACGACATAAGGATTTCTTAACAAAGCCTTCTATCAAAAAAACTTGTTCGAATAGCCCAAACCATTATTTTTGCAACCCTAAAAATAAAAATAAAAAAACAAAACCCGGATATGAAAAAACAGGAATCATCAGGCTTTTCAGCCTTCTTCGCCACCATTGTTATCCCATTATCATTCTTATTAGCAGCCATTATCTACCGCTGGGTGCTTGGCAACCCCGACAATTTTATAGGTGGCAACCCCGAAAACGAACCAGTACCAACCTCTGCGGGGATTATCCACTGGTTTGCGGTAGTGCACAAAGGCGGGATCATCGTTCCTGTGCTTTTGGGAATGCTTATTATGGTTATCACCTTCTGTATCGAACGTTTCATCACTATCAACCATGCTAAAGGCAAAGGCTCTCTCCCCAATTTCCTTCGCGACATAAAAGGCAAGCTTGACAGCGACCAAGTGGACGCAGCCATAGCGGCTTGCGACAAACAGAAAGGCTCTGTAGCCAATGTGGTTCGTGCAGGATTAGACAAATACAAACACATGGCCGCAGACACCACTATGAACAAAGATCAAAAAGTATTGGCTATCAGCAAAGAAGTGGAAGAAGCCACTGGTCTTGAGTTGCCCATGCTGGAAAAAAACCTTGTAATCCTTTCGACCATCTCTTCAATCGCAACCCTCATGGGTCTGCTGGGAACAGTGTTGGGTATGATTCGCTCCTTCTCTGCACTGGCCGAAGCCGGTGCCGGTGGTACAGGCGAATTATCAACAGGTATCTCAGAGGCTCTAATCAATACAGCTTTTGGTATCGGTACATCTGCTCTCGCCATCATCATGTACAATTTCTTCACAACTCAAATTGATAAGCTTACTTACGGCATAGACGAAAGTGGTTACAGCCTCACTCAAACCTTTGCTGCAAAGCATAACTAAGGAAGTTGCCGATTATGTGTTATCAGTTGTCTACAAAGGCAATTGATTGTAAAAAAAACAGATAATAGACAACCGACACCAGACAACTCTCCTAAATATGCCCAAAGTAAAAATACCCCGGAAAAGTACCCTCATAGACATGACCGCCATGGTAGACATGGGCTTTCTGTTGGTTACCTTTTTCATGCTGGCTACCAAGTTTAAGCCCGAAGACCCTGTAGAAGTGGACACACCTTCGTCGTCCTATACTGAAGTGAATGACGACAAAGACATCATTATGATAACTGTGAGCAAAGATGGACGGGTGTTTTTTGGAATGGACAACCAAGGTCACATGGCCGAAATATTGGAGCGAGTGGTGCAAGGTGCTCATGGTTATAAGGTAACAGCCGAAGATAAGAAAATATTTGCGAAACAAAGCACGATCGGCGTACCAATAGCCAATATGCAGCAATGGCTTGCCTTGCCCACCGAAGAACAAAAGAACCAACCAGGCATCCCAACTGACAGTTTGGGAGGCGAATTGTATGAATGGATATTCAATGCCCGTAGGCTGAACCCGAAAGGCAGGATACTGATAAAGGCCGATGGCGAAACCAATTACCCGGTGATAAAGAACGTAATAAATGTGTTGGCCAACGAGAAGATGAAAGCATTCAAGTTTAACTTGGTAACGGATTTGGAAGAAAGCAGAATGAAGTAGGGGCAGGGTTCACCCCTGCCCGATAAAGACCTAACTGGGTAAACAAGCGATAATAAACGATACAAAAATGTCTGAAATAGATACCTCCGGAGGCGGGGGAAAACACAAAGGGAAGAAGCGAGGCAAGAAACTAAGCACCCGCATAGACATGACGCCTATGGTGGACTTGGCATTTCTGCTGGTTACCTTTTTCATGCTGGCCACCACCCTCAGCAAACCCTCCGCCATGCCGGTGACCATGCCTGACCCTACTGACATTCCTAAAGACCAACAGAACAAAGCCGCAGCATCTAAAGCCCTCACATTAATTCTTGGCAAAGACAATAAGATTTTTGTTTACCGTTATTTCTTGGACAAAAAACCCGAAGTGGAGGAAACAACTTTTGGTGAGAAGAATATCCGTAAACTGCTGTTGGACAAGAAAGCGGAGATCACTGCCGACTTTGTACCCAATGTAAAAGACCAAAGCCCGATAGTGCTGATAAAGCCAACCCGCGATAGCAAGTACAAAAACATGGTAGACATATTGGACGAAATGAAAGTGACCAACCTCAAGCGTTTTGTGGTGGTAGACATTACCAAAGCCGACCTCGATTACCTTACCCAAAAAGGATTATACTAAGACGTTTACCAACCAAGAGAACAAGAACATCAAGCCACACTTCCAACAAAAAATAATACGACCATGAACAAGGCTAAGGTGGACATATTGGATATCATATTCCAATACAAAAACAAAATGTATGGAGCTTACAAACTCCGCAAAGAATACCCCATGTATGTGAGCAAAGCCATGGGCATTACAATGCTTATCTTGCTGCTGGTGTTTGGTGGAGCTTATGCAAGTATATATCTGCGTGATGCATGGAAGTCCAAGCCTAAGCTAAAATTAACTGACTTTGAGATGCAGGCTCCGCCTCCAATGAATGAAAATGACCCCCCCCCACCACCACCACCACTGCCCCCGCAAGTAGAGATTGCCCGATTCACCCCACCAGTTATTGTGGAAGATAATGAGGTAGAGCAAAAGGACGATGTGAAACCAGTAGAGGAAGTACGGAATGTAGGAGTGATTGACCAAGAGGGCGATACTAATTTGATAACATTTGATGAAGGTGCTGGCGTAGAGAGAGAAGATACGACTATCCTCGATCAGGCCTCGGTATCTGAATGGGCTTCTTTCAAAGATATGGAGCAGTATTTGGCTGATAACACGCAGTACCCTGAGTTTGAAAAGGAAGCAGGGACTGAAGGCACAGTAAAAATATCATTTGTAGTGGAAAAGGATGGAACCTTAAGTAGCATAAAAGTTTCTAAAGGTGTTAGTCATGGCCTTGACCAAGAAGCCCTTCGCGTTGTGAAATCAATGAAAAACCATTGGACACCAGGGTATCAAAATAGAAGACCAGTGCGGATGTCCTTCAGCTTGCCTTTTGTATTTAAGTTGGAGTAGGTTTAAATCAATATTTTTCAGAAAGCCTGCGATTCATTTGCGGGCTTTTTTGTGCAATGCCCGCAACTTTTGATATTTCATCAACGTTTCCCAAGCAGTGATGCGGCAGATGGTGAGTCCATTTTTACCATCGATAAAACCAAGTCTCAATATATAGTTACGCAGAAACTTGGCCACAGCTTTTAGCACAGGCATAAGTGGAGACGCTGTGATTCCTTTTTCAAATAATGTAATCGCAGCAATGGTTGAGAATTTCTCTGCTTGTGCAAAATGCTCCGCCACGGTACTGTAGCTATAATGTAGCAGGTTACCTTTTAAAAAACCAATCGAGGAGTCTACTTTCAATTCGAAGCGGTCATGAGGGTTTTCACCTGCCCAATGGCCTGCATCTCGTTGCCACATCCGCAGTTTTGTATCGGGATACCAGCCGCTATGTCGTATCCATTGGCCGCAGTAGTTGTTGAGGCGGTTCATTCGGTAGCCTTGTAGGGTGGGTTTTTCTTTTAGCTGCAATATGCCATCCCGCAGTTCAGCACTCAATGCTTCATCAGCATCCAGCGACAATATCAGCGGATGATTCGCAAAGGTGAGTACCCGATTTTTCTGTTCAACGTGCCCATCAAAGGAGTGCTGAAAAAAAGTCACTCCATGTTGTCGGCAGATTTCCTCCGTACGGTCATCAGAAAAAGAATCAAGCACCACGACTTCATCGGCCACACCTTTCAATGATTCGAGGCAACGAGCAATGTTGCGTTCTTCATTGAGCGTGATGATGACTACGGAGAGGCTTGGCATGGGGCAAAGGTATTGGGGAGGCTAGAAGCTGGGAGATATAATAATTTGCAGGTTTATCGATATTGTTGAATCCAATTGTATCGTTCCGTAAGCTATTTCGTATACATTAATGCATTATCATCTTTGCATATTATCACATTCAAGCTCCCCTTATTTTTGCATTACCAAATGCCTTGCACAATTATTGCTAACTTGCATCCGTTATTTTAGAATCATGAAAAGATTATTCTCCATCCTGCTGTTCTCACTTCCGCTCTTGAGCAGTGCTACTCAATTACTCATCCCCATGGACGAGGCACAGAAAAACCATTTGAAGGCTTATGGAATCACCTATTGGGTGCTCACCAAGGGAATAGAGGCGGAGTGGCTGTTGAATTACCGGGGTGGCACTTTCCTGTTTCCATATTCTGATATGTTTGAAAAGGAATGCAACATTCGCGGAGTGAGCTACGAGAAAATATCGGAAGGCAAGGCAGAAGGCATTCGTCAGGAAATAGCACAACCTGATGCCAATATGGAGGTGGTAAAATTGTACAAAGCCCCGAAAGTGGCAGTCTACAGTCCAAAGAGCAAACAGCCCTGGGATGATGCTGTGACACTGGCCATGACTTATGCAGAGATTCCATATGAAACCGTGTTCGACGATGAAGTGCTAGAAGGCAAGCTGCCATTGTACGATTGGCTACACCTGCACCACGAAGATTTCACGGGGCAATATGGCAAGTTTTGGGCAAGCTTCCACGAAGCTGCATGGTACAAAGCTGAAGTAAGAGAAAACGAAGCTATGGCTGCTAAGCATGGCTACAAAAAAGTGAGCCAACTCAAACTGGCCGTCGGTAAAAAGGTGAAGGATTTTGTGATGGGTGGTGGCTATCTGTTTGCCATGTGCAGTGCCACAGACAGCTACGACATAGCCCTTGCAGCGGAAGGGGTTGACATCTGTGAAAATGTTTTTGACGGCGATGCCAGCGACCACAATGCGGATGCAAAACTGAACTTCGACAATTGCTACGCTTTCGAAAATTTTAAGCTGACCAAAAGTCCAGAGATATACGAATACAGCACCATAGATATGCAACCGCAAGACCGTAACATCAGCGAACAATCAGATGTTTTTACCTTGTTTGATTTTTCGGCCAAAAGCGACATGGTAAATACCCTGCTTTGCCAAAACCATACACGGGTAGTGAAATCTTTTTATGGACAGACCACCGCTTTTCACAAAAACCAAGTGAAAAGTAGCGTGACCATTTTGGGTGAAAACAAACAACTGGGCGAAGCCCGCTACATACATGGCGATCTGGGGAAAGGCACCTGGACATTCTACGGTGGCCACGATCCCGAAGACTATCGCCACGAAGTATACGAGCCACCAACCGACATGAATCTTGTACCCAACTCACCTGGCTACAGGCTTATTTTGAACAACGTGCTTTTTCCTAGTGCAAAGAAAAAGAAACTAAAAACGTGAATAGTTAACCTTGACAGGATTTTTGAACTTTGTCAAGGCTGGATCTCTTAATCATACTTCATAACTCAACGCAATTGCATTTAACAATCGACATAGGCAACACACGCACCAAATGGGGCTTGTTCAATGGTGGTGAATTGGTGCAGGCCGATACTTGGGATTTTGCTGATGTGGAATGGCTGCACGGACTGATCCAATCACATGGGGTAGGGCAGGCCATTATTTGTTCAGTTGCTGATAAATCGTTTGCCCAAGAGCTAGCTACTGCTCTTTCTCTTTCTTGCAAATGCGAGGTGTTTACTCACCAAACGCCAGTACCAATTATTAACCATTACAAAACCCCTGAAACCTTGGGCATGGATAGAGTGGCCGTGGTTGTGGGTGCTTTTTCTTTGTATAAAAATGAAAACGTGTTAGTAATCGATGCAGGCACCTGTGCCACAGTCGATTTTGTTGACAGTCAATCCAATTACCAAGGGGGCAGCATATCCCCCGGGATGCAGATGCGGTTGGATGCTATGCATCATTTTACACAAAAATTGCCTCAGTTTGAAGCAAATAGAGCAGCCAAACTCATGGGGCAAACTACCGAAGAAGCCATACAAAGCGGGGCTGTGAATGGTTTTGTCCTAGAGATGGAAGGTTTTATCAAGCATTACCAAAACGAAACAAATGATCTCATGCAAGTTGTAACTACAGGCGGTAATGGGGCGTTCTTGGCTGAACGGCTAACTTTGCCGACTCAATCTTTTTACCCCAACCTTTCACTCATCGGCCTGAATGAATCTATCTTATATGCGGAAACCCTTGCCTTCAAAGGCTAAACTCTTTTTCGCTCTCGTGCTATGTAGTAGCTTTCCCACGTTTTCGCAAAGCCTCACTTTAAGTCCTTACTCACGTTTTGCCTTGGGGGATTTGCAGCAGCCGTTATTTGTGCGGGGCAGCGGCATGGGGCAGGCAGTACAGGCTGTTCGTAGCCGTAGCAATCTGAATCCAGCCAACCCCGCATCATACTCAGCACTCGGGCTCACCACTTTCGAAGCAGGGCTTCATTCATCTTTTACTACACTAAAAACGAATGCTGACATACAGACCTATCGGAACAGTGGGTTTAATTACGTAGCACTTGGCTTTCCCATTTCAGAAAAGAAAAAAATTGGAGGCTCGGTTGGGCTGATGCCTTTCAGTAGTGTGGGATATAAAATAACCGAGGAGCGAGACTATGGATTTGCTAAGGCGTTCAATGTGTTTGAAGGCGGTGGCGGCTTGTCTAAATTGTATCTGGGCTTTGGCAAAGACTTTTGGAAACGTTTGAGCATCGGTGTTCAAGGCTCCTATATTTTTGGCAACATGACCAATGTCCGCAATATGACTTTTAGCGACCCAACACTGCACAACTTGAAAGATGATCGAAGTAAACAGGTATCTGGATTCTTTGGGGAAGCCGGTTTCCAATTTCACTTCGACATAAAGGATAGCAGCAAGGTAGATATTCTCACTGGCAAAAGGAAACTAAAGCACCTTTACAACATGTGCATCGGCGGCACCAGCAACATGCAAACCAACTTGAACGGCACGCAGCAAGTGGAAGTATTCAGTTACCAATTTTTTGGCGGCACATTGATTACGGATACTGTTTTATACCAACCAGCAGCAAAAGGAAATATTGTATATCCAATGGGTTTTTCGGGCGGAATGGTTTTCCAGGAATTTGACCAATGGAGTATAGTTGCCGATGTGGGTTTCAGGCAATGGAAAAATTTTACTAACTTTGGCAACATTGAAAATCTGGCCAATCAACTTCGATTCTCGCTTGGCTACTCATACATTCCCGATTTTTCAGCAGAAAAAAAGAAGCACTATATGAGAACTGTGGAGTACCGTGCTGGACTGCGATATGACCAAGGTTTTCTCTCGCTCAATTCTACCCGAGTGGGCGAAAAGGCTATAAGTATTGGACTGGGTCTTCCATTTATTTTGCAAAAACAATTGAGCGATAAGGAGGCTGCTCGCATCCAACTTTCATTGGAGTTTGTGAACCGTGGTACCACCAAGCAAAACCTCATTAGTGAGAATTATTTCCGCTTCCTGTTTGGAATCACTTTCAATGATAAGTGGTTTCAGCAGCGGAAGATTTACTAATACTGAATAATAGTGAATGATATAACGTAGACTAATAGCCAGCAGGACAAAGTCTAAGTCACTAAACTCTTGAGGAGAATCTAAAGAAGGTAATAAAACACCGCCAATAGCATCTCAAAGAACTGTTTGAACAGTCGGCCTTTGCGTTTGCTAGAGTTTAGATTGATATAGTGTGAGATTGAGGCAGGATGGGGACGGTGGCCTGATGAAAGGGGTACAAAGTTCTAAGGCATTGTGATGGAAACCTACCTATGAGGGTGAGGCAGGCAACTCCTCTACCTCACTCTGTGCCCACCTGTTTGCCACAAATACCTAAGCTGGTAAACCGAAGCGATACCCAAAATTACTGATAAACAAGGGCAAGTAGCACATGAAAGAGTTGGGTAGTATTTTAATTTTTAGGTCTTTAGAGCTACAGTAGTGGAATTATTTTGGCTTAATAGACATTTTTGATGCTCAAAATTGCTGCAGCTATTGGCTGGCATAGCTTTGGGTCGGTTCAAAGGCTATGAATAAAAAAACTGCTTTTACTGTGGGTCAAAAATTATCAAGAAAAATGGGACTATTAACAAAGTGCAACGATATAAATGTGGTGCATGCGGCAAACAATTTATTGGGGGCATTCGTATCTCCAACTCCAGTCTTTGGGACTGCCTATAGCAGAGCCAACCTTTACAAGATTAAACACCATTACAAAAACAACGACTACTTCTGAAAAATAAACAGCATCAAAAATGTCCATTACTCCCTAAATTCTACTTTTGCTTGTCTTTGAATTCTGCTTTCCCCTTACTTTTGCCCATAACCAAACAAAAAATCAACTAAATGAAACGGTATTTTACTCTATTTCTGCTGGGCTGTATTGCCTCAGCTAATGCTCAAGACTACAGCATTCGCTTCAAGAGCGGCAGCTACCTACCCAACGAGGGCATCTCTCAACACCACGAAAACGCATTCTCCGCTGGATTTGGCAAGGTGTGCATGGTGATTCAACTTAAGAGCCTGCCAACCAATGCCCAGATTGGTTTGCTTAAGTCTAGTGGGATTACCCTGCACCAGTATTTTTCGAACAATGCCTACCTAGCTACTGCTGACAATAGCCCTGAACAAATGAACCGCAAAGAGCTTGGCATCAGGGCAATTTTCGATTTGCAATTTTTACAGAAAATAGACAGCCGCCTGCTGAACAAAGGTGGCATACCTGCATGGGCTAAAGTGGGAGATGAAGTAAAACTCCAAGTACACTTTTACCCCGGTTTGAACCGTGATGCTGTGGCCAAGACATTGGGCAAAATAGGTATAATTAAAAATTTGGCCTACGGATATGGCAGTGCTGAAATGTATGTGGATGCCAACCAGATTTCTGCTATTGGCAGCCTGCCGTTTGTACATTGGGTAGAGCCTGTTCGCCCACCTTTGTCGGTTGACAATGAGCCCGGCAAATCGCTGCACCGAAGTGTATATATAGGTTCTCCTATTGGTCGCAACCTTGATGGGCAAGGGGTGATAGTGGGAGAGTGGGACGGTGGCTACGTGGGCGACCATGTAGATTTGAATGCAAGGACGATTCGAATTGACAATAATGTAGAAAGCTCGCATGCCACACACGTGGCAGGCACAATAACAAGCAATGGAACGGTTGACCCTTATGCACTAGGCATGGCACCCGCTGCAATCCTTTATAGTTACGATTTTTATGATGATATATATCCTGACATGGATTCGGCATATATCAAATATGGTGTTACTCTCACCAGCAACAGTTGGGGTTATTCACCTTCCTATGACACCTGCCCTAAAGGAACCTACGATGCTTTTAGCTCAAATATGGATGCGGTAGTTTACAACCATACTGACTTAGTACATGTGTTTGCTGCGGGGAATAGCCAAGGGGCTTGTGGCAATGGAGGCTATTATACTATATCGAGTGGTGCTAATGTGTGCAAAAATGTGATAACAGTAGGAGCGGTAGACTACACAGGAGCCATGAGCAATTTTAGTAGTTGGGGTCCTACCCGTGATGGAAGGCTGAAGCCGGAAATAAGTGGTGTGGGTGTAAATGTATATTCAACCCAAGCTGGGAGCACATACGCAGGTGGCTGGAACGGAACTTCGATGGCCACTCCGGGTGTTTCGGGTACAATAGCCCAACTGATACAACGATACAAGCAACTGAACACTATAGAACCGGATGCCGCCTTGATGCGTGCTGTGGTGTGCAACACAGCCGACGATGCTGGCAACGCCCACGCCGACTACAAGTATGGCTTCGGCCTGCTGAATGGTCTGCTGGCTGTGGAGGCGTTGGAAGATTCTAGTTTTATAGGTGACACTATTTCACAGGGAGGTTTGAATTCATATACGTTGACCATCGGAAGCGGGCTGCACGAAATGCGTAGCACACTTGCCTGGACAGACAAGCCCGGCGACCCATCCATGAGCCGTGCTCTGGTGAATGATTTGGATATGTACCTCATCACCCCGGCTAACGACACCATACGCCCTTGGGTGCTTGACCCCGCCAACCCACCCAACGCTGCAACACGAGGTATTGATACCCTGAACAATATTGAACAGATAACGGTGGATGCTCCTGCTGCCGGCACTTATACTCTTGTGGTAAATGGTACAGCAGTTCCCTTTGGCCCTCAAGAATATTTTGTGACTTGGCTGCAACAAGCCCCTCAGTTGAAGATGATTTACCCCAATGGTGGTGAAACTTTTAGCCCGGGCGAAACCCGCACTATCCGGTGGTTCTCCCAAGGCATAAACCAAACCCATACGCTTGAATACAGCAGCGATAGTGGAGCAAACTGGAGCAGCGTAGGAACTGCCAATGCCAGCCAAAGATATTTTGACTGGACAGTGCCAGCTACTGTTACTTCTCAGGCTCTGATGCGGGTAATATCGGGTAACGATACTGATAAGTGCGACAACCTGTTCAATATTATGAACCAAGTAAAAAACCTGAAGTCCACTACCTGCGATGGTGCGGTTTGGCTCAACTGGAATGCTGTGGGTGCTGCTACTTATTACAAAGTGTATAAACTTAATGGAAGCACTTGGAATTCGGTTGACAGTGTGACAACTAACAGCTACTTGGAAACTGGTCTTATCAATGGGGTTAAGCAGTTCTATACTGTGCGTGCATTTGATATAAGCGGAAAGATGGGCGAAAGAGCTTTTGCGACTATTGCCACACCCGCGGTTTCAGCAGATCGGATAATAGATATGGACAAAAACCTGGCACTGCACTGTGGCGACTCCATTCAGTTGAGTGCCATAGGAGGTATTGCATGGGCTTGGAGCAGCGGTGCTGTTACTCCTTCTATCAACGTAAATACGGTTGGTTCGTATAAATTGACCACCACCTATACAACAGGTTGCAGCATCGCTTCCAATCCGTTGAAAGTGATTAATGCCTTTAGCACAGTGGCATTGCCAGATACTAGTTGCCAAAGTACCATACTCGACATGATAGCCTATTCGGAGCAAACAGCTACCTTAAGATTTACAGAAGTAACACAAAACAAAGCTTCAACTGGGGCAACAGTCTCGCTTCCAGCATGGATAAGTGGCAATCATGCCAACGGAGACTATGTGGAAGTGACCAACCTGGGTACTGACACCATGAACATCAGTGGTTACCGCTTTGAACAGTGGGCCAATAATAACATACTGCAAGGTTTTACCTGGCCAGCCAATGAGCTATTGGCTCCTGGCGAAATGTCTGTGCTTCATCTTGGAAATAGCGGAACAGATTCGGCCGCTTTCCATTTTTACAACACCGGAGCAGCGGATAATCTCTCAGGAACCGCTGATGCCCGTGGTTACCTAATTCGCAACCCTGCAGGAAAGGTGGCCGATGCCATCACCACGAATGGATATAGTATTCCAACGCAAAGCGGTGTGGTGAGCTATGATTGGCTTGGCACAACACCAAGCACAAGTGGGCGGGCAGGTATGATATTAAATAATGCGGATGTGAACCTTGGTAAAAACTGGAAAGCATCAACGGCAGGCACTCCACAAACCCTTGGTTCAAGTAACCCTGGTGTGGCAAGTACTCAAACTGCCACCATCACCTGGACATCAACCAACGGAATGAATGAAGTAGCCAACGAAACAAATGATTCGTTCACCAAAACTACCACCTACACAGCAACACTGAATGCTGGTGCATGTACCAAATCGGTGAGTTACACTGTGAACTTTACCTCAGTTGGCATGGTCAGCATTTCAGACACGGATATATGTATGGGCGACTCGGTAATGCTGGTTCGCAATGGCGGCGTGGGCGTCCAAGAGTGGCAGATGTTTGATAACATGATTTCAGCATGGACAAATTTGGGAATCTCTACTGACTCATTTTGGATTACCCCGGCGATGACGGTTATGTTCAGAAACTATAATTATTCGGCTTTCTGTGCTGACTCGAGTAATGAAGTGACAGTAACCGTAAACCCATACGCAGTAGCTGGAACGGTGACCGCTTCGGACGATACCGTGTGCCAAGGAACACAAATAAGCCTGATGCTTGCAGGTGCAACAGGCGATATAGCTTGGCAGTGGTTCGATGGCAGCACTTGGCAAAACGGTGGACAAAACAACGATACGATTTCGTTCAATGCAAGTACTACTGCTATGTACCGAGCAATAAGCCAAACTATTTGCAACAACGAAATTTCAGATACCGTTTCACTAGTTGTGAACCCTACACCTGTGGGCGGAACCCTAAGCCCAACAAGCACTGTCATTTGCGTTGGCTCGGATGCGGTCATTCACTTGAACGGCTCGACAAACGGCACGATTGACTGGGAAACATTTGACGGAAACAACTGGGTGAGCCTTGCGGTGTCAACCGACAGCCTCGTGCAGCAGCCTACTGTAACAACCATTTACCGTGCAGCAACGATGTTGGCATTTTGTGGTGCCTATTCTGACACAGCCACAATTACTATACACCAAATGCCAACAGCAGGAGTCACCAGCACCTCTGACGACAGCATCTGCAAAAGTTCTTCAACCATGTTGATGCTTGCTGGACATGCCAATGGAGCGATAGATTGGGAAGTGCTCGACAATGGGAATTGGGTTTCTACCGGAATGACAACGGATACCATTACCGTTTCGCCTACTGCGGATAACTTGTATAGGGTACATTTGGATGGTGGTGCTTGCGGAACGGTTATTTCGGATACTGTTTCTATAGTAGTGATGCCTTTGCCTGTGGGAGGAAATGTGTCAGCAAGTGCTACTTCAGTCTGCTCAGGCACCAATGTGACATTGAAAATAGCCAACCACGCCAACGGAACTTTAGATTGGGAAATGTATGATGCCACCAACATTATTTGGGTGAGTCAAAATGCAAGTGTCGATAGCCTAGGTGTGACCATCACTGCCGATTCATGGTATAGGGCTGCTGTGTGGACTGCAAACTGCGGTACGGCTTATTCAGACACAGCTACCGTAACTGTGACCCCTACACCTGTGGGCGGCACTATCAGCCCAGCAAGTGCAACGGTATGCCTCGGCTCAAGTGTTGACTTGGACGTGAGCAATTATACTGGTAGTATTGATTGGGAATATTACGACAGCACCACCTCGGAGTGGACAAGCCTGACCACAAGCACAGATAACATTACACTCACACCTAGTACCTCTATGTATGTGCAAGTAAAAGCTACGAACTCTTGTGGTCAGGATTCGTCTGCCCCAGTTTTGCTCACAATAGCTACAGCTCCTTCGGCAGGAAATATCAGCCCACTCAGCTCAGCAGTGTGTGTTGGCGGCACAGTTATATTGCACCTTGGCAATAACAGCAATGGTACAATCGATTGGCAGTATTTTGATGCAACCAACAGCACCTGGACTGGAATTCAAACCGGAGTAGATAGTCTTATAGCGACACCTTCAGAAACTAGCATGTATAGGGTTGCACTTTCCGATGCCTGTTTTACTTCTATATCAGACACAGCTACCGTAACT
>SHWZ01000009.1 GCA_009693575.1 Flavobacteriaceae bacterium | reverse complement strand
TTTGGTTTTACGGGGGGCACGCCCAAATAGTAAGTTCTAAGTACAAAAAAATCTTTGCAGGTACATTTGCCCAAATATTCCCCCACTTCGTACTTCCAAAATCGTAACGCTCCTCCATGTCTGCACAAATACTCGACGGCAAAACTGTTTCAGAACACCTCAAAGATGAAATACGAGCTAGGATAGCCAAGCATATAGCCAATGGGCAACGGGCACCGCATTTGGTTGCTGTGATAGTGGGCAACAACGGAGCCAGCGAAACGTATGTGGCCAGCAAGGAACGCAACAGCAAGTCGGTGGGAATGGATAGCACGGTGTTGCGTTTTCCTGAAACCATGACTGAAGCTGAATTGCTTGCTGAAATTGAAAGGCTTAATAGCGACTTGAGTATTGACGGCTTCATAGTACAATTGCCCTTGCCCAAACATATAGATGCCCAAAAGGTGACCTTCGCCATTAAGCCCGAAAAAGATGTGGACGGATTTCACCCTTACAACACAGGCTTGATGCTGAAAGGAATTGATACTTTATTGCCTGCAACTCCCTATGGTATATTGCTGATGCTTGAGTATTACAAAATAGAAACATCGGGCAAAAACTGTGTGGTGATAGGCCGAAGCGACATTGTGGGCAAACCTATGGCTGCCCTAATGAG
The DNA here is from genome assembly GCA_009693575.1 of Flavobacteriaceae bacterium. Taxonomy (GTDB): domain Bacteria; phylum Bacteroidota; class Bacteroidia; order UKL13-3; family UKL13-3; genus SHWZ01. The sequence goes on along the minus strand of SHWZ01000009.1, from coordinate 63,335 downwards.
CCGCAATGCCTACCCTGGCAATTGCACCGTGACGATGTGCCACAGCAAAACCAATAACCTGGAGTTTTATACAAAGAATGCTGATATATTGGTGGTGGCATCGGGCATACCCGAAATGGTGAAGGGCGATATCATAAAACCGGGAGCTGTGGTGATCGATGTAGGCATTACCCGTGTGGATGATGCAAGCAACCCAAAAGGCTACAGCATCAAAGGGGATGTACATTTTGAGAGTGCTGCCGCTGTTGCTTCGTATATAACTCCTGTGCCAGGTGGCGTTGGCCTGATGACCATTGCAGGCTTGTTGCAGAATACATTGAAGGCATATGAAACGAAGAAATAATTAGGAATTAGGAATTATTAATTAGGGTTATATCATAGAAAAAGAAATTATCAAATAATGGATTTGTTGAATAATCAGCTTGTCCAATCTTCAAATCTCCATCCCGATAGCTATCGGGACAACCCATCTCCAAATCAACCATGCGTGACCCCCTTTTAGACGGTGAAGATGAAAGCCTGAGCAATCAGGAGAAAGAAATTGAGCGGGTGCTGCGGCCATCGGAGTTCGATGATTTTGCCGGGCAGGAAAAAGTTATTTCCAACCTGAAAATATTTGTGCAGGCAGCAGTGCTTCGAAGTGAGCCGCTCGACCACATATTGTTGCATGGCCCTCCGGGATTGGGCAAAACTACCCTTGCTCATATCATTTGCCGCGAAATGAATTCGCAGATAAAGATTACCTCAGGGCCTGTGCTGGAAAAGCCGGGAGACCTTGCGGGGCTGCTAACTTCGCTGGAGCAGGGTGATGTATTGTTTATAGATGAGATACACCGTCTCAGTCCTGTGGTGGAGGAATACCTATACTCTGCAATGGAGGATTACAAGATAGACATCATGTTGGAAACAGGGCCCAATGCCCGTAGCATCCAGATTGGAATCAATCCCTTCACGCTCATTGGTGCTACTACCCGCTCGGGTTTGCTCACAAGTCCGCTCAGGGCTAGGTTTGGTATCAATGCACGGCTCGAATATTATGATGTAGAACTGCTCACACGGATTGTTCACCGTTCGTCAGGAATATTGAAAACACCGATAGAGAAAGATGCCGCCCACGAAATTGCCCGCCGCAGTCGTGGCACTCCACGTATAGCCAATGCCTTGCTACGCCGCACCCGGGACTTTGCTCAGATAAAAGGTGATGGAACTATAAATAAAGCTATTGCCAAAATGGCTTTGGATGCCCTGAACGTTGACAGTCATGGACTGGATGAAATGGACAATAAGATTCTCACTACCATCATTGACAAATTCAAAGGTGGCCCAGTAGGACTGAAAACAATAGCCACTGCTGTGAGCGAAGATGAAGGAACAATTGAAGAGGTATATGAGCCTTTCCTCATCCAAGAAGGTTTTATCATGCGTACTGCTCGAGGCCGTGAGGCAACAGAATTAGCCTATAAGCATTTAGGCAAAATGATAACAAAAAGGGATGGGCTGTTCTAATTAGGAATGGTGAATTAGGAATTCAGCTTTGCCTTCATGGTTTTTATAATTGAACCAATGATTTTCTCCTGAGCGAAGCAATTGTTTTGACAGCACAAACCCTTTTTTTTTGCTCACACAAAAGTCTGTATAGCTTCACTACCCGAATAGCAAACGCATAGCTTTTTGTTTGAATTATATTCTCGGATTTCATTCCTAATTGGCTTCGCCGAGCTAAAGGTTCCTAATTGAAAATTCCTAATTCTCAAATGTAAAGTTAGAAGCGAATCACAACCTTCAATCCACGTTATCGTGCAGAAAGGAATTATTCTGACGGAGTTCGTGTTTCTTTTCCTCCCGTTCATTTTCAACCAGTGAAACCCGCGAAAGGCTTGATTCGTTGCTGGGCTGCACGTTTTCAAGGTTAGTGCCTTTGCGAATGTAAGCTGGCACGTTATACATTTCCTCTTGTGCGGCAGGGTTGTGCATATTGTCTTTTAGCCTCCGCAATTCCTTCATCCGAAGCTTGTGCTTTTCGTTGTTTTCAAAGTCAAGGTCGTCATGATTGTTTTCCGATTGCGATAGTTGGTTTGTCAGCGGACTTTCATTCACCGGTGTATCCAAAAAAGAACCCTCATCCTCCTCATTTTCAAGCAAGGGATTTTCGAGGGTTGAGGGGTCGTCCAACTTGTCCACTATTTCGAAGTTATTTTCTACTGAAAACAAATCCGCCTTTGGTTCTTGGCTATCCCTTTTTGATTCGTTAGGTGGCTTTGGGCTATCGTCCAAGTGGCGTTTCACCCAAGTTACTTCAGGGGTCAATGGTCTGTTCTCAATAGGATCGAAACCTGTGGCGATAATGGTGACACATATCTTCCTTTCCAGCGATTCATCCTGGGTAAGTCCAAGAATTATATCTGTAGTAATCTCTGCTTCACGTTGCACGTATTCAGTAATGGCTTCTATTTCGCTCATCAAAGCTTCCTCGCTACCACTGCTAATGTTTAGCAATATATTCTTCGCTCCTTTTATCTTGTTGTCGTTCAGCAGCGGACTGGTCATAGCAGTTTCTATTGCATCCAAAGCTCTGTGTTCGCCTTCGGCCTGTGCAGTGCCCATTATGGCTACTCCACTGTTGGTCATCACAGTGCGTACATCTTCAAAATCCACATTGATATATCCTGTCACGGTGATGATTTCGGCTATTCCTTTGGCCGCAGTAGTAAGTATATCGTTGGCATGAGAAAAAGCGTTAGTGAACTTCTGTGTTCCGTGCAGTTGCATTATTTTATCGTTGCTAATCACCAGCAGACAATCCACAGCTTCCTTCATTTTTTGCAGGCCATCCTCTGCAACGTGTTTGCGTTTGTTGCCCTCCACTTTGAATGGTGTGGTAATAATTCCAACGGTTAGGATACCCAGCTCTTTAGCCGTTTGTGCTATAACTGGAGCAGCCCCCGTGCCAGTGCCACCGCCCATTCCTGCAGTTATGAATATCATTTTGGTATTCAACCCCAGCATATCCACTATACTTTCCATGCTTTCCAAAGCGGCCTTCTCCCCTATTTCAGGATTTGCCCCTGCACCCAACCCGCCTTTACCCAGTTGAAGTTTATTAGGGATTGGGCTGGCTTCTAATGCTTGAAGGTCGGTATTGCAAATCACAAAATCAACACCATGAATGCCCTGCGAGAACATGTGGTTCACGGCATTGCCGCCTCCACCGCCGATGCCCAGCACTTTGATTATATTGTGTTTTTCTTTTGGAAGGTCGAATTGAATCATATTTACTATAATTAAGCTTTATCGTTTTTGTAATCTTTCAGTTCTTCGTCTTCAAACAACTGCTTGAACGAATCAGCCAATCTGCTCATCAGGCCGGGGCTTTTGGGTTTCTGGTCAATAGATTTTGGAGCAGTAATCTCTTCCTGTTCCTCTTTTGGCATTGATGGACTTTCGTTCTGTAGCCTGTCGTTGCTTTGTGCTTTGCCAAGGTTCAGTCCTTTCATCACCAAACCAATACCTGTAGCGTAAGCCGGGCTTTTCACTTCGGCTACCAATCCCATTGCCAAATGCTCATCAGGATAGCCTACACGCACATCCATGCCAGTCATAAATTCTACCAGTTGTGGCAGGTGTTTCAATTGACTTCCACCGCCTGTCAATACTATACCACCAATCAGTTTTTTCTCCAGTCCGCTTGCTTTTATTTCGTAGTTTACCGAAGATATAATTTCATCCATCCGGGCATTAATTATTCGAGCAAGATTCCGAACAGAAATTTCCTTTGGCTCTTTTCCACGCAAGCCTGGAACTACCACCATTTCGTTTTTATTTTCTTCAGGGATGGCAGAGCCAAAGCGGGTCTTCAAGAGTTCAGCTTGGTTACGCATCACCATACACCCCTCTTGTATATCATCCGTTATCACATTCCCCCCAAAAGGTATAATAGCAGTATGGCGAATAACTCCATCATGGAATATGGCAAGATCTGTAGTACCGCCACCAATATCCACTAGCACAACCCCTGCTTCAAGTTCTTCGTCAGTGAGCACAGCATCGCTGCTGGCAAGGGGTTCCAGTATCAGACTATCCACATGCAATCCTGCACGAGTCACACACTGGTATATATTTTTTGCTGCCGTAATATGCCCGGTTATCACATGAAAGTTACCCTCCAAACGTAAGCCAGCCAAGCCTAGTGGGTCCTTTATTCCGGCCTCTCCATCTACTGTATAATCTTGAGGTAACACATGGATAATTTGTTCACCCGGAGCCAAGGCAATTTTATACATATCATCAGCCAATCGGTCAAGATCAGCTTGGTTGATAAACGAATCAACGTGTGGCCTTACGAGGATACTGCGGTTGGGAGTGCTTTTGATGTGCTGCCCTGCAATGCCAACATGCACCACCCGAATATCAATATCAGAATTGGAGCGGGCTTCGGCCACAGCTATGCGTATGGCATCCTCTGTTTTGGGTATATTGCTTACCATGCCTCGGCTCACACCGGTACTCACGGCTTCCCCTTTGCCAAGGATGTCAATTTTACCAAATTCATTTTTGCGTCCAACAATCGCAACCACCTTTGTGGTGCCAATGTCGAGTCCAACTACAATTTTTTCGCTCATTTCAGTAGATTTTACTTGGGTTATTTTGTGTAAAAAAAATCAATAGGTACACACCACCTGATTTTTAAACTTCAAATTAAGAACATTAAAGGTGTTCCAGCCCCGTGTGTTCAAAACTTTGGCATAAAAAACCTTTAATTTGTTCAGTTTTTCATACAGGTCAGCGGCCTCACCCACGATTACTTTCTGTTTTCCTAGGTTCATGTAGAAAACTATGTCGCCCGAACTGTCCACTACTATCTGCTCCACTTGTGCCTTCCAAAATATACTTGTGTCAACCGCTGAAGCAATCGCAAAAACGTCTTTTCCTGCTTTGCTCGTCATCGAATCTTTATTCTGCATCCCTTCATACATACATCCAGAAACAATAGGCACTTTGCAGGTAAAATCGTTGGAGACGTTCATCTTTCCACCGCTTTCTGTTATGTAGTAGTCAAGGACTTCAGTCATAACTCGGGCAATAGGCCGCTTTTGTTCAACTTTCAGGTACAGTATTCCCATAATATCTTTATAGACTACGGATTTTTTTACATAATCGTTACGTTGCAATACCCGTTCAAGTCTTGCTGGGCTTAGCAGCTCCAAATTCTGTCCTTCGATGCTAGAAATTTTTAAGGCTTCGCAAATATTTTCAGTCACCATTGCTTTATCTACAAACAGCAATGGCTCAATTTCGCTTCCAGCCTCAATCGTAATATCTACAGATTGGCACACAAGTTCTTCCTGAGCATTACCAACAAAGCTCAAGAAACCTAGCAAGTTTATTACCAACAGCACCCAAAGCATAATCGCCGAAAACTTAAAGAGTCTTTCTTTCATTTTTTGCGAAATAGATTTGCAATCGGTTTCACTAATGTATCAATATCGCCAGCCCCCAAAGTCATTAACACTTGGCCGGGCTTGTTTTTTTTAAGGTAATCCAACACTGCTGATGCTGATAGCAATACCTTATTTTTGTTATCAATCTTGTCAAATATCAACTTGGATGTAACTCCCTTTATGGATTTTTCACGGGCGGGGTAAATGTCCATAAGTATTACTTTGTCAAGCATAGAAAGGCTTCTGGCAAAGTCGGCTGCAAAATCTCTTGTGCGAGAGAACAGATGCGGCTGAAAGATTCCAGTAATTTTCTTGGCGGGGTACATCATCCTTACTGACTCAATGGCTGCCCGCAGTTCTTCAGGATGATGGGCGTAATCATCTATATATACAAAATCTTTTTGCAGCACGATATACTCAAACCTACGTTTTACTCCTTTAAAGGTCTTGAGTCCCTTTCTTAATTGCAGAGGCGTAACCCCTAAATCTAGGCAGGCAGCACTTGCAGCCACAGCATTCTCTACATTGTGCTTACCAGCCATTCCCAATACTACGTTTTTTATTTTGGAATCTCCATATTGAAGGTCAAACACAAATGCTCCATCCTTAACCTTAATATTTTTTCCCATAAAATCCGCCTCCAATCTTATGGAATAAGTTACGTGTGGCCGCTTAAATTTGGCACTTAGTTCCTGCTTCACTATCAGCATTCCATCTGTTCTTGTTTTCTTGCTAAAATCCACAAATCCATCAACAAAATCATTGGCATTTCGGTATATGTCCAAGTGGTCAGCATCCACCGAAGTGATGATAGAAACCATAGGGGTAAGATGCAAGAATGACCGATCATACTCATCTGCTTCTAGTACAACAAACGGACATTCTGTTTCTGCCTCCACGTAGTTCGAGTTAAAATTAGAAGCAATGCCACCAAGAAACGCTAAAACGTCAACCTTGGCCACTTTAAGTATATGTGCCACCATTGCTGAGGTAGTCGTTTTTCCATGAGTTCCAGCTACCGCAATCGAAAAATAGTGGTTGCTGATCAGGCCAAGAACCTCCGCACGTTTTTTTATTTTGTACCCTTCGCCATTCAGATAATTTAGTATCTTGCTTTCGGCTGGCACAGCTGGAGTTCTGATTATGAGGGTTGAATTTTTTAACAGTTTGGAATTAGTCGATTTCAACTGGGCATGAAAATCCTTAATGGTATCCTTAAATAGAATATGTATACCTTCTTCACTGAGTGCGTTGGTAAGTTCAGTAGAAGTACGATCATAACCCAAAACCTTAACACCATGCTGAACAAAATACCTAGCCAAGGCACTCATGCCTATGCCTCCGACTCCTAAAAAATATACCTGACGAATATTCTCTAACTTCATAACTTAATCAATTTGAGGGCTTCATCCACTATCAGTTCCACTGCATTGGGCATAGCTAGTTTGCAGATATTGTCAATGTATACCTGTTGCTGTATTTCATCATTCAGTAGCTTAAGGGCCTCGTCCACCAAGTGTTCTGGGGCATCAATATCTTTCACTAGTAAAGCCGCATTTTTGTCTGTAAGTGCCAAAGCATTTTTTGTTTGATGGTCTTCGGCCACATTGGGTGAAGGAACGAGTATAGCCGGTTTCCCAACAATTGAAAGTTCAGAAATAGTGCTTGCCCCTGCCCGCGAAATGACCAGATCAGCCACGGCAAAAGCCAAGTCCATTTCGTAGATAAAATCATAAACATGAATGCAACCACCGTCCAATGCTTTCAAGTCATCAATATATGCTCCTCCAGTTTGCCAAAGAACTTGTACATTGGCCGATTTCAACTGATCTAAGTTTTGCTTAATGGATTGGTTAATCGTTCTTGCCCCCAAACTTCCCCCAACCACCAAAATTGTTTTTAAGGATAAATCCAAATTGAAATGTTTTATTCCTTTATCTCTTTTTTCCGAGGCATTATGAATATCTTTACGCACTGGATTGCCAGTAAGCATTAACTTTTCTTTAGGGAAGAATCGATCCATTTTATCATAAGCTACACATATTTTTTTTACCTTTCCTGAAAGCCATTTATTCGTGATACCTGCATACGAATTCTGTTCGTGAATGAGTGTGGGCAGCCCTTTTAGGGAAGCAGCATACAAAAGTGGCCCACTTGCAAACCCACCTACGCCAATGACTAAGTCGGGCTTAAATTTTTGAAGAATACTAAATGATCTCAATATACTCAATCCAAGCTTTATGGGAAAAAGCATATTGCTGACAGTAAGTTTACGTTGCAGTCCGCTTATCCATAGCCCTTTTATTTCGAAGCCAGCCTTTGGTACTTTTTGCATTTCCATTTTCCCCTTTGCCCCTACAAACAATATCTCAACTTCAGGAAACCTTCGCTGGATTTCTTGAGCAATTGAAATTGCCGGGTAGATATGTCCACCTGTACCGCCTCCCGAAATAATCACTTTATTTAACATTTAGGCAGGTTGGATAATCATGTTTTCACTACCACCTTCTGATTCTGAGACTGTTTGCATTTCCTGCTCTTCTGGCTTGTCTTCCACACTTCTGCTCACGCTTAATATTATTCCAAATGATATACTGTGAAACAAAATGGAGGTGCCTCCCATGCTAACCAACGGCATTGGCAAACCAGTAACTGGGAAGACATTTACCGCAACACCCATATTAATAAAAGCCTGAATGACCAAGCTAAAGGCAAGCCCAGCCGCTAACAATGCACCAAATGCTCGAGGACTTTTAATCACAATCCGAATACATCGAAAAAGAAAAAGCAAGTACAATGAAATGAGAATGAATCCACCAATAAGGCCGTATTCCTCAATGATAATAGCGAAAATGAAATCGGAATACGGATGCGGCAAGAAATTCCGCTGGGTACTGTTGCCGGGACCCTTGCCAATCAAACCACCCGATGCAATTGCAATCTTTGCCTGCTGATTTTGGTATGACCCCCCCTCGTCATTTTCCATGTAGATTTCAATACGGTGTTTCCAAGTATCAAATCGAGAAATAACTTTTGGAAATGCAAATGCAAGTAACACCAAGATACTAAGTGCCCCAAGTCCAGCAAGCAATACCATTAAAATGTACTTTATACTTATCCGTCCGATAAACATGAGGATAAGTGAGGTTGCAAACAATACTGCAGCAGTAGAAAGGTTAGCTGGAGCAATCAACGAACAGATGCCAACCACCCAAAGAAGAATAGGTAAAAATGCTTTCTTAAAATCTTTGATGTCGCCCTGAACCCTTGACAGTTGCCTTGCTACGAACATAATTAATGCAAGCTTTGCAAGGTCAGAAGTCTGAAATGTTTGGTTGATGATAGGCAGATTTATCCAACGTTTTGCATCATTGATATCAACTCCCCAAATAAGCGTATATAAAAGCAATGGAGCTGCCAAAATGACAAGAAACAAGGACAGCCGAGAGTATATTCTAAAATCAATTAAGTGGCATACATAAATAAAAAAAATACCAAGTATAACGATGGCAAAATGTTTCAACATTTTTGCTTCTGTATTGCCCTCATACATGGTAAAAGCAATAGTACCGGTGCTGCTATACACGGCTAAAATGCCGACACAGGACAATAGGATGACGACCATCCAAAGGACCAAATCTCCTTTCGTTTTGTATAGAAAATTCATGCTATTGCCTATAGTTGAATTATAGATTTTTTACAGCCCGTTTGAATTGCCGGCCACGGTCTTCATAATTTTCGTAGAAATCGAAGCTAGCACAAGCTGGGCTAAGCAAAACACAGTCGCCCTTCGCTGCCAATTTGTATGCTACGTGTACCGCTTCAGGCATACTAGTTGTGTTCACAATCATGTCAACATCGTTTGAAAATGCCTCATGAATCTTGCGGTTATCCATGCCAATGCATACAATAATTTTCACTTTGTCCTTTACTAAGCCTTGCAGCATAGAGTAATCGTTGCCTTTGTCTTGCCCACCTGCAATCCATACAATTGGGTTTTCTTGGCTTTCAAGTGCATACCATGCTGCATTCACGTTGGTGGCTTTAGAGTCATTGATAAACTCGATGCCACCGATTTGACCTAGGTTTTCAAGCCTATGCTCGATGTTCACAAAGTCGCTTAGACTTTCACGCACAATGTCGTTGCTGAGGTCCAGTACATCTCCTGCAATAGCGGCTGCCATGCTGTTGTAGGCATTGTGCCTTCCTTTTAATGATAGTTCGTTAAGGTTCATATTTAGTATGTGGTTTTGGTTGGTTTTTACAAAAATTTGTTTGTTGTCAACGTAAGCTCCAGGTATCTGTTTGGAGAAATAAGAGAATGGAAATTGCTTGGCTTTTACTGAATAATCAGGCAGGTTGTTTATGATATTTTCACTGTCGGCACAGTAAATAAAAATATCATCAGAAGTTTGGTTATTCAATATCCTAAATTTGGACGCGATATAGTTCTCAATCTTATAGTCGTAACGATCAAGATGATCAGCTGAAATGTTGGTCATTACAGCAATCTCAGCTTTGAAGTCGAACATGTTATCCAACTGAAAACTACTAATCTCCAATACATAATATTCTGTATCTTTTTCAAGTATTTGACGTGCGAAACTTTTTCCAATATTCCCGCTTAGAGATACGTCCATTCCAGCTCTATATAGTATATGATATATGAGTGAGGCAGTAGTGGTCTTGCCGTCAGTTCCTGTAACACAAATCTTATAGCCATTTGTATATTTTGCCGCAAATTCTATTTCTGAAATTACAGGGACTCCTTTGCTTATCAATTCTTGAATTAATTGAATCGTATCTGGAATCCCTGGACTTTTTACCACCAAATCAGCTTCAAATACTTTGTTAAATGTGTGTGTTCCCTGCTCAAAATCGATGCTATTATCATGCAATTCCTGCTCATATTTTTCTGCAATTTTTCCCTTATCAGAAACGAAAACATCATAGCCCTTCTGTTTCGCAAGCAATGCTGCCCCCACCCCGCTTTCGCCGGCACCAAGTATCACAATTTTTTTTGACATGGTTGCTTTACCTGAGTTTGAGCGTGATTATGGTGATGAGGGCCAACATGATTCCAACAATCCAGAAGCGAGATACAATCTTGCTTTCATGGTATCCCTTTTTCTGATAGTGGTGGTGCAATGGGGCCATGAGAAAAATCCGTCTTCCTTCTCCATGTTTTCTTTTGGTATATTTGAAGTAGACTACTTGCAACATGACAGAAAGGGTTTCTACTAGAAAAACTCCACAGAGAATAGGAACTAAAAGCTCTTTTCGTATAATGATAGTAATAGAAGCGATGATGCCTCCAAGAGCTAAGCTACCAGTGTCGCCCATAAATACTTGGGCTGGATAGGTATTGTACCAAAGGAACCCAATACAGGCTCCAACAAACGCACCTACAAAAATCGTCAGCTCACCCAAATGAGGGATAAACATTATCTTCAAATAATCAGAGAAAATAATATTACCCGATAGGTATGTGAGTATAACCAATGTAACACCCATAATACCTGAAGTTCCTGCGGCTAAACCATCAATCCCATCCGTGAGGTTAGCACCGTTTGACACTGCCGTGATAATCAAAATTACTACTAGAATAAATACAATCCATCCTGTACCCTTGCCAAAAATATCCTCGTAGTCTAGTTCATGGCCTTTCACAAAAGGTATCGTGGTCACTGTGCTTTTTATATCTTTGTAGTAAAGGATTTTTCCTTCGATCTTCTCAGAAAACCGTTTATATTCAGTTGGACTTTTTAAGGCAATTTCTTCCGTAACGAATTCCCGTTCAACGACGGATGGATGATAGTGTAGCACTAACCCAACCGCCAATCCACATATAACTTGTCCAATCACTTTAAACTTACCAGCTAAGCCCCTTTTGTCTTTCTTGAAAACTTTGATATAGTCATCGGCAAAGCCAATAAATCCTAACCACACAGTAACACAAAGCATCAAAATAATATATACATTCCATGTACGGGCAAACAGCAAAGTAGGAATCACGATAGCCGCTATGATTATTAGGCCGCCCATGGTGGGTGTGCCTTTCTTTTCCTTTTCGCCTTGCAATCCAAGGTCGCGAATGGTTTCAGAAACCTGCAACTTATGAAGCATTTTTATGAGTCGCCCACCAAACACTAAAGATATAAGCAGTGAAAGAATGATAGCCATGGTGGTCCTAAAGGATATGTATTGAAACACTCCTGCACCTGGAAAATTAAATTCTTTTTCTAAATATTGAAAGAAGTAATAAAGCATTATTTTTCCATTAATTGAAAGGTTTCCGCCAATATTTTTTTGTCATCAAATGCATATTTTACACCTGCTATTTCTTGGTATGTTTCATGCCCTTTACCAGCTAGAAGTATAATGTCTCCAGGATTTGCGAGACTTACAGCAAGCTTTATTGCTTCAGCCCTGTCAGCCAATTTTAATACCTTTTTGTAGTGTTGGGCAGGGATACCTTTGGCCATTTGCTCCAATATATCTTCCTGGCTTTCGCTCCGTGGATTGTCAGAGGTAAGTATTACTTTGTCGCTTTCCTCTGCTGCAATGTTTGCCATCAATGGACGTTTTTCTCGGTCACGATCACCACCGCAACCAACAACAGTTATCAGTTGCTCGTTGTGAGTGCGTATTTCATTTATGGCGGTCAACACATTACATAGGGCATCGGGTGTGTGAGCATAATCGATGATGCCCGTCACTTTTTGACTGCTGTATATTGTATCAAACCTTCCAGCTACATTGGGTAAGCTGCTGAGTGCTGTGATAATTGCCTCTTTCTCCATCCCACACAGCACGGCTGCTGCATATACAGACAATAAATTGTAAGCATTGAATTTACCTGTGAGCCTGAAAAATGCTTCGTAACCATCCAAGTTTAGCAATAGTCCGTTGAAATCACTTTCTAATATTCTAACTTTGAAATCTGCCGGATTGCTGATACCATAATTGAAACGTGAAGCTTTACAATTCTGCAACATCACCAATCCATTTTTATCATCTTTATTGGTAAGTGCCCAGGCCGATTCACTCAATCCATCAAACAGCTTTTTCTTGGCGTTGATATAGTTTTGGAAAGTGTGATGGTAATCTAAATGGTCGTGAGTGATATTAGTAAATATCGCTCCTGCGAACTGGAGGCCAGCTATTCGATTCTGTTCGATGGCGTGGCTGCTTGCTTCCATAAAAACATATTGGCAACCGGCATCAACCATCTGTGCAAGTAAGGCATTCAGGCTAATTGCATCAGGTGTAGTATGTGTAGCTGGAAGTATATTTTCTTCAATCCGATTGTTTATAGTTGAAAGTAATCCACATTTGTAGCCCAACTGCCGGAACAAGCCATAAAGTAGTGTTGCAGTAGTTGTTTTTCCGTTCGTTCCTGTCACTGCCACCAGTTTCATTTTACCTGAAAGGTTGAAATAAAATGTTGTCACCATTTTTCCAAGTGCATCAGATGAATCCTTCACCAACACATAGGCAATTCCATTTTGAATCCGTTCTGGCATTTGCTCGCATACAATAACTATTGCACCATTTTCCAAAGCTGAACCAATATACTTATGACCATCAGTGATTGTTCCTTTCAATGCAAAAAAGATATTACCATCTATAGTTGCTTTCGAATTTATGCTCAGTCCAGAGACTGAGATATCAGCATTGCCTCGCAATTCCAATACATCAGTTCCCTTAAGCAATTCAACTAATAGCATTTTTATGAAAGTGATAAATATATTTCCATGCCTTTGTATAGATTAGTCCCCTTTGGAACACTCTGGGTGCTTACTTTGCCACTACCAGTATATTTTACCCTAAGCCCTTTGTTTTCCAACAAGAACACCGCATCCCTGATACCCAGACCACAAACTCCTGGTACAGTTTTATCTGTTTGAAACTCGTTTTTCGCCTGAGCGTTGTTTTTGTTGATACTTATACTAACCATATCCGAATTCTGCAAAACACCAGTCATTCGAATTCCAATGTTTTTTACGATTAATTTCAAATCTGCATAGTAACCATAAACATTCAGTACTGAATGAACCACTTTCATAGAATCGCTAATGGAATTACTTTGGCGGTTAACACAGGTAGCGTATACTTTGTCGGCTATTTCCTTAAATACGGGGCCAGCCACCAAAGCCCCATAGTATTTTCCAGCGGTTGGATTGAATATCATAACCACACAAGTATATTGCGGGTTAGACGCGGGGAAAAAACCTGCGAAACTTGACTTGTATTGCTCCACGTATCTTTTTCCTACTAAAATTCGTGCTGTGCCTGTTTTGCCTGCAATAGTATATGATTTACTTTTCAGATTTGTGGCCGTTCCATGTTCTACTACTCCTGTAAGCATTGGCAATACTCTATCAATGGTTTGCTGCGATACCATTTTTTCGCTGAGTACTTCGGGTGGATATTCTTTCACCAACTTTCCTGATTGTTCAATATGTGTCACAAATCTTGGTTTCATCATCCTGCCGCCATTAGCCACACCATTATAGAAGGCGGCTATTTGCAAAGGAGTTACTTCCATCTCATATCCAATAGACATTTCGGGTAGTGTTGCATCGCTCCAATCACGGTCTTTACGTGGGTGTTTTACCTTGGGTTGAGCTTCGCCTATGAACGAAATTCCCATTTTTTTTCCAAGGTTAAAATCGTTGATGAGATGATTAGCGAATACAGAAGCCCGTCCATTATATTTGCTCATTACAAATTTGGCAATAGCTACATTCGACGAGTGCTCGAAAGCTTGGCGGAGGGTTAGGTTGCCATGCCCTCCAGGTTCTGCATCTTTTATAGTAACATTATCAGCTACAGTCAGGGTTCCATTTCCGGTTCCAACTGTCTCATAATCATTGACAAGTCCATCCTCAACCAGACACAATACCGAAGCCAACTTTATTGTGCTTCCTGGTTCGGTTTTTTCTTTAATTGCATAATTTTCTTCTTCGCTAAAAACACCATGCGAATGCCGTTTTAGATTTGCAATTGCTTTAATATCTCCTGACTTTGTTTCCATCAGAATCACGCAGCCCTTTTCAGCCCTATTTGAGTCAAGTGCTTTTCGTAAAGCAGCCTCGGCATGGTCTTGCATGTTCATATCGATGGTCGTGAACAGGTCGTAGCCGTTCTTGGGCTCTACATCGTTGTCGTCAGAAATTGGCATCCAATAGCCGCCAGCAATCCGCTGCATTAACCGCTTTCCTGGCCTTCCCCTAAGTATACTATCAAAAGAAGCCTCCAAGCCCACGCTATATCCATTGTCGCGGTGCAGCCCTATCGTGCGAAACGCTAAATTGCCATATGGATTTTCGCGAATGTCGTGTTCCTGAACTACCAGTCCACCTTTGTTCTTTCCCAATCTGAAAAGTGGAAACCGTTTCACCTGTTTCAATTGTTCATAAGAGATTTTGCGTTGAAGAAGCATGAAACGATGGTTGCTTGATTTGCGGGCCAATTGAAGCAATCTCATATACTCTTTCTTGCTTTTGTCACTAAATGAACTTGACAACATAATTGAAAGACTATCCTTGTTTTTCTCCCAACTTTCTTTGCTTATGCCTTCTGCATGAGTATCAATTCCAATATCATATACAGGCATCGAGGTTGCCACCAAACTTCCATCGGATGCATATATATTTCCACGAATAGCCGGAATGGTGCGGTAGTCGGTAGTAAGGCTATCAGAAAGAGCCTTCCAATGGTCGCCTTCGGTAAACTGGATGCGGCCTGCATAAAAAATGACTACCACAGCAAAACCTACTACCAGAAAAAAGCAGGCGTATACACGAACCAATATGCTTGACTTTGGTGTCATTTTCCGATGTATATTTTTATTGGTGGCTCAGTCAATGGTTTCAATCCAATACCTTGCAGTTGTTTAAAAAGCTCCGACTGCCTACCAGCCTGCATCAGTTCCTTTTTTATGCTAATGTATTCGCTCCGCAATTCCTTTAGGCGTACATTCAATTTTGCTGTGTTCACCACCACTTTATTAGAATAATGGGCATTGGCTATGTACACCATGCCAACGCAAAACATGAACAGGACAAATGGAAGCCAAGCCTTCACCAACACTTCAGTGATGCCGAAACTGAACTCTGGCAGGGTAACTAGTGGGCTCTTTTTTCCTGTTTTGCTGTCGCTCATTTTTATATTTTTTCTGCTATCCTCAGTTTCGCACTTCTAGCTCTAGGATTCAGGCTTATTTCTTCGTCAGTTGGTACAATCATTTTCCTCGCTTGTTTCAAACCTCCTTGTTTATTGCCATAGAAATCTTTCACTTCTTCACCCTCCACGTTTCCCTTCTGTATGTAGTTTTTTACTATTCTGTCTTCCAAACTATGGAAACTTATTACCGCCAGTCGTCCTCCTTTTTTCATCATGCTTTCAGCTTGCGGCAACATCAGTTTCAGAACCTCAAGTTCCCCGTTCACTTCTATTCGCAATGCCTGAAAAACCTTGCTCCAGGTTTGGTATTCATCATGGAGCGGAGTGGCTGGCCGTATGGCTTCTTGCAAGTGACTCGTTGTTTTTATTTGTTTTGATTTTCTATATTCGCATACCAGCCTTGCCATTTTCCTTGCTTGATACAGTTCACCATAGTTCTTAAATATTTCAGCTAGCTTTTCTTCTGAGTAATTGTTCAACACCACTACCGCACTCAGCTCAGAATCAATGTCCATACGCATATCCAAGTCGGCCTCAAAACGATAACTAAAACCTCTTCCTCCTTCGTCGAACTGGTGGCTGCTAACACCTAGATCAGCCAGTACCCCATCTACTTCGGCTATTTTCATAAACTCCAAAAACTGCTTCATGAACCTAAAATTGTGACCCACCAATGTGAGCCTTTCGTCTTCCTGAATATTGTTTATTGCGTCTATGTCCCTGTCAAATGCTATTATCCTGCCTTCCGTTCCTAATCGTTCCAAAATCAACTTGCTGTGGCCTCCGCCGCCGTATGTGAGGTCAACATAAATCCCCGCTGGTTTTACGTCCAATCCGTCAACCGATTCCTGCAATAGCACCGGAATGTGATAGCCTGTGGGCGTGGTGGTTGCAGGGTTGTTTTCCATATTTATCAGGGCGAATCTGGGCGATGTGGCTCGTTTGGTTTCTTAGTGCCCATCACCTGCTCAGCCAGTCCAGCAAAGGCTTCGGAGTCGGTGTTCAGCTCCTGCCGATAAACCTTCTCACTCCAGATTTCAATGCGGTTGCCGTATGCAAACAGAACCACATCAGTATTGATTTCAGCATATTCTTTTAGGTTTTTTGGTATAAGTATGCGATCACTCATGTCCAGTGCTATTTCGTTGGCACCATTGTGATAGAGGCGTATGAATTGCCGGTGTTGAGCATTAAACATGTTTAGGCCGTCAAGCTTTTCCGATTCCTTTTCCCAGTCAGCCTTGGTGAAAAGCACCAAGCATTTATCAAGACTACGGTTTATTACCAGTTTTTCTTGGGCTTCGGGAGGCAGTTGCCTTTTGAGTCGTGTAGGAATTATGAGGCGGCCCTTGCCGTCTATCCTACATTCGTATTCTCCTATTAGCCTTGACATTTCTTTGTTTCGATTTTGACGATGCAAATAAAAAGGCGTTTTCCCCACTAATCTCCACAAATCGTTCAATGTGGATAAATTTTAGTTCATTATTTCTAATTTTTCATGTTATAATATTGATTTTCAATAGTGGCGAAAAGTGGTGATTTTTACATAGCTCTTTAATAAATTTTGCTAAGACTGATTTTTTCTACTTTCCACCAAGAAAATATTTTTACGGAGACAACCTTTTTATTCGAAATGCCGTCGTGTTAAAAAGTTGTTGCCCTAAATAGTGTTTCCTACCTTAATTTTGTAGAATTGTGAAATCCACTATTCAATACCTGATTCTGTGCTTTAGCCTATTAGCAACTGTGCAGCAGAGTAAAGCTACCCATATGATGGGAGCCGATTTTGAGTACACCTGTATTGGCAAGGATAGTTTTTACTTATACATAAAAGTCTACAAGGATTGCAAGGGCAGTCAGATGTCTCCAATAGCAATTACAGTTGATGGTATTGGCTGCTCATATTCTTCGAGCGGTACAATGACACAATTGTCTTGCGAAGACATTACTGGCACCTGCAAAGGACAGTGTACCAAATGTGGTGATAAGAATAATTGTAATCAGGATGGTAAAGATAATGGAGTAAATGCCAACTGCAGCTACCTTTATGGTATTGAGAAAGTTACATTTGGACTATTAATAACTTTCCCAAGCTCTTTAAGCAAGACCTGTTGCAAGTTTAGGATTGGATATAGTCAGGCCAATAGAAATAAACAACTTACAACCTGCTGTTCACTTACTGTTTTCTATTCGTATGCCGAATTAGACCGATGCATAAAACCCTGCAACTCCTCTCCCATACTAACCAACGACCCCATTGCCATTTTATGTAAAGATAACTGTATTACTTTTAATAGTGGAGCTAGGGATACCATAGACTTTGATTCAATTTCATACCACCTTGCTGAAGCATACCAAGGTTCCTATGGTACCTCAGCAGGATATAATGCCCCATACACCTACAGGCTACCCATCCATTTCAAGGGATTTCCAAAGGCAAAGCCAACCCCTGGAAGTTCATGCAGTGGCCTAGTGCTTGATTCGATTGGAGGCGACCTCACGTTCATGCCTGATCAACAACAAGTGAGCGAAATCGTCATAAATATCAAAGAATGGAGGTATAATAAGACTACCAAGAAAATGGAAGTAATAGGAATTACCCGCCGGGATATGCAAATCATTGTAGTAGCAGGCTGCACGAATAAACCGCCTGAAATAAAGGGACCCTTTTCACAAACTATTTGTGCCGGAGAACAAGTATGTTTCAGCGATATGAAAGTAACTGACCCCGACAGTAAGGATACGGTTCTTGTTGGTTGGAACTATGGCATTCCTAAGGCCAAATTCACAAAGAAGATGGTTGGCCGGTTTGAAGAATGGAATTTATGCTGGCAAACAGAATTGACTGATGCTAGTACAAATCCATATTTATTCACAATAAAGGCAAGCGATGATGCCTGCCCAAAACCGGGTACAAGTTCTCGAAGTTTTAGCATCACAGTGAAGAAAAGCCCAGAGGCTACACGAGTTTATACAAATGTTGGTTGCGGTATTGTGCGTATGCAGGCTACGCCTAAAGGGGGTGTGAATGCATATAGAGGTGGCGAGTTTTACAAATGGACCGTTCCTTATCCGAATGGAAAAGTGATTGGTTCGGGAACAAGAGTGGCAGGCTATGCAGATACAACCTTTCAATTTTCGAAACCTGGCCAATATGTAATTAATTTTCAAATAGAGCTAAACAACTGTGTATGGGAATATTTTGACACGATAGATGTTCCCCCATTTCTAGAAATGAAACTTAGCCCTGATACATTTGTGTGCATCGGCCAGTCATTCAGGGTGCAAGCAACCAGTAAATATAACCAAGGGAAAGTGAAGTATTATTGGAATGGTGATACGGCTGCCACAGGTGATACAATGACCTACACCCCAATAAAAGACACATTGATAAGGGTGACTGCGTTTGATAGCATGGGCTGCAAAGCCATTGATACTATGGTGTTGGCTGTGAAACCACTACCCATTGTAAACTTAGGCCCCGACCAACGTGTTTGTGAGCCGAATGGTATTACTTTTTACTCAGGAACAAATAATGGACTAGGATACAGAACTGTGCTGTGGACTGATGGAACCGGTGCAACAGTTGGCGATAGCTTAACCATCGTTGTTTACGATTCATCCAGCATTAAAATAGTGATGACTGATAGTAATGGATGCATAAACAGTGACACCGTAGAGGCCCGTTTCAACCCAATATTGATGGTAGATGGTGGCCCAAATAAAATGATATGTCCAGGAGATACTTCTTGGTTTCGTGGAACGGGAGCAGGCATTTATACTTGGATAGACCTATCCAATGGCGACACGCTTTCTCAAGACACTACCTTTAACCATGTATTCACTGCATCTACTTCGGTATTGCTAATTGGAACAGTCACCTATGATGGAGTGATTTGTGAGGATTATGACACAGTTGATATTGATTTATCTCACCCAGCCATTTTGAGTTTGGCAGCGAAAGATCAGTGTGAAGATTACGGTCAAATTTACTTATTGATGAAGACTGCCAAAGACCCGATAACTGGGATGGGGGTGAATGTGAGCTATGCATGGGGAGCTACTGACACTGTTCTTAGAAAATGTATTACCAATAATACGGTTGACACCAGATGTCTTGGCGGAACGTATAAGTGGGGATTCAATCAAGTAGGGAGATGGGCAGTAATTGTAACCACCACACCCAAAGGCTGTGTCACGAAAGATTCAGTAGAAGTAATTGTTAATCCGCTTCCTCCAGTGGACTTCAAACAAAAGCGATTCTGCGATGTTAGCCCTAAATTTTTGCTTAGTGCCTATGGCAAGCCAAATGCAGGAGGCAGTGCTCCATTAGGTGAAGTATGGGCTGGTGTCAATTCGAAAGGAGCAAAAACAGTGGATCGTGAGGTGCCTACTAACTCAAACAGTGATTGGTATTTTTACCCATCGCTGGCTGACAGTGGAGCCAATGTAATAACCTACACTTACACTGACGATTATGGCTGCGATAGTATGTTCATTGATACTTTCTGGATAATGCCAATACCAGTAAATATCTTGACTCCCCCTAGCCCTATATGCGTATATGACGGAATTCAGAACATGTGGAAAAAGACCAATGCCCAACCAAGCGACGGGGTGTGGCAGGCTGGTGCAATCACCGATAGTTTGAAGGGACTCCTCGACCCTACTATAGCATTTCCTCTTCCACACGTTGGGCTCACTCCAGTTGACTATCCAGTGCTTTTTCGCACTAACCGCAGCGGCTGTGTCGACATTGACACTATCAAGATTCTCATAAACCCAATACCCCCAGTGCAAATGCCTCCTATCCGTACGATATGCTGGGATAGTATGCCATGGCCACTGCCCAACTATGCTCCGCCAACGAGTTGGTGGTACATAGCTGGTGATACCATAAATCGCAACCCTGCAACGTTTGTTCCTCAAATGGAAACCCCTGGCAGTAGTACTCACCTTCGTTTTGTATACATTGACCCAACGACTGGCTGCCGCAATACCGACTCGTTCCAAATAACTGTGGAAGACACACCTTGGATACGCATCAACCCTGTTGGGCCAATTTGCAACGGCGATACCTTTCAGTTAAGCTGCTTGTTAATGAATGCGACTGGTGTAGATTGGTCATCGGCAGGCACTGGCACCTTTAACGATCAAAACTCACTTACACCTTCCTATAGGCCTTCAATTCAAGATGCAATTAACGGAACTGTATTGGTTGCCGCTACCACCACGGGCAATGGAGTTTGCAATCCCAATACAGATACATTCACTTTAAGGATACACCCAATACCCGACCCTAATTTTGACGGTACCCCACTCGAAGGTTGTTCACCTCTCATGACTCTTTTTGATGCCAAAGCCAAGATGCCATTTTACAGTTACTTCTGGAACTTTGGCGACCCTATTAGCGGCATGCTCAATTATGACACAAGCAAGACTCCAAGGCACTTCTACGAGAACCTGAGTAGTGTTCAACGTAAATATGATATCTCTCTGCGAGTTGTTACGGATGCGGGCTGCGATAGTACTATGGTGCGTCCTCAATATGTGACTGTGAACCCATGGCCAAGAGCCGACTTTGATCCTAAGCCACAGAAAGCGACTATTGCACTGCCAAGAATACGTTTCCAAAACCTAACAAAATATGCTAGCGAATCAAGCACTTGGGGATGGGAATTTGGCGATGCTGCTGGGGGAAAGTCAATAGAGAAAAATCCTACCTACTGGTACACCAACACCGATACTGGCACCTACATCGTGACCTTGTCAGTAATAAACGAGTATGGATGCACGGATACAATCCAGAAGCCTGTAAAAATTGGCCCTGAGATGACCGTATTCATCCCCAACGCATTCTCGCCCGACAATATGGGGCCTCATCGCAACAACAACTTTTGGGTGGAAGCTGACAATTACAAGGGCTTCGAAATGTGGGTGTTTAACCGCTGGGGTGAGGAAATGTTCTATGGGAAGGAACGCCTACCTGGATGGAACGGTATTTTCAAAGGCCACCCTGCACAAGAAGACGTTTATGTGTACCAAGTGAACATTCAGAACCTAGAGGGAAGGTGGTTCTACTATTCAGGTACTGTGACGCTGGTGAGGTAGGTATTTAATGAAATTCAATCCAATTGTTGTTAGTTAATTCAATTCAACCTAACATTTTTTTTTCAGTCAGCTTTTTTCTGAAGTTTTTCTACTAGTAGCTTAAACCATAAAGCGATGAACCCGAAAATAATGTTTGTTGGTGCTGTTTCGAGCAGCAATGGTGCGTATTGTATGAAATGGGTGGTTGAATAGATTCAAGAATGTTGAAGCTATCCGCGACCAAAAACTATAATCCAAGAACGATCCCGTCCATCATAATTCACATTTTGTGGATATTAGCTAATTGTTTTTCTTGACTATCCGGATCTTAATCTGATACATTTGCAGCGGGTGTTTGTTTCTATAGATGATTGATTTGGGGGTTGGAGAGTCTCTGAACGAGGTTCTCCAATCTTTTTTAGTGGGGTAGGACAGCCTATATTTTTACAAACCAATTTTACTTCTTTACTATTTCACCCAATTTATCCAAAATGAAATTCGCAACCAAAGCCATACACGCAGGCCAAGAACCCGACCCCACCACAGGTGCAATCATGACACCTATTTACCAAACAAGTACCTACGTGCAGGAAAGTCCAGGAACGCACTCTGGCTATGCCTACGCTCGTGGCAAAAACCCTACAAGAGATGCCCTTCAAAAATGTTTGGCGGCATTAGAAGGCGGCGAATATTGCCTATGTTTTAGCAGTGGAATGGGAGCCATAGATGCAGTTGCAAAACTCTTTCGCCCTGGCGATGAAATACTAGTCACTGATGACATTTACGGTGGAACCTACCGCATGTTTACCAAGGTGTTTGCACACTTCGGCATCACGTTCAAGTTTGTGAATATGCAAGATGCCGAAAGCATAGCTGACCATATAACCCCAGCTACCAAAATGCTATGGGTGGAAACGCCGACAAATCCTACCTGCAAGATTATAGATTTGGAAGCCTGTGCTGCCTTAGCCAAAAAGCATAACCTGATGCTTTGTGTTGACAATACATTCGCTAGTCCATATCTGCAAAACCCGCTGGCACTTGGAGCCGATGTGGTGATGCACTCAGTAACAAAATACCTTGGTGGCCATAGTGACGTAGTGATGGGAGCCTTGATAATGAACGATGCAAACCTATATGAGCAGTTAAATTTTATACATAACAGTTGTGGTGCTGTGCCTGGGCCCATGGATAGTTTTTTGGTGCTTCGCGGAATAAAGACCCTGCATGTACGCATGGATAGACATTGCCAAAATGGTCGAGCTGTCGCTGAGTTCCTGAGGACACATCCCAAGGTTGATAAAGTTTACTGGCCTGGATTTGAAGACATGCCCAACCACGAAGTGGCCAAGCGTCAAATGAAAGATTTTGGAGGCATGCTCAGCTTTACCCTTAGAGGCGATAGCATAGAAGAAGCCTTTGCTATGGCAAGCAAAACCAAGGTGTTTAGCCTTGCCGAAAGCCTTGGCGGTGTTGAAAGCTTGATAGGTCACCCAGCAAGCATGACCCATGCCAGCATACCCAAAGAAGAACGCCTGAAAGTGGGTGTAAGCGATTCGTTGCTGCGGTTAAGTGTTGGCATCGAAGATATCGATGATTTGTTGGAAGATTTGAAGCAGGCCATAGGCTGATAAAAATCACCAGCAGTTGAATTGGGCTATCAGCCTATTTTTGTCCAGCACTTTTTGAAAGTTGCTTAACTTTTCTTCGAACAAATCAATAGGCTATTCAAATGTATCACGATCAAGCACACAACATATAGCACACAACTCACAATTATAAAATGAACATCCACGAATACCAAGGCAAAAGCATCTTAAAAAAATATGGTGTAGCCGTACAAGAAGGCATTGTAGCCGACTCTGCTGAGGCAGCAGTAGTCGCCGCTGAAACACTTCAAAAGGAAACAGGCACAGGCTGGTGGGTTGTGAAAGCCCAGATACATGCTGGAGGACGTGGCAAAGGGAAAATTGTTGGTACTGAACAACGGGGTGTAGCCTTAGCAAAAAATCTTGATGCCGTGAAAGAAATTGCAGGCAATATTCTTGGTGGCACATTGGTCACCATTCAGACTGGGGAAAAAGGGAAGTTGGTTAGCAAAGTATTGGTAGCTCAAGATGTTTACTACCCAGGAGCCAGTGACACCAAGGAATTTTACATGAGTATTTTGCTCGACCGAAAGGTTGGCCAAAATGTAATCATTTACAGCACCGAAGGCGGAATGGATATTGAAGATGTAGCACACAAAACCCCCGAACTGATTCATAAGGAACATATAGACCCAGCTGTTGGATTGCAGGGATTTCAGGCAAGAAAAATTGCCTTCAACCTTGGGTTGAGTGGCGAAGCAAATAAGCAGATGGTGAAGTTCGTAACAAACCTATACGGAGCTTATGTTGGAACTGATAGCGGTATGTTCGAAATTAATCCCGTACTGAAAACTAGTGACGACAAAATAATTGCCGTTGACGCAAAAGTGAACTTAGACGATAACGGCTTGTTTCGCCACCCCGACTATGCCGAAATGCGAGACGTGACCGAGGAAGACCCTACCGAAGTGGAAGCAGCTGAGCATAACCTTAACTATGTAAAACTGGACGGCAACGTAGGCTGCATGGTGAATGGTGCTGGACTCGCTATGGCCACTATGGATATAATCAAACTGAGTGGTGGGGAACCTGCCAACTTCCTTGATGTTGGCGGCACTGCGAATGCCAAAACCGTGGAAGCTGGGTTCAGGATAATACTGAAAGACCCTAACGTAAAAGCAATTCTAATAAATATATTTGGTGGTATTGTCCGTTGCGACCGTGTAGCTCAGGGTGTAGTAGATGCATACAAAAATATCGGCAATGTGCCAGTTCCAATCATCGTGAGACTGCAAGGCACAAATGCCATCGAAGCAAAGAAACTAATTGACGAATCGGGGCTGGAGGTTTTCTCAGCCATCACCCTTCAAGAAGCGGCTGATTTAGTGACTAAAGTATTGGCTTGATCTAGTGTAGCACACTTTGAATAGTGTAACTTTTATCAGTGTTTCTTAATCAATTAACCCAGATTTTGGTAACGCATTTTTAGTATAGGATCAATTTTACTGCTTTATCCAGCGGTCTTGTATTATAGTTTCGGCATGTGTTATCCTAATTGAATAAATTCCGGCAGGTAGGTTAGTCAGTACAATTTCAGTACGATTTCCGGTCATATTCACATCATATACAAGCCTGCCAAGTGCGTCAAAAATAGTCACTTTAGCCTGTTGAAGATAGTGTGGAAGAATCAATGTAAATGTTCCATTATTAGGGTTTGGATATACATCCAGTCCATCAAGACTTCCAACTGAGCTGATGCCTGTATAGTCGCAAGGAAGTTGATATTTCTCACCAGGTGTGCCACCAAAGCATCCAGCAAACCAAGCTTGAGCAATTGTAGGATTGCTTGCAGTATCAGCTAGTTCAAGGGAATGTCCCTCTCCGTTGGGTTCTGTAGGCCAAGGGGTTCCTGTTTGGTAATTTGCGTAGACTTTCAGTAAACCTTTATCGCTGAAAATATCTACTTTGTCACCGTTGCCAAGGTCGAGTAAACTTGTCTGCGTCTTATCAGCAACTATACTCCACCATGTATTGAATGCTGCATCATTGTATAATACAGTATAAGAAAGCGGAGCCAATACCTTGCTACTGCCAAAGGTGTAACTCATATTTTGGCCCTTGATGGTGTAGCCATTCAGGTCAATTGCAGTAGAGGTAGTATTATGCAATTCGAGCCAATCACCTGTATTCAGTAGTGGACTGCTGTTGAAGTTAATTTCAGAGATGGTCAATGGGTAGTTGCAGGTAGCGTATGCCGATCCAGGCGATCCGCCAATGCAGCCCTCCATCCATGAAGAACCAAGCTCTGCATTGCCAGATGCGTATTCAATACTGCGACCAGTTGCTGTTACTTCAGGCCAGCCATTACCATTTTTATACGCAGCTTTGTAGAGTAGATTCTTTCTTGCATCATACAATTTGATTATCTCTCCTGCATCCTTCAGGTTCATTCCTGTACCACCTTCCACATTTGGAATATTATGAACGGTATAAAACACACTCTTTGATTCGCAAAGCACCAAACGGTCGCCGGGGTATAAAAGGTCGTTGGATTGAATAGAGTGAACATTGCTTGAGTCACTATTCACCAGCAAGAAATCTGTAGCTAATACTGGAAGGTTTCCGGTATTCATTATCTCTACCCAATCTCCGCTTGTCACGTATCCTGTAGAATTATAGTTAATCTCAGTAATAGCTAATTGGCCTGTGCAAGGTATAAACCCAGTGCCAGGTGAGCCCCCAGGACATCCCTTGAACCAACTGTTACCGAGGTTCGCATCCCCTTTTATATCAAACTCCAAAGTGAACGAGTTACCAAAAACAACAGGCCATCCTGAAGAATTTGTGTAAGTGAATGTGAACAGCGAACGACCATTGGCGTCTGTGAGTGTGAGTTCCTCGGTGCTGCCAAGTACAAAAAGCCCACTGTCATTTGTAATCGTAGGGAAGAAATTTTTGAAAGCAACAGGATTATTTGTGAATACAATCCTTTCTCCTTGCTTTAGCAATCTTCCATTTGGAATAGTATAACTAGCTCCTGCATTTTTTGCAGCAATCTTCCAGCCACTAAGATCTTGGATTTTATTACTATTGTTCAGCAGTTCTAACCAATCTCCAGCATCTGCTTTAATATTACTTTGATAATTTATTTCAGAAACAATAACTGGCGAAACACAAATTCCATACTCACTGCTGGGTGAGCCACCATAGCAGCCACTGAACCATGCTGAGGCCGCTGAATGATCAGTTGCAGAGTCCACATACTCCAAGGTGTAGCCTTGTCCGTCAGCATCCTGTGGCCAAGGTATTTGGTTGCTGTACTCTGCGAAATATACAAGTTTTCCAGCGGCATTGTACAACTTTATTTCATCCTGTTTCTGCCAATTAATGCTGCATTTTACGAATGCTACGCCGGGATTGATTGTTGTAAATAAAAGTGAGTCATCAGCCAAAACAAGGTGTCCCTTTCCTGAAATAGAAATGCCATTAGCCACAATCTGTTGCCCCGTCTTATTTCGAATAGTATATCCACCAATATCACATCTACTTGTCGAACGATTGTGCAGTTCTATCCACTTGCCAGTATTGTGGTTTGCGGCAGCCTGGTAGTTTATTTCAGAAACTACCAACTGATAGCTACAAGGTTGATAAGCCATTCCGGGAGAACCCCCTAAGCAACCATCAAACCATGTACTGGCTTGATCAGGGTCAAGTTTTATATCTTTACGCTCCAAGGTTTTCCCCTTACCATTGGCGGCCTGAGGCCATGCTGCACCTATATCAAATGAAGCAGTGGCCACCAATTTTTTAGTGGGGTCTGTCAGGCGGATGCGGCCACCTGCATTGCTCAAATCAACAGTCATGTTTCCAGAGGTTCTAGCTACCCCAGGATTTAATGCATCAAACTTTGCTGTGTCAGTTACCAGTACCTTATAGTCACCTTGAAACATTAGCGGTGTAGAGATTATTTTGCTTACTTTGCTACTATCTGCATTAGTCACGATATAGTTGTTGAGATTCATAGGCACCATTCCTGTATTATACAATTCTGCCCAGTCACCCGCATTCATTCCGGGTTCACTGTTATAATTCAGCTCAGTAAATACGATTGATCCTTCGCAGTTTCCTTTTGCTTTCCCTGGTGAACCAGCTGGGCAAGCTGTGGTCCAAAATCGCTTTTCAGAATAGATGAACGAATCTTTGGCTAACTCCAATGTATATGAACCGCCATTTGGCATTTGAGGCCAAGTGCTGTCGCTATTAAACAACATTCCAAAGCGAAGTCGGCCATTTGCATCACGCAATTTCAGCATATCGCCAGCAGACGACAGACCAAAATTGAAATCACCTTGCACATTGCTTACGAATGGGAACATCTTTTTCAGCTTGGCTGAATCGTTGGCCAACACAAGCCTGTCGTTTGGTTGAAGTATAGTCCCAATTGAAATCAAGAAAGAATCTTTTACATTATCATCCTGAAACAACCATCCAGATATATCAACTGATTGCGAACCTCTGTTCCAAAGTTCAAGCCAATCACCGGCATCCGCTTTGGTGTGTGAATTGTAATTGATTTCGGCGACAACTACACTATCATAGCAAGGAGCATAAGCCTCTCCGGGAGAACCACCCAAACAACCCCTAAACCAATTCTTGCCTTCGGAAGGGTCGGAACTGGTATCCCTAATTTCCATCGTATAACCATTGCCACTAACCAAACCAGGCCAAGGTACAGAATCTCTATACTCCATAATATTCACTAGCTTTTGCGAAGTATTGAAAATCCTTAGCTTCTCACCTGATGAACTCAGATTGAAATTTATATCTCCACTAAAATTCTTTATGTTTGGATACTGTGCTTTAAATTTAGTTGAATCAGCTACAATTACCAAAATATCTTGCGGCTTCAATGAGATAGCAGGCAAAACAAATCCGCCCGTCGAACTATCGCTCACACTCCAACCAGCCAAGTTGTATGTGTTAGCACTGGTGTTTTTTATCTCAAACCAATCACCTGCATCGTTGAAGGGAGCAGACTTTACATTGATTTCTGTAAATGCAATTCCACCTTCACAATTACCCATTCCTACGCCTGGAGACCCAGTAAAGCAATTGGCCGACCAACTTCTTCCATGCGAATAATCGTCGGATGTTTGGTTATATTCTAATGTAAATCCTTTACCATCGGCCTGAGGGGTAAAGTTAATATTATCGGCATAAGCAACAGAATAAACAAGAGTATCATTCGGGTTGTAAATTCGGATAAAATCTGTAGAGTTGTCCAACTTCAGTAAAGTGTCTGAGAGTATGTTGTTGACTCCCGGATGTACTTTGTGAAAGGCTGCGGTATCCTCACATACGACAATATATTCGCCAGTTGTTAGGGTTGTTCCTGAAGGAAATACATAGACCGGCCTAAAATTTTTATTTCGGTATTTGCACCCACTCAAATCAAGTGTGGTACTATTCTGATTGTATATTTCAAACCAATCACCTGCATCTGCGACATTGGACGAATTGTAATTGATTTCACTCACCTGCAACAATTCATTACACGTCGTGAAACTTGCACCTGGAGAGCCGCCAATGCAACCATTCCGCCAATTATCAGGATTACTACAATCAAGTGAATCTTGTTTCAGTTCCATTGTTCTGCCTGCACCATTGGCGGCAAGTGGCCAAGGTTGGTCATTGTCAAAAGGCAAATCCAATAGTATAGTTCCTAGTGTGTCAGTCAATGTCAGTGGTTCTTTTCGGCTGCTCAGCTTAAAATTAACATATACAACATTTTGCAGACTTCCATATTGATTTTTGAATTTCACAGTGTCCACCACGAACAGCCAACGGCTTCCAGTGGTGATATTTGAGTTCTTTGGAAAAACATATTCTTTCCATTTTGTACCTGAAGAAATCTTCCAACCACTCAGGTCAATGTCTTTATTTCCATAATTGCTCAATTCAAACCAAGAGCCAGAGTTGCGGGTAATGTCATTATCATAATTTACTTCAGTAAAATTCAATTTTGGCAAATCCGTACGCACCTTGAAATGAGCTATCACAGTATCAATTCCAACGACTCGGAGGATAGCATCCCAAGCAGTAGAATCAGGTTTGATAGTATCTTTTTTTACCGTCCAGTAGTCAAACTCATACCCCTTGTTTGGTATCCCCTTTAGGTAGGTATCTATTTTACTGTAATAGTTTCCTGTATATGGAAAATTCTTAATAATCAGAGAATTTATCTGCAAATTTCCAGCCACAGCAGGTTCCACTTTGAATGTAGTTTTGTAAGGCCCACCTGTGTTGTAGCATTGGTTGATACCTGCAGGCATAGCGTTGGTGCGACGTAAAACAAAGTAGCGAAGACGTTGAGCATTTTTGTACCATTCATTGTATGTACCAAACCACCGTTTAGCATGTTGGGTCATCTCTGGTTTCAGCAGATTGATGGTGCTATCTAATTTATCAAGCATACTTTTTTGGCTGTAAATGGTATTGCTCAAATCTATATATCTGGAAATATACCATTGATTAAATTTCTTGTTTTGCCTTAGTCTTTGGAGCAAATCAATATGTCCTTCAGGATCGTTCAGGGAACCGCTTTCTACGTTGCAAGGTTTGGCACTAGCTCCAGTGTCTGGCACTCCGGTGTAGTTAATGTAAAATCCAAAAGTAGCATCATCATCCCAAAGGGTATAACCCCAGCGTTGATGGCCTCCTTGTGGGTTCTTACCTCGCCACCAACCTGTGTTATAGTTAAGCCAATCGCTGCAAACTGCTACCGAATTTACGATTACATAATCCGCCAAACTCTTAGGGTCTAATTGAGTCTCTACAATGGCGAAGATGCTATCGTTAGCCATATTTTTACTCATAATATAATTTCGCAAATTGCCCCAATCGGTGATGGATTGACTACCACCATACTCTGACCAAGTGCCTCCCCAAGTAAGTATGTATTGAATATTGTACTTGTCTTGATTGTAATAAAATTTCGTGTAATCATGCTCATCAGCCCGCTCACGCATATCGTACACACCCCAATATTTTCCGTTCAAATAAACAATGGCTTTTTCCGCAGTACGAACATCTACATTCAGTCCACCTTGTATGGCCATATTCTGTACATATGCATCACGTATGTGGGCACTGCCTTCGTTGCTGGCATGGTGTGCGGCAGGGTAATTGTCATCACCAGCTGCACGGATGATTATGCCTTGAAATTCATCTCGTTTGCTCAGTGAGAAAAGCTTTTCGCGAATAGCATAATCATATCCATCTTCATCAAAGGTCTTGAAGTCAAGGCTGCGTTGGTCGTTGGCCCAGCTATCTTGTCCATGGCTATTGAATCCGCCATAAGTAACAGCTTTCCTTAGCCAGTCTTTATCAAAATATTCGAAGCTGCCTGCTGGACGCTTCATATTATCACCATTGGCAAGCACATCCAATTGGCTGCCTGAAAGTGATATCACGGGTAGATTATGAGAAGCGCGAATGAAGTACGTATTTATCTCAATAAAACTTTTAAGCACACTGGCATTGCTGCTAAAAGTAACTGCTTTCACTACAGTGCAAGTACTATCAATCCGTACTCCTGAAGCAGCCGAATAAAGTGGTGAGGCAGTGGTCGGTAGACTTCCATCTTTTGTATATCTTATTGTAGAATTTAGTTCATTGGTACTTAGATAAAGTATAAATTTTACTTTATAGTTTCCAGGGTGTATGCTAGTTGCTGGGGTTTCGGCATATCGAAGAAACTGGGTACTTGTATTGTTGCTAGAATTGGCAGTAGGTGTGGTAAAAATTCCCCATGTGCTACTGCCATTTGTTCTACGGCCAATGGAATGCCCCAGTTGATGCCTTTCAATGCTGTGTTGTTCAAGTATAGCTCCGTTGGCATCGGCCAGCACCACATAGTCAGGCTCGTCCTTCGACTGGGTAAGATGGAAGCTAGTATGGTAATGAGCACCTGAGACCATGTTTCTACCGCTGCACCAAAACCTCAGAAAGCCATTTGCACCAATGGTTGTTCCATTAGGAATCATCCATTTTGTAGGCTCATCAATATTGTCACTGAGGTAATAGCCTCCAAGATTCACAGCAGAACCGCCATCGTTGTATAGTTCTATCCAATCTTCATACTTGGCATTATTGTCAACAAACTGTGACTTGTTGGCACAGGAATATTCGTTGATGACAACTTGCGAAAAGATGCTGCCACATAGGGTCAGGCTAGTAATAATGGTAAGTAATAGTTTCTTCATTTCGGTATTAAATCAAGAAACAAATGTAATGAGTTTTACACTTTCAAAATAAAGAATTTTACTGCCTGATTTTTGAAACCCAAATAGACTAAGATAGTTTTTGCAAATCGTTCAGTTGCCTGTATATACCCTCTTGCAAGAGCAATTGTTCGTGCGTCCCTTTTTGTACAATATTGCCTTTGTCCAACACCACAATCAAATCTGCATTTTGTACAGTACTCAAACGGTGTGCTATTACTATGCTTGTGCGGTTTTTCATCAATTTATACAATGCATCCTGTACTACTTTTTCGCTCTCCGCATCTAAGGCACTGGTTGCTTCGTCAAGTATCAAAATAGGTGGGTTTTTCAAGACAGCACGGGCAATGGAAATACGTTGCCTTTGGCCACCACTCAATTTACTACCTCGGTCGCCAATCTTGGTCTGGTAACCATCCGAAGTTTCTAAAATGAAATGGTGTGCATTCGCAATCCTGGCAGCTGCTTCTACCAGTTCTTGGGTAGCGTTTGTTAGGCCAAAAGCTATGTTGTTAAAAATGGTATCGTTGAACAATATGGATTCCTGGCTCACCACCCCCATCAACCCGCGAAGGCTGTGAAGGCTCAAATCCTTTATGTTCATTCCATCTATCAAAACCTGTCCTTCACCAGGGTCGAAGTAGCGGGGAAGCATATCGCTGAGGGTAGTTTTTCCACTGCCGCTATGCCCTACCAAAGCCACCATTTTTCCTTTCGGAATGGTCAGATTGATATCTTTCAGCACCCAGCCCGTATCGCCTCGGCTGTATGCAAATGACAGACTTTTGAATTCGATTTCCTTTTCAAAATCATGTATCACAGTTGCATCCACTTTCTCATGAATGATGGCTGGTTCATCCAGTACTTTGAATATACGTTCGCCCGAAGCCAGCCCTCGTTGGATACTGGTGTAAGAGTTGGAAATACTTTTTGCCGGGGCTAGGATATTCACATAAACTACCAGATAAGCAATGAATTTTTGAGCGGTCATATCTGTTTCATGATTGAGCAGCTGTGGACCTACATATAGTATGATTCCAACAATCACTGAATAGGCTACAAACTCTGTGAGCGGACTGGCTACTTCCCGCTTATAAACCATGCCTTTAAGTTTTTTGCGGTAGGCTTCGTTCTGTTCTTCAAAGCGACCGGATGTATATTTTTGGGCATTGAAAGCCTTAATTATTCGGATACCCGAAATGGCTTCTTCAGCTATACTCATCAGGTTGCCTAGTAGTTGTTGGCTTTCACCCGAATCCTTTTTAAGCCGTTTAGAAATCTGCCCGATAATTATGCCCGTGATCGGCAAAACGATTAAGGTGAACAAAGTAAGTTGTACCGACCAATAGAACAGCAAGCCAAAGTAGAACATCACAATCAATGGGTCTTTGAAAAACACTTGAAGGGTTGCCACCACACTTTCTTCAATACTTTGCAGGTCGTTGCTCATACCTGATATGAGGTCGCCTTTGCGTTGGTTACTGAAAAATCCAAGGTCAAGGGAGATGATTTTTTCAAAAAAATCCTTTCGCAAGTTTTTGATAACTCCAACTCTGACACGAATCATTATCCGCTGTGAAAGATAGCGAAAAAAGTTGGCAAGTATCACCGAAGCAAGCACCAGTCCACACACAAAATACAAAGTGCCAAGGCTACCATACTCTCTAAGTATTTCATTGAATTGCCAATTGAAAAATTTATTTAGGTATTGAAATGAAAAACTGAATTCGGGTTTGGCTATTTCAAGTACTTCGGTTTTCGAAAAAATAACATCAAGTAGCGGTACAAGCAGGGTGATGTTCATCAATCCAAACACAATGCTAAGCAGGGTGCAAAGTGAGTAGGATACAACCAGCCAGCGGCCAGTGCGGGCATAACTAAGAATACGAAAATAGGTTGACTTCAATGCTAAAAATTTTAAGATTTTTGGTTATAATTATTAGTTAACTGGAAATTCTCCGACGGCCTGCCTCGGCCCGAGCATCAATACGTACAACCATTCCCCCGTTCTCAAGCCGGTTATTCCAACAGATTTTGTTCAAAACCCTCACCCTGTTGGTATCGGACTTGCTGCTTTTCAGCAGGGTTTGCAGGCTGTCCTGCTCCCGCTTTTTACCTATTGAAACTAAAAAGGCAACCAATGCAAAAACAAGTAAATGTGATTTTTTCATTTTTATTTATTTCTTTATGCTTTATTTTGAAGGCTGCCAGTCAATAGTTATTAGTAACACTATAGGTTCGTTATTCCACCAGTTCACTTCTTATCAGCAGGCAAGCATCTCTAAGTTTCCATTCACATTCTCCCTTTGTCACCAATGACCATCTACCACCTCACCACCCCAACCATTTGGCATCAATCGCACGGCAAAGATGCATACACTACAGATTCATTGGAAACAGAAGGTTTCATTCATGCCAGCACCGCGGCTCAGCTTACAGCCACCGCCAATCGCTATTTTGCAGGCCAGCCTGAGCTTTGTGTGCTGCACATTGATACCGACAAGCTGGAATCGGAGCTAAAATGGGAACTTGCCGCATCCATCGGCGAAGAATTCCCACACATTTATGGGGCAATAAATAAATCAGCTATTACTTTTATGGGAGTAATTCCACCACAGGTAGGTGGGGCTTGGTTGATTAGAGTTTGAAAACCTTTTCTTAGTTCAGGTGCATCTTCAGCTTCGCAAATTTAAGAATGATGTTTTTCTCCCCAAATTCATCGAATTGTATTACTGCTTTGCGGCCATCGCCACGGCCTTCTATCAGTTGCACATTGCCCATACCAAACCGTTGATGCTCCACCCGCATACCTTCTTGTAGGTTGGCAGTGTCGTCGGCCACAAAGCCCGGGCGAATAGGTGGCGGGGCTGATTTAGGTATAATCTTTCCAATCGGGTTATTAATTGGCGGCTTGCCTTTGAACCCTCCCCCACTGCCGGGTTTCACATATTCTGACTTCGGTTCGCGGGTATATCCTCCACCAAACTTTCCACCACCAAAACCACCACCGCCCCAACTGTTGTCTTCAAACGGGTCACGCAGCGGTGCGGTCATCTCCACCAGGCTTGGGTCTATCTCTTTCAGGAAGCGGCTTGGCTCGTTGCTTATCATGGTGCCAAAACGGAAACGGCTGGTGGCATAGCTCAATGTAAGCCGCTTTTTTGCACGGGTCACCGCCACATAAAACAAGCGGCGTTCTTCTTCCAGTTCTGCACGGCTGCCGAGACTCAATTGCGAAGGAAAAAGGTTTTCCTCCAATCCTACCACAAACAGGTTTTCAAACTCTAGGCCTTTGCTGGCATGTATTGTCATTAGCGTCACCCGGTCGTTGTTTTCAGGGTCGTCTTTATCGGCATCCGTAAGCAGCGAAATGCTTTGCAGAAAATTGGCCAAAGACTTCTCTTCGGGAGCTTCATCCAGAAAAGTAATGGTATCTTCTTCGGTATATTCTTTTATGCCGTTCAGCAGTTCTTCAATGTTCTCGTAACGGGCAATTCCTTCAATGCTTTTATCATCATATAGTACCTTTAGCAAACCAGAATTTTTAGTAATGTACATGGCAGAATCGTAGGCACTCATGCTGCGGTTGTTGATGGCAAATGCCTCAATCATCGAAGCAAAATTCAAGAGGTTGCCGACCGCACTTTTCAATTCAGGATATATCACTGCATTTTTCACCACTTCCCACAAAGGCTTGTCATATTTATCGGCACAGGTGATGAGTCTGTTTATGGTAGTATCTCCAATGCCACGAGCAGGATAGTTGATGATGCGTTGCAGGGCTGCTTCATCGTTGGGGTTCACCACCATCCGCATATAGGCTATTACGTCCCGTATTTCTTTTCGTTGGTAAAAACTCGTGCCACCATACACCCGATATAATATATTTATCCGCCGTAGCGATTCCTCCAAAGCACGGCTCTGACTGTTGGTTCGGTACAGGATGGCAAAATCCGTATTGTGGCTATGGTTACGCATCTTTTCTTCGAAGATTCCATTGGCCACCATGCGTCCTTCCTCGTTGTCGCTTACAGCCCGCAATACTTTTATTTTATCACCCTGCACATTGTCCGTCCACACTTCCTTGCTCAGTTGGTCTTTGTTGTTTTTGATGATGGAGCCAGCAGCCTTTACAATGGTTTGTGTGCTTCGGTAGTTTTGCTCCAGCTTAAATACTTTTCCTTCGGGGTAATCCTTTTGAAAATTAAGTATATTCTGTATGTTAGCCCCACGAAAAGAATAGATGCTCTGTGCATCGTCACCCACCACGCAGATATTGCGGTTCACCGCAGCCAGCCTACGCAAAATCACATACTGCGAATAGTTGGTATCTTGGTACTCGTCTACCAACACATACTTGAATTTATGCTGGTACTTGGCCAAAATATCAGGGTACAGTTTCAGCAGTTTGTTGGTATTGAAAAGCAGGTCGTCGAAGTCCATTGCCCCGGCCTTGAAACAGCGGGCGGCATAGCGTGAATATACCTCCCACAAGAAGGGCCGCTGGGCTGATTCATCCGAACCACGTATCTCACTGTCCTCGGCATATTCTACAGGTGAAATCAGGTTGTTTTTTGCGGATGAAATCCGTCCAAGAATGGTAGAAGGTTTATATACCTTGTCGTCCAGGTTCATCTCCTTCAATATCGTTTTGATAAGGCTCTTGCTGTCGTCGGTATCATATATGGTGAACGAACTTGGGTAGCCTAGCAGATCGGCCTCTATCCGCAACATCTTAGCAAACACGGAGTGGAAAGTGCCCATCCACAAGTTGCGGGCTTCAGGGCCCATCACATGCTCGATGCGTTCCCGCATTTCCTTCGATGCCTTGTTGGTGAATGTAAGTGCTAGTATCCTGAAAGGGTCGGTGCCCTTGTGCATCATGTGGGCTATGCGGTAGGTGAGCACCCGGGTCTTGCCACTGCCTGCACCCGCTATCACCATCACTGGGCCATCTATCTGCTCCACGGCCAGGCGTTGCTCTTCGTTTAGCAGGTTCAAGTAGTTGCTCACTTTATTTTGGGGATGCGAAATTCGTTGTTTTGCCCTTGCTGTTGTGCCAATGTTTTCAACAAAACACTGACCGAATTCAATTTTATAGAGAAAAGATTTGCCTTAAATCTCATACCTTTGCCACTCAAAAAATTTTAACCCAAAAACAATATTAAGAATATGAAAGTGACCGTAGTAGGTGCCGGAAACGTAGGTGCCACCTGTGCCGATGTGATTGCCCACAAAGAGCTGTGCAACGAACTAGTGGTGGTTGACATCAAGGAAAATTTTGCCGAGGGAAAATGCCTTGACATGTGGCAGACCGCCCCCATCAATATGTATGACACACGATTGACTGGTAGCACCAACGATTATAGCAAAACTGCCAACAGTGATGTAGTAGTGATAACAAGCGGACTGCCCCGCAAACCGGGCATGAGCCGTGACGACCTTATCAGTACCAATGCTGGAATCGTTCGTTCCGTTACCGAAAATATCATCAAGCATTCGCCCAATTGTATAATCATCGTGGTGAGCAACCCGCTGGATGTGATGACCTATTGTGCTTATCTCACTGCCAAGGTTGACAGCAAACGCGTGTTTGGCATGGCTGGCATTTTGGATACTGCCCGCTACCGTGCTTTCTTGGCAACAGAACTGAATGTATCACCCAAAGATATACAGGCAGTGCTGATGGGTGGCCACGGCGATACGATGGTTCCTCTTCCCCGCTACACCACAGTGGGTGGCATACCTGTGACCGAACTGATAGCTGAAGACAAACTGAACGCAATTGTACAACGCACCAAAACTGGTGGCGGCGAAATAGTGAACCTGCTTGGCACCAGTGCATGGTATGCCCCTGGAGCTGCTGCCGCCCAAATGGTGGAAGCCATTGTGCGTGACCAACGCCGTGTGTTCCCTGTGTGTGCTTGGCTCGATGGTGAGTATGGACAGAAAGATGTGTTTTTGGGAGTGCCAGTCATCTTAGGTAAAAATGGCATCGAAAAAATCATCGAACTGCAATTGAATGGTGAAGAGAAAAAATTACTCGACGATTCATCAGTGGCTGTGAAAGAGGTGATGAGTGTACTCGACAAGATGAATACAGAGACTGTCTAATTGTTCAACTACTGATAAGCAAGTGTAAAATGCCATCCACAACGGGTGGCATTTTTTTTTATCTTGGATTTCAAATACTAAGTCCATATTTGTACCGTTAATACCACCAAATGTTCAAATACCTTTACTCCCCCATCTTTGGCAAACTCATCCGCTGGTTCTGGATTTTGAGCCTATTTGGAATGCTTTCCATTTGCCTGCTACTTTTCTGTGTGTCGCAAGGCTGGTTGGGCGAATTACCCAAAATTGAAGAGCTCGAAAACCCTAAAAGCAGTCTGGCCACGGAGGTTATTTCCTCGGATGGTGTGTTGTTGGGCAAATACTATATTGAAAACCGAAGCAACGAGACCTTTCAATCGCTGGGGCCAAACTTAGTGAATGCACTGATAGCAACAGAGGACATCCGATTTTACAATCATTCCGGTATAGATTTCAGAGGGGTTTTTACTGGATTTTTCTATAATTTGGTAGGAAAAAAAAGAGGTGCGAGTACGATCACCCAGCAGTTGGCCAAAAACCTTTTTCCGCGAAAGAGATTTAACAACTTCTTTAATAGAGCAATGACCAAACTAAAAGAATGGGTGGTGGCGGTGCGGCTTGAAGAACGCTACACAAAAGAAGAAATCATCACCATGTATTTTAATACGGTGCAATTTGCTGGCAATGCGTTTGGCGTGAAATCGGCTGCCAAGATTTTCTTTAACAAAAAACCGAACGAACTTGCAGTGGAAGAAGCAGCTCTACTTGTAGGTATATTGAAGGGTATTGGCATGTACGACCCTATCAGGCACTACGATAGGGCTCTCACACGCCGCAATACGGTGCTTTCGCAAATGAACAAGTATGAATTTTTGGAGGATGTGGCCTTTGAAAAACTGCGTAAAAAACCAATTGATATACACTACACCACTGATGACCACAACGAGGGATTAGCCACCTACTTCCGTGAATACCTGCGTCAGAAAATACGTGACTGGGCAGAAGAAAATGGCTTCGATATTTACAAAGACGGCCTAAAAATTTATACAACCATTGATAGCAAAATGCAGGCTGCAGCCGAGGAATCGCTGAAAGATCATCTGAAAAACTTGCAAGGTGAATTTAATCGCCACTGGAAGGGACGAGAACCCGCTAAAGAGGAGATGCCCAAACTGCTGGAACAAGCCATGAAAAATACCGACCGCTACCGCTTGATGCGGGGTGCTGGAGCATCGGATGATGCTATAAATACCGCCTTCGCCCAGCCTCACAAAATGAAAGTGTTCAGCTACCGTGGGGTATTGGATACGAGTATGACGCCACTTGACTCTATCAAATATTACAAGAAAATGTTGATGAGCGGCTTCATGGCCATGGACCCGCACAACGGACAGATAAAAGCATGGGTGGGTGGACAGGATTACAAGTATTTCAAATATGACCATGTGAACCCAAATAGTACTCGACAGGTCGGAAGTTCGTTCAAGCCATTTGTATATACATTGGCGGTTGATAATGGGTTTTCGCCTTGCACCACCATCCCCAATCAGCCTGTCACTTTTGAAGATTTCGACAACTGGACGCCCAACAATTCGGAGGGGATAAAGGGCAAGGAATTTACCATGTACAAAGGCTTGGCACTTTCGGTGAACTATGGGGTGGCTTGGCTGCTGAAACAACTGGGGCCGCAAGGGCCGCAGAAGGTGATAGACCAAGCCCGACTGATGGGCATAAAAGGGAAGCTGGAGCCTTATCCAAGTATATGTTTGGGGGTGTTTGACCTATCGGTGTTTGAGATGACAGGAGCCTTCGCCACCTTTGCCAACAAGGGCATCTGGACGGAGCCGCATTACCTCCTCCGCATCACAGACAAAAATGGCCACGAACTGAAACGCTTTACCCCAAAAACACAGGAGGCCATGAGCGAGCAAACTGCTTACGTGATGCTGAAACTGCTGGAAGGCTGTGTGAACCATGGCACAGCCTACGATGCCCGTGGAAAGTATAAAATAAAAGGGGCTGCTGCTGGTAAAACCGGCACCACTCAAAATAACAGCGATGGCTGGTTTATGGGCATCACACCCAACCTCGTGTGCGGCACCTGGACCGGCTGCGAAGACCGTGCAGTGCATTTCCGCAGTACGGATTTGGGGGCAGGCGGACACATGGCCATGCCTATCTGGGCAACTTTCCTCAACAAACTACAGGACGAAAAGAATGGTTTCAAAACTGCATTTCCTGAAGCCTTTGAAGCACCTAAAACCAAGCTTACAATAGAAATGGACTGCACCAAATTCCAACGCGAATCGAACGACGACGATAACCCACCTGATTTTGAGGGGCAGTGACCTTCTCCTTCTCTCTCCTTTAGAGGAGAAGGAATACTGCCATAAACATATGACTTAAAACAACAAATATGAAACTCCTATTTTACCTAGCAACTTTGCTCTTCAGCCTTGGTAGCCATGCACAAAGCAGGGCCATAGTACCCGTTGAAAAATCGAATACGCCTTATGGGGTAGTGAACATGAACAAATACGGAGTAGGCATTGTGCACCAGACGCCCGACAAAAAGTATCACCTAGAAAAATTCTCAAATTCCATGCAAAGCGAATTCACAATTGACTTTGACATGGAGGAAGGATACACCTATGCTGATAATGCGGTGTACAAAGATGAAACAGCTTGCTTGATTTTTGGGAAGGATGGTGGGAAACCTCTTTATCGAAGTTTTGAAAGACCTAACTTAACTGATATGATTGTATTGGTTGTCGATTTACAAACAAAAAAAACTAAAACTGTCAAAGGTGTTAAATTTGATATTAAGTTTTTCTTGGAAAAAGCCATAACTGATGGCCAAACATTAGTGATAATTGGTGACGAGGCACTTGAGAATGAGAAATTTGTTCAAGGACGGAGTTATGTTCCAACAGTAGTAAGTGTATGGCTTGACGATAAAAGTTCCCAAGTTAAAAAATATCCAATTGAAGGTTGCAGCGGTTCCTACATTATGGATGCGGTATTTGAATCAAAAATAAATAGAGTTTCTCTTCTAGTTCGACATTGCGGTGCGGGCATTTTGAATAGCGGACAGATAGGCTCAGTTAGTTCTGTAGTTCACATTGCTCTTGAAAATGGAAAAATGGAAAATGAAGACCCCATTGCCATCCCAACCACAAGGAAGAATCTTTATGAACCAATGTCATCAAAAATGTTTTCATGCAAAGATGGAACGATCCAATGTGGCCCCTATGCAACAAGAACAGAAGGGTTATATGAAGTCTATATCACCGAATACTTATCAGTTGGTTTGTTCATCTCTTTGATTAATGATGCAAAACAAGAGTTTATGACATTGATTCCTTATTCATCTTTAGATAAGTATGTAGAAAAGTACTTTTCAAAAAAAGACCGAAAAATAGAAGACCCAGACCAGATAAGTCCTTATAGAGGTGTTCGGTTTTTGAAATTAATTGAAACATATGACCAATACATTTTAATCGGTGAAGCATATAAATCTGACTACGGTTATTCAAATGGGTATAAGATTTTGCTAGCAATGGAGATTCAAGGTCATTTAGCTATTGGGTTATCAAAAACTGGGAAAGTATTGTGGCATGAAATAGTTGATGCTCCAAAATATTCTGTCGCTAATTTTGATGGAAATCCAGTGCAGCAATTCTCTTTTGTATATTCAGATGAATCAGCCAAGGTGGCTACTTTTAATGGTGAAACATTCGTAACAACCACATTAAAAAATGGGTCTTCAACGAATTCTATTGAACCTAAATCTCTAAAATTCAAATATAATTTCGAGTCCACATTTTCACATTGGTACGAAGACAAATCCTACATGTATGGCATCAAGAAAGTGCTTGACCCGAAGACTGGCAAAAAGGTGAAAGCCATTTTTGTGGAGGAATTGAATTTGAATAGTGTGTATAAGGAATAAGTCTGCATTTAGCATAAACAAAACGGCCTGAAAGTAATACTTTCAGGCCGTTTCAGTATTGTATGGGTTGGAATTAGTCCCTGCTACCAAACATCCTAAGCAAGGCAAGGAAAAGGTTGATAAAATCGAGGTAAAGAGTCAAGGCTCCGAGGATGGCGAGTTTGGCGGTTGATTCAGTACCATATTCTACCTGAGCACCCATATTTTTCAGTTTCTGCACATCGTAGGCCGTAAGTCCGGTAAACACAATCACCGAAATAAAGCTGATGATATAGCTCATTTGGCTGCTGTGCATAAAGGCATTTACCACCGATGCGATGATGATGCCTATCAAAGCCATCATCAGCAATGTACCAAGTTTGGTGAGGTCGGTGTTGGTGGTGTAGCCAAGTACCGCCATCACACCAAACATACCAGCACTAATAGCAAAAACACTGGCGATGCTGCCCATTGAATAGATGATAAAAATAAAGCTAAGGCTCATGCCCATCATCACAGCATACACCAAGAACAAACCAGTCATGGCGGTAAACGACAGGCGTTCGCGAGCCCAACTCATCACTATCACCAGCCCAATAGGAGCAAACAATACGAAGTAGCCAAGGCCGGTCATGCCTGTGTCGCTAACCAAATAGCTGAGCAGAGAGGCATCGGTGCCAAAGAGGTACGCGATAATACCTGAGATGCCCAAGGCGGTTGCCATCCATGAAAACACGGAAGACAGGAAGGTTTTGCTGACCGCACCAGTCTGTTGCTGTTGGCCGGCCTGCGAAAATTGAATGTTGTTGTCCATTATAGTTTTGTTAATTGTTGTGCGAAATAAAGCACAAAAACCTAACCATCGGAAAAAATTGTACAAAATGGCAGGTTCTACAGTCACAGTGGCTAATCGGCAGAATTACAAAAGACTATCGAATATTCGGAAATAACTTCGTATATCGCAACTCTCAAATCGTACTTCCAAGATACCTTTGCCACCCATGTTCTATCTTTTGCTAAGTGTGCTATCTTCTGGTGCCATGGTATTGTTATTCAAAGCTTTTGAACGTTTTGGTGCCGACACTTTCCGGTGCCTGATCTTCAATTATATTACTGCAGCATTGTGGTGCAACATAATGGCGGTAGATGGCCCAGTGGTAGCAACTAATTTTTGGACACAGCCTTGGTTTTCACTCACTGTTTTTTTAGGAATATTGTTCATTGGGATATTCTACGCATCGGCTCTCACGGCACAGCGAATAGCTGTTTCGGTCAGCATTGTGGCTAGCAAAATGTCAGTAGTTATTACGGTATTATGGGTTTCTTGGTTCATGGGTCAGCGTATCTCTCTGTTGGTTTGGATTGGCATTGCTGGGGCATTGGCAGCAGTATGGCTCACCACCCGCCGCAGCGAAAACAGTAGAGCAAAAGGTACATTGTTTTGGATATTGCCACTAATCGTATTTTTGGGTAGCGGAATCGTAGATTCTTCCCTGAAATATTTGGAACAAACCTTTTTTGTTTCGGGTGATGTGAACGAACAGTTAGGAATTATTTTTATGATTGCCGGCATTTGTGGAATTCTGATTCTAGGAGGG
The DNA here is from genome assembly GCA_009693575.1 of Flavobacteriaceae bacterium. Taxonomy (GTDB): domain Bacteria; phylum Bacteroidota; class Bacteroidia; order UKL13-3; family UKL13-3; genus SHWZ01. The sequence continues at coordinate 20,123 of SHWZ01000009.1, read as the reverse complement.
CGAAGATTAGTTGGCAACACTTTCCCGTTAGCAATCGGGATAAACTCGCTCAAGGTGACAGCCAAGGGAATGTACACTTGGAAACCCATCCTTGGAGGAGTAGCACTTGGTAGCCTCAACTATCTCAGTACATTTACCTTACTAAAAACCCTGAACCTTGGCCTGATGAAAAGCCACGAATTATTTCCAGTTATCAATGTAGCGGTTGTCGCTTTCACCAGTATGATGGGAGTGATTTTATTCAAGGAAAAACTAAACTACACCAATATTGTCGGCATTGTACTGGCCATGCTGTTTATCGGAGTGATAGCGTGGGGGAGCGTGGGAAGTCAGTAGGCGGTTTATTCTCTAGCTTGCGGGAAGACTATGGACAACAGGCAATAAGCAATTTATATCTCAGAATAGTTTTTCAATCCACGGCATAAGATCTTAATTTGTAATTCCAAATTCGTAATTTTCGCTTGTTTTCAGACACCTACCTCACCATTGCATCACTTGCCGAAAGCAGCTTCCATGACAGGGGGAGTAAATTTTTGGGCTATGCCTTCCCAGTAAAAAACGAGGGGGGAGTACGAGAGCATTTACAGCAGCTTCGTAAGCAACACCACGATGCCACGCATGTTTGTCATGCATACGTATTGGGGGCAACAAAAAATATAGCATACGCATCAGATGATGGCGAACCCAACAACACAGCAGGTAAGCCTATCCAACGAGTAATCATGCGTTCTGGATTGACCAATGTAGCGGTGTTTGTGGTGAGGTATTATGGCGGCACACAGCTTGGTATTCCTGGGCTGATAAATGCTTACAACACCTGTGCAACGGATACACTGAAAACGGCTAAAACCATAGAGAAAACCTTAGAAGAAACCTACTTGGCAATAAGTAGCTATCAGCATGAAAATGAAGTATTCAAGCTGTTGAAACAAGAAGGAGCTTCGATTGGGCAAATACTAAAACAAGAAGAACTGCACATTACCTTTGCCATACGCCGCAGCAAAGCCGACCAATTGTGCAATCAGCTACTAAAAATACCTCAACTACTAGTAACCTTCGTTGGCTCTATGTAAAAAAATGGGCATTCGCGTTTCTTTGTCTTGGAAATTTTCAGGCAAGTTCTCAACAGACTCCAACAAACGATTTCGCACATTTCACGGAATATAAAACTGCAAATATTCTTTTCGTAGATAAGCAACTGAACCTTCATGAAGCGGATACGGTAGCCTTACTTCAATCCTTCCTAGAAAATGAGTTTAGCTTGACAGATGGTAGCTTGGTTCTGAATCATTTTACAAAAAGCCCCATTGGATTTCATCTTTCTTTTCAGCAATATTTTCAGGGTTTTCTTGTATTCAGGGCGGGATGCAAGATAAATGTAGCAAACAATGGTAAGGTGATTTCCATTTTTGATTTAACAGTGGATACCCGAAAATTCAAGGAAGCTAAACCAACTTGGACTAACGCCGTTTGGATGTATGATGGAACAAATATTCACTCGGCTTTGTACTCACTCACCGACTCTTTTGAATATATTACAAACTCTCAAGGTGAAATTCTGTATGCCGACGAACGAGCCCGATACCTTGTAGGAAAGGACACAACAGTTCAACAAAAGCTTTTCAACCCCGACCCACTTACAACTGCTAAGGTTTCTTATGCAAGTCCATACAAAGATTCAGCTGATGCCAACACCCCCGAACTGAACCTGCAACGGGTGCCTTTGCCCCTTCATCTCACATGGAGTGGCGATACTTTTTATTATTATAACAAGTATGCAGCCATCCGAAAAATTCAACCACAGCGAAGCTATAATCTTTTTGCCTACCAAACCATGCCTGACCCCGGCCGTGGCGATGGCGATTTTGAAGGACTGAACTTACTGTACCACATTTATCAGTGGGGCAGCTATGTGCATACGTTAGGATTTAACTCAATAGGCAACTATCAAATTCCATGCGACCCGCATGGCACCTCCGACGACAACAGCAAGTTCACCTATCAGGGTAGTGACCGTGTGTTGATATTTGGTGACGGCGGGGTGGACGATGCTGAAGATGCTGACGTTGTAGTGCACGAGTATAATCATTACCTCATTGACGACTGCAGCCCAGGCACTAACTCTGGGTTTGAACGTACTTCAATGGACGAAGGTAGTTGTGATTATTTTTCAGCAGCTTATAGTTCAAGCCTCAGTAGTTATCAAAATCAGTTGGTTTACAATTGGGATGGGCATAACCAATATTGGCCTGGCAGAAGAATAAACTCGCAGAAGATTTATCCTGACAGTATGGATTTTAGCAGCAGACACCGAACCGGACAAATTTGGAGTTCATGCCTCTCTGACATTCGGTTGGATATTGGACAAGCCATTACCGACAGATTGCTTTACACTGCTTATTTTTCATCTGATAGAAACATAACAATGCCACAAATGGCCAGATTGGTAATGCAGGCAGACAGCCTACTAAATGGCTATGTGAACAAGAAGGCATTGTGCAAGCGATTTACCCAAAGAGGCATCCTAACTGATAGTTGCGAAGTTGACCCCATTCCCAAGGATACCTTTTTTGTGAGCGGACAAGATGCTTTTTTGGAAGGTACCGGCCCCTTGTTTGTAAAAACAAATGAGCCAATTAAAGCCAGCCTTTTCAGCATGGACGGCAAACTGATTTATGAAGAAAACCTGCCTATTGGCAAATCATATTTCACACCTACTGGATTAGCTTCGGGATTATATATTTTTAGATTAGAAGGAAACACCCGTAGTTTCACCCAGCAACTGATAAGGATTAAGAATGAATAACTGTCTGTCAGTTAGAAACTCCTGACGGCACTCATTCTACTTTTTTCAAATAAAGGTAGCCCCTTGCATGAAAAAAATGTCTGTGGCAGAATCGGTGTGCGGGGAAATTTTCGACGTAGGCATCCAAGGTATCCAGTTTTTTGAATATTAGTTCAGGCATTCATTCAGTTTTATACAAGAGGCTGAAACACTCAAAAAGCTATCGTGACAGCATGACGTTCCTAATTCATTTTCTTTCCATCCCCCTATTATCTCCCTTCTGTTCACCCCCTCACATCTTCCCTTCATCTACAAAACTATAATAGTTGTTGCCGCAAATAATAACATGGTCTTGTACGCTGATGTCAATGATCAGTCCAGCTTGTTTCATCTTGCGAGTCAGGTCAATGTCTGCTTGGCTTGGTTGCATATTCCCGCTAGGATGGTTATGGCCAAGTATCACTGAGCTGGCATTTTTCTCCAGTGCATAACTGAATACCGATTTGGGGTCGACGAATGTACCGCTCACACCACCTTTACTTATATTTTTACTTTCCAAAACCCGGTTGGCACGGTTTAGCAGGATTACCCAAAATTCTTCGTGAGGCAGGTCGGCCAACATCGGAAACAGCTCCTCGAAGGCATCTCGGCTGGCCACTATTTTTCGCTTTTCCTTTGGTTCCTGGTTCTTGCGACGACGTCCTAACTCCAATGCCGCAGCTATTGTTATTGCTTTGGCTTCTCCTATTCCTTTCAGTTTCATCAAATCTTTGAGTTGCAGGTTGCCCAATTCGTTTAGATTATTATCTGCCAATACCAACACCCTTCTTGCCAACTCAACTGCACTTTCATTTCTGCTGCCCGAACCTAACAAGATAGCAACAAGTTCAGCGTCACTAAGAGCGTGTCTGCCTTTCAGCATCAGCTTCTCGCGGGGGCGGTCGTCTTCGGCCCATGAAGTTATTGGTTGGTAATTGGATACTTCGCTCACACTGCAAACATAATCGCTTTGAAACAAAAAACCCCGCCCAAAAGGGCAGGATTTCTTGCATGAAAACAAACTTAATCTTCGATATCTTATTTGAGCAGGTTCACAAAACGAGCAAGCTTTCCTTTTTGGTTGGCGGCTTTGTTTTTGTGTATCACGTTGCGTTTTGCAAGGCGGTCAAGTAGACGGTATACAGTTGGCAACAAGGTAGTTGCTTCTTTTTTATCCTTGCTGTTACGAAGTTTTTTTACCAGGTTACGAGTGGTTTTTGCTTGGTAGCGGTTGCGAAGGCGTTTTACTGCATTGCTACGTATCCTTTTCAGTGCTGATTTATGATTTGCCATGATTTGCTATTCTAAAATGTTATTTTTGGGAGTGCAAAAGTAAGGTTATACGTCCTAATTTTCCAAAGGCATTTTTCATTTTACTTTATAATCTATTCTAAAGGCTGTACTTCCACCCTCTTTCACACTCACGGCAAAGTCAGTATTAATATGCTCCATATAGCACATGCCAGCATGACGGTAGTCGCAGTAGTATATGTCGGCTCTCAGTCGCAGATGACCTTTGCCGGATCTCAGTTTCACTGGCACATGGTATTGGTACACCCCATCGACAAACTTGAAACCGATGGTTTTTACCACCCCATTTTCATCGTCAAACAAGTCGATAAAAGCTGGAGCTTCCTTGTTGAACTCAAAGCCTTCGCTCAAGGTAAAATTCAGAAAGAGCTCCCTCACACCCAGGTTCAGCACATACTCGTTGCCTTTACTGGCAGGCTCTTCAGCTAGAGCTGATTCGCCCCTTTTTAGCATGGCCAATTTTTTGGGAACCATGGTGGTGAGTGAGTCGTTGATGGGGTTGTAAATGCGGATAAGATTGTTGTTGCCATCACTGATGTAAAGTAAGCCGCCAAGCCAAGTCATATCAGTTGGCTCATAAAGTTGACCCGTTTTGGCGTTTCCATCTTTGAAACCTGGAACACCGCTCCCTAAATATGTTTTTAAGGTTTTGCCCAAAGGGTCAAGCAGTTTTATTTTGTGGTTGTAGGAGTCAGCTATGTAGAGGTTACCATCTTTCTGGCAAATACCTTGCGGGTGTTGCAGTTTAGCGGAGTCAGACTTTCCATCCACATCTCCGTACTCAAACAAGCCTTTTCCTACCAGTGTCTCTACCCAATTTTCACCTATGATTCGTATGCTCGATGATTCAGGATCGGCGGCAAAGAGTCGCTTGCCAATATTGACCAATCCAGTAGTTTGTGCAAAGGCTGCTTTGCTCAACTCACCGTCTTTCAAGGCTTCGGCACTGTTGCCTGCGTATGGCTCTCCTTCCCGAGTCTTTGTGTCAAATTTCCATAGTTGGTGAAAACCAGCCATGGCTATGTAAAGTGTATTGCCTATCAGGCATACATCTTCGGGCGAATTAATACACCCTCCGATTCCTTTTATCAGACCACTGAGGGTTCCTTTTTGGCCGTTTCCAAACACGGTCATCACCTTTCGTTTCCTCAGGTCGGCCATGCGAATGAGATGGTTGCCACCATCAGAAATATAAAGCAGCTCGTTTGCAGCATCAAGGGCTACTCCACCCGGCTTATTGAAACTGGTCTGCGAAAAATCACCATCGGTATTACCCTCAGTGCCATTTCCTATTACGTCCACTATTTCACCACTGGGCCTAAAAATTACAATCCTATTAGTGCCAGCATCTGTCACAAACAAACGGTTACCGCTTGGGTCTGCTTCTATTTTTGAAGGAAAAGAAAGCAAACTTTTGGGTCGTGCAGTGTCTTCAGGGGCAAATGCAAAGGCACCTACTTGTAGCTTGCCTGCCTTTTTGAACCGAGCTATTCCATTACTTAGTTGGGGTCTTAGTTTGGCATAAAAGCCTTCGCCGGAAAAGCTGGAAAAGATGTAACCGTCAGGGTCGATCAACACAAATGATGGCCAAGCCCTCATCCCGTATTGGTTCCAAAGCTCAAATTTATAATCGTTCACCACTGGATGTTTTATTCCAAAGCGTTCAACAGCCTTACGAATATGCTGTGTTGTCTGTTCCCCTAAGAACTTGGCCGAATGGACACCAATGACCACCAAGTCAGGAAACTCTTCTTCCAATTGTTTGAGAATAGGGATGACATGTTGGCAACTGATGCAGCCGTATGTCCAGAAATCGAGCAATACGAAGCGGCCTTTGAAATCAGCCATATGGTAGGCTTTGCCTGTATTTAGCCAATCTGAGTAGCTTGGAAATTCATGAGCCTTAGGCTTTGGAGCTTCTGATGACTTTGGATTTTTTTCAGCAGTATTCCCCCAATTATCACAAGCCACAGCCATACACATGATGAATGCGAAGATGATTTTTTGGAGAAACATAAATTGGGCGAAAAAGCTATTTACCACAGCCTAAGATGCCTATAAATAAAAGGAACGGATTAGCGAAGTACCACAAAGCGGCCAGTGTATTCTGACCCATCGTTGCTTTGCACTCGCACAAAATAAACGGCTGATGGTGCGTTGGCATCAAGCAGGCAAAGTTTAGGGGCACTCAATTGCTTGTAGGCCGAAACAATGTGTCCAAGTTCATCAATCACTTGTAGGCTGTATGTTTCATTTTGTTTCAGGTCAATTTCGAGAGTGAACCCACTGGTAGAAGGGTTTGGTGCAAAGTTCAGTTTATGTTCAAAATGCTTTGTAACTATGGTTTCCTTTTTCACTCGGATAAGTTGTGGACGGCTTGCGGTACGGTAACACCCAGTTTCGTCGTCGCGGGTTTCGAGCCATACATGATAGATGCCCTGTTCGGTAAAAGTGTGGAAAGGATTTTCGGCATCAGAGGTGTTTAACCCATCTGAGGCTTGGTCGCCAAAGTTCCAAGTACGACTGCTTATAGTGCCAATTGATTTATCGGTGAATGAAACCGTTAGTGGTGCAAAGCCTTCGGTAATGTCTTGGTCAAAATCGGCGGTAATATTTCGAACTTCCACCTGCATTTCATCTTTTGCTGGGCATCCGTTCTGCTGGTAGCGATAAGTAAGGCAATGCTTTCCTACCCCCGCTCTAGTTGAGCTAAAAGTTCCATTATCCAATCCTTTTCCGCTCCAAGTGCCACCTGCAGGAAGGCCATGCAGTTTAAAAACAGGAGCATCAATGCAAATGGCAACATTAATTCCAGCATCTGCGTTAGCGGTGTTCACTATGTTTAGTACACCTTCATAAATGCTTGTATCACAGTTGTAGGCCGAAATCATAGTACAGTTGTATTTGAACCTCCCAGGATGTGAGTAGTTGTGTATTGGCTGAAATTCGTTGCTGGCAAACAGGTCATCACCACTCCAATCAATTGATAAAGGTGGGTTGTTCTGATTGGTATAGTCAAATTTAAAATTGGCAACCGAACAATCTGTAACCTCATGGCTTGCGAACACCATATTCTTTTTGTATTCAGTCGTAAAAAAAGTTATTGGGAATTTGAACATGTCAATACCGTCAGTTAAAGTCAACTCATACGGGTACTTACCAGGATTGACAAAACGGATAATCGTATCCATAGAATGAAAAGTGTTATTGTAATCCACGTTCCAAAATGCGGTGACTGGTAAGCTGCTTTGATTGGCTTCCACTCTAAAATGAACGTAGCCACACTTATCTACAGTTACAGAAACAGCTGCCATTGAGCCGGTAAATGCTGGCTCTGGCTCCTGTCCATTGGCCAACACTGCCAACGCCATCACAAGGCTTAGCATTGCCATCCGTAACTTTCTAATAGTCAATTTTGTGATGAAAGGACTCATTGTCAGGGGTCAAATGTAAAACAAAATTAATCTACAAAACAACTAATCGCTAAAAAAACTTTTTTTCTTTGGCAGGCAACTTTTTCTTTGCCGAATGAGTCTTGATGGTACATTCGTGTTTCTGATAAGGCGAATCCTACAATGACCGAACATGAACTCATAGAAGGCTGTGTGCATGAAAACATCGTTTTCCAAGAGAAGTTCTACAGAATGTTTTGTGGTAAGATGTTGGGAGCGTGCATGAGATACACAGTTAGTAGGGAAGAGGCGGAGGACATGTTGCAAGAGGGTTTTGTGAAGGTGTTCGACAATTTGAAACACTTTCGCCACGATGGTTCACTGGAGGGTTGGGTGAAAAGGATAATTGTGAACACAGCCATCAGTTTTTACAATAAAAGAAAGAACAAACAGATAGAACAGGACATAGACGGGGAAGGAAGTTTTGAACCATCTGTAAATGAACAAGTGAGCTGCAAAATGGACGTTGCAGACCTGCTGAAAGTGATAAATATGTTGCCCCCTGGCTACAAAATGGTGTTCAACCTCTTTGCCATAGAAGGATACGCACACAAAGAGATAGCCGAGATAATGAACTACAGCGAAAACACCTCGAAGACTCAATATCACAAAGCAAGGAACCTGATACAAAAGATTTTACACGAACGAAAGATACTTACATGAGCAAGGATTTAGAAGACATTTTCAGCAAGGCATTCGGAGCGTTTGAAAAAACACCTTCAGAGAGAGTGTGGGATGGAATTGCCAAAGACCGGGAGGAAAAACAGCGGCTGGGCATTACCGAGGCAACCCCCGAAAGCGAAATGACACACGGCCTCTCCAACTTGGCCGCCGAGCCGGGCGAAGGTGTATGGCAAGCCATAGCTCACAATCGTTTTATGAAACTGATGCAACGACGAGCATTGAGGATTGCAGCAGGCATTTTGCTTTTGTTAGCTATAGGATTGGCGGCAAATAGTTTGATGGAGAAGGGGGATGGAAACGGGAAAGTAGAGGCGGGTGGAAAAAAGGAAGAAGGAAGTACCAAGTCCAATGGCAACAATCAACAGTCAGCAGACAATAGTAAACAACCAACAGTCAACAGTCAGCAATTTCCTAAGCAAGGTCAACAGCCAATAGAAATCAGTAGTAGGTCATTAATAGGCAGTCAGCAGTCAATTGGAAACACTCAACCAACTACTACAATTTCAGAACCTTCTAATACAAGCCCAGAACCCACTCCTGTCAACTCACAACTCATCTCAAACAACCAACACATTATGGTTGCCACTAAGGGCCTAATAGACTTGCCGATAGCCAAATTAAGTATGAGCAAGCTACCTAAACCCAAACTAATTAACAGCCCGTACAAAGACCATTTCTTTTATATTCCCACTTTAGCTTCGAGCAAGAAATACGGAGATAATTATACCAAGTACAACCGCGAAACCGACTTGAATAATGAGGGTTCTCGTTTTAAATTTGGGGTTGCCATCGGTGTTGAATTGAGTAAATTCAAAACAAGCGGTGATAACACCTATTACCAACGGATGCGTGCTGTGGGCTACGAAGGAAGATTGAACTCATTCTCAGGTTCGTTTTCTGCAAACTTTCGAGTATTCAAAGATTGGTATTTGCAAAGCGGGGTCAACTTTGTGAGGCGTTCAGCCAGCCCTCACTACGATGCTACCTTTGTCCGCACAGTGATGACAGTAGGCGGCTCCGGCGATACTACCTATGTTAAAGTGATTGACTACGAAATTAATTCGAAAACCAGCTACCACCTCACCCATTTAGAGCTGCCATTTCTTATCGGTAGGTCTATAGGCGACAAACGTGGAAGTATGCATTTTGCCGCTGGCACTTCATACAATGTATTGATAGACAAAGGTGGCTATATGCTGTCGGCTGTGAACATGCGTGCAGCTTCATTGAACAACCCCGCATCACATTCATTTACCAAAGCATCATGGGGCTTTATGGCCAATGCTGGAATGGCTATCCAAATAAAACACGAATTGAGTTTTACACTTGACGGGGTATTCAAGTATTACAAAAACATGTTTGCCAACGGCTATCCTGCCACCCAAACTTTGAGAAGCCTTGGCGGCAATGTGGGTATCCGATATCACTTGCGTTAATTTATTCTGGCAGTTATTGTCAGGTATTCCATTTCAATGCATCAAATACCTCTGCTTTGATTGCGGGTTGGATTTCGAAAAAAGGACATGAGGAAACTAGAGTCTGAAGCATCAAAAGGGCGAAATATACTTTTTTCATTGGTAATTTTCTAAATATTAACGTAACCTTTAATTGAATAATTTAACCCCCTCTCGCATACGCCACCGCATCTTGTCCGGCAAAGTCCCGTTGCAGAAACTGATACCAAGCTGTAATAGCTATCATGCCTGCATTGTCGGTGCAATATTCAAAAGCGGGAATATGCACTTGCCAGTCGTTGGTTTTTGCTTCTTGGGTGAGGCGGTTGCGGAGGCCAGTGTTGGCTGATACGCCACCTGCAATCGCAATGGTTTTTATGCCTGTATCGCTTGCAGCAAGTTTTAGTTTTATGAATAAATAATCAACAATGCTGTGCTGTATGGAGGCACAAATGTCGGGCAGGTTTTGGGCTAAAAATTCAGGGGTTTGCTTGTTGATGAAATGGAGGTAAGCCGTCTTCAATCCACTGAAACTATAATCATATTTCTCGGCACGGGGGCGTGGGAAAGGGAAACGCATTGGGTCGCCATCCTTGGCATATTTGTCTATCAACGGGCCACCGGGGTAGGGGAGTCCCAGCATCTTGGCTGCCTTGTCAAAAGCCTCACCTGCAGCATCGTCATTGGTGCTGCCGAGCACCTCCATTTTTAGCGGAGCATCTACCCGGATAATTTGCGTATGCCCTCCACTCACCAATAGGCAGAGGTAAGGAAAAGAAAAATCAGGCTTGCCAATAAGTGAGCTCATCACATGGGCAACTAAATGGTCAGTTTGTATCAGTGGAATATTTAAAGAAAGTGCCAATGCCTTTGCGAAGCCAACCCCCACCATGAGCGAACCCACCAGTCCAGGGCCAGCGGTAAAAGCAATAGCGGATAATTGAGAGACGGTAATTCCTGCCTGTTTAAGGGCAGCATCCACGGTGGGCACTATGTTCTTTTCGTGGGCTCGGCTGGCCAGTTCGGGAACTACGCCTCCCCAGGCCTGGTGGACGTCTTGCCCAGCCACCATGTTGGCAAGAATATTGCCATTGTGCAGCACAGCAATTCCCGTATCATCGCAACTGGATTCGATGGCCAACAAATACATATCAGGTGCTTGGGTGTTCGCGGTGTAATTTTGCAAAGGTTTGAAAATAAAACTATTCCTCAAAAGAGCCACGAAATTAACGATATTCCTCGTTTCACTGATATTGTTCACGCTTACGGGGCTTTTGCTATTGGCCAACAGTTTCCCCTTCCAGAATTATGTGGTGAATACATTGGAGAAATTTTACAGTGACGAACTGAAATGCAAGGTGGAAATTGGTCGGGTACATTTCACCCTGACTCAATTTGAACTGCACGAAATAGTTATAGACGACCAACAGCAAGACTCATTGTTGCGGGTAGCTACATTGAGCATGTACCCACGGTTCACTAGCCTTTTTACCCGCCACATCACTATGCGAAAAATAGTGATGGAGCATGGCCGCATCAATTTTATGAAACACCCCGGAGTGAAAGGAACGAATATAGATTTCCTGCGAAAATATTTCATGAAAAAGCCCAAAGGCCCACGCCCCAAACGACCACCATTTGTTTTGGATGTGACGGATGTGGAACTTGTGGATTGCAGCATATCGTGGAGCGACAAACGCTACAAACCTGTAACCGCAGAACTGGATTTGAGCTACCTTGAATTTAATAAACTTAACGCCTCCATCAGTGGGCTGCAAGCCATCGATGACAGCATCAATCTGCATATTGAGCATCTGGATTTTACTGAAAAATGTGGCTGGAAAGTGGACTCGTTGGTGAGCCACTTAGCCATGAGCGATCATCAAATGGTGTTCACCGATTTCAGGCTTTGCACCCCCCACAGCAAGGTCGGAAATTACCTGGAACTAAACTATGATGAATACGAAGATTTGGAAGAATTTGTGGACTCGGTGAACCTGAAAGGAACAATTGTGCAGAGCCTTGTGAGCATGAAGGATATTCAATATTTCAACCACACCCTGCAAGGCATGAAGCAGGACTTTGAATTGAGCGGAGAACTGAACGGAAAGATAAATAACCTGAAAACGAAAAACGTATTGCTAGCCTATGGAAACAAAACTTTCTTCAAAGGCAAAGCACGATTTAAGGGGCTGCCCGATGTTGACGAAACATATATGGACATCACGGTTGACAATGCCATCACCAACCATGCCGACCTGTGCAGCCTGCTAATGACTGACGAAATACCTAAGCAGGTGGCCAATGCCGGAATGATAGATTTTAGTGGGCACTTTAATGGTTTTTTATATGACTTTGTGACATCAGGGAGATTTCATTCAGAAATTGGAGACATGGAAAGTGATATAAATATGAAATTGCCGAACAATGGAAAGCCAACGTATGAAGGTAGTTTCAGCCTGATCGGGTTTGATGCAGGAAGGTTTTATCAAACGGGCGATATTCTAGGGAATATATTCATGAACGCAAGGGTGGATGGCTCAGGATTTAAATTTGGTGAGATTGCTGCAAATATAAAAGCAGAAGTGAATAGCTTACGGGTCAATGAGTATGATTATACCAATGCTACTATTGATGGAAGGTTTTCTGACCAGGCTTTCAAAGGAAAACTGACCATGGTTGACCCCGCCATCGGGCTATCATTTGCTGGCTTGATGGATTTCAAAAGGAAAGTGCCACGGTACAAGTTTATAGCGGAAGTGGACAAGGCAAGACTGAAAGACCTGCACTGGGATTCGGCAAATACCGTTATAAGCACAGTGATGGATATTGATTTGGAAGGTACCGACATTGACGATATGCGTGGCCGTCTAAAATTTCAACATGCCTACATCTCGAGAGACAAACATTGGTATAACCTGAACGATATTCTTTTTACTGCTGACACCAAAGCAGGAAATGGATTTATCTCACTTAAGTCGGATGTAATGGACATTCGGGTAGACGGACAATACCGCTTGGCCGAACTCCCTGATGCCTTGCAAAATTTCTTCCACCATTATCTGCCTAAATATGCTGGAAGGGGTAACAAATTGATGGAAGAGAACCTGAGTTTTAGCATTAATGTAAAAAAACCAGATGTGCTAACCAACTTATTTCTGCCAGAACTGACTCTTGGCAAAACAGAAGTAAAATGCAGCTTTGTTTCAGCCAATAACGATATTAACATGAATATTGTAAGCAGCCGGGTAGTATACGAAGGCATTGAAGCAAAAAATATTGTGTTAAGCACAGCAAAGGAGGAAGGCACAAGTGCCATCACCCTTAAAAGCACCGTTGGCAATTTGCAGTACAACGACTCCGTAAATTTAGAAAATGTGACGATAAACGGGCAGCTTATTTCGGATTCATTTACATTTAGGCTCATCAGCTATGAGCCCCGTCAGTCCTTCAATGCCGACCTGAGTGGTATGGCTTCCTTTGTGGGGGATAGTGTTCATTTTTATATCAACAAATCCTTCATCACAATTCAACGAAAAAAGTATGAAGTGAAGCGTGGGAGTGCGTTTGCCTTTGCCAATGGGAATTTCAAAATTTATAGTTTACGATTTGAAAATAATAACGAAGCCTTAGTGGCAAAAGGTATAATCAGTAGCAACCACAACGATATACTAGATATTACCCTTTCCAATTTCGACCTACGGTTTATGAATGGATTGGCGAGAATAAAAAGGGACTATTGGCTTCAAGGAACGGCTACAGGCAGGCTGGGGCTTCACGGGGCCTACCGAACCCGAACCATGGATGCAGAACTAATGGTGCAACAAATGATTGTAGGGCTTGACAGCCTTGGGCAATTGATGATTACTTCTAATTTTGACCAAGACAACAAAAGCATATTACTGGATTTGCAAATTGCAGATGGGTATTTGAAAGGAGTTACTGCAAAAGGATATATTTACCTAAAACCAACCACCAAATTAGACTTTGATGTAACTGTACCTAAGACTCCATTGAAACGATTTGAGCATTACGGGATGGGGCTTGCCAGCAAATTTCAGGGTGGAATAAGTGGTAAGCTAAAAGTAAAAGGAAGTGCTGACGAACCTTTGGTGACCGGGACAGTCCTGCTGGAAGATGCCCATTTTCGCGTTGATTATTTGAACACCTATTACCGACTAAACCAAGCCTTTATCCTTTACGATAATTATATTGATCTTGGGCGACTTCAGCTTTTTGATGAAAAAAATAACACAGCCTTTGTGCAAGGAAAAGTATACCACAAAAGCTATGATCACTACAGGCTGGATGTGTTGGTGAATAATGCCAAAGATTTCTTTTGCTTGAACACCAAAAAGGGAGACAACAGCCTGTACTATGGTGAAGCTTATGCCACGGGTTACGCTAAGTTCACTGGGCCTGTAGAAGACATTGTAATGGATATAAAAGGGAAGTCGGAGAAAGGCACGCGTATATTTATTCCTCTCACTGGAGAAGTAGAAGCAGGCTCAGCCAATTTTATCAAATATGTGGACAAAAGTCCGAAAGCTATCAAAGCAAAAAAGGATGCTAAAAAAGCAGAAGATGATTGGGGGTACAGCATGAATTTTAACTTTGAGGTCAACAACAATGCGGAGATACAATTGATATTTGATGAAGCACTTGGAGATATCATGAAAGGCACTGGCAATGCTAACCTGAAGCTGGTAGTGGATAGCAAAGGTGAATACAAAATGTATGGAGCCTACACTGTTGAACAAGGTGAATATTTATTCACTACGATGAATGTGTTTCAGAAGAAATTTTTTGTAAAACGAGGCGGCACCATCACATGGGATGGAGACCCATACAAAGGTATAATGAACTTGACAGCCTATTATCGGGTACGCACCAACCCTGACGACTTGCTTGGTAAGACAACTGGCGGAACACAAAAAATAAATGTAGATTGTAATCTGTTTTTGAATGGAGAACTGTTTGCTCCCGAAATACGCTTTGGGCTTAGCTTTCCAGACATTGAAAGCCAGAACAAAGACAACAATCTGGAATTAGTAAACAAAATAAAGCAAATAGAAAGCGACCAAGAAGAAATGAACCGACAGATATTTAGTCTGATGCTTCTCAAACGTTTCTTGCCACCTTCTGGCTTATCGAACGGAGGTGGAAGTATAACTGGAGGAGTGAACGCCAGTGTTACTGACTTGTTAAGTGCCCAAATGAGCAACTGGCTAAGTCAAGTGGCTCCAGGTTGGGAAGTGAATTTTAACTACCAAGCTGGCAATGTGGCCAACAACAGGGCAGTGGTCCTCGGGCTTCTCAAACGTTTCCTCGACGACCGCCTCATCATTGAAGGTTCATATAGTTTCGACAACAACCAGCAAAATAGTCAGGGAATTGGACAGTACAATTTCTCGGGCCAGTATATCTTAAGCAAAGACGGACGCTTGCGTATCAAGGCTTTCAGCCGCAGTAATACCAACACAGCCGACAACCAAAACGTGATAACTCACGGTGTCGGCCTGTTCTTCCACAAGGAGTTTGAATATCTTTTTAGGAGGAAGAAGAAGTAAATATTTCTATTTTTTCAATCCAATCTCAGCCAGCCTTTCGTTAAGGTATTCACCTGCGGAGATAGGTTCGTAGTAGATGAGGCTTTCATCCGTAATGCACTCAGGCAGGCAGTCCAAACGCATTTCGCTGCGGGGGTGCAGAAAGAAAGGAATGCTGTAGCGACTGTTGCTCCACTGTTCCTTGGGCGGGTTTACTACCCGGTGAGTGGTGCTTTTCAGGCGGTTGTTGGTGAGGCGTTGCAGCATGTCGCCTACGTTCACTACGATTTGGTTAGGCAATGCCGTCACACTTACCCATTCGCTTTGTTTGTTTAGCACTTGCAGGCCATCAGCACTTGCACCCATCAGCAGGGTTATCAGGTTGATGTCTTCATGCTGCCCCGCTCGCACAGCACTCTTAGGCTCATCCATGATTGGACCATAATGAATAGGTCGGAGGATGCTGTTGCCATGATGTATTTTGCCGTCAAAATAAAATTCGTCGAGCCCAAGAAAAATGGCAATTGCCCTCAACATGTGTTTTCCTGTTTCCTCCATGGACTTGTACGCTTCCATGCCAGACCGGTTGAAGGCTAGCAATTCTTCGCACCAAATATTGTCAGGATATTCGCTTCGGATAGGGTCGTCCCCTTCCACCTCTTGGCCAAAATGCCAGAATTCTTTCAAGTCACCCACAGTGCTGCCCTTGGCATGTTCACGGCCAAAGGAAGTGTAGCCCCGTTGCCCAGCAAGTTTGGTGTCTTCGTATTTCAGTTTGGTTTCAAGTGGTAACTCAAAAAAATTGCGTACTTCATCGTAAAGCACCTTTTCTGTTTCGGGCTTGAAAAGGTGGTTCTTTACGGCCACGAAGCCAATGTTTTCGTAGGCTTCGCCAAGTTCGTGTACAAACTTGGCCCTACGGTCAGGATCTCCACTCAGGAAATCTTGCAGGTCAACGCTAGGTATGCTCATGATAATTTATTTTTGTGCAAATTAAACGCATAACTAGGTTAAGCTAACCTGAAATTTGTCAGCAGTAGTTTTGAGTGGGTCTACCTATTTTTGCCTACTAACACAAAGCATACCCATGAGCGACACCATAGCCAAATATATCCCCAAGAATAAACTTCGTATTGTTACCGCTACCAGCCTTTTCGATGGACACGATGCGGCCATCAACATCATGCGGCGGATAATACAAGCCACTGGTGCTGAGGTTATACATCTTGGTCACAACCGCAGTGTAATTGAAGTGGTGGATTGTGCCATTCAGGAAGATGCCCAAGCGGTGGCCATCACCAGCTATCAAGGGGGGCATGTAGAGTATTTCAAGTATATGTACGAACTACTGAAAGAACGTGGTGCTGGGCATATCAAGATTTTTGGTGGCGGTGGAGGCACCATTTTGCCAAGTGAAATAGAGGAATTGCACAAGTATGGCATCACCCGCATCTATCACCCCGATGATGGCCGATCGATGGGTTTGCAGGGCATGATAAATGATATGCTGAGCCAATGCGATTATGCGACTATCACCAGCCTGAATGGACAGGTAAAAGGTGTTGTGAAACGAGACCCCAAAGCCATTGGCCAACTTATTACACTGGTAGAAAATGACCCCGAACAAGGACAGGCAGCTGTGACGAAACCTGAAAATTCTACGACCCCGGTGTTAGGAATAACCGGAACAGGTGGAGCTGGCAAAAGTAGTCTGGTGGATGAATTGGTGAGAAGGTTTTTATTTGAATTCAAGGAGAAGACAATTGCGATTATTTCGATAGACCCTAGCAAACGCAAGACAGGGGGGGCATTGCTTGGAGACCGAATCCGCATGAACAGCATCAACAACCCCCGAGTGTATATGCGTAGCATGGCTACAAGACAGAGCAACCTTGCTCTAAGCAAATATGTGCAAGAAAGTATAGACATCTGCAAAACGGCAGGCTTTGATTTAATCATTGTAGAGACCAGCGGCATAGGTCAAAGCGATACGGAAATAACCGAACACAGTGACGTTTCGTTGTATGTGATGACGCCAGAGTTTGGTGCAGCCAGCCAGTTGGAGAAAATAGATATGCTGGATTTTGCAGATTTGGTAGCCATCAACAAATTTGATAAAAAGGGTAGCCAAGATGCCCTGCGTGATGTGCGTAAACAATATAAACGCAACCACAATCAGTTTGAAACCAAGGATGCCGATTTGCCTATCTATGGAACTATTGCAGCCCAGTTCAACGACCCAGGCATGAACAGGCTCTACAAAGCAGTGATGAACATGATTGCAGGAAAACTGAACCAAGAAACCTTCCGCAGCAAGTTTGAAGTGAATGATGATGAAAGCCAAAAAATATATCTTATCCCACCCCACCGTAACCGTTACCTAGCAGAAATTGGGGAAGAAAACCACCGCTATGGAGATTGGGTAACCGAGCAATCTGCCATTGCCAGCAAAATGTATCAATTGCGTGGAGCCATGAATGTAATGAGCGGAGTGGACACCTCGCTGGAGGCCGTGTTGGATAAACAGTTTAAAGCCATCGGCAGTGGCCTTCATCCTGAATGCAGGCAGTTGCTAGATAACTGGGAAGCCAAGCAGAAACAATATGCCGCTGATGAATTTGTATATTCGGTACGTGGAAAAGAAATACGCCAACCACTCACTTATGAAAGCCTGAGCCATACCCGAGTGCCTAAGGTAGTTCTGCCCAAATACAAGGATTGGGGCGATATACTCAAATGGCAGCTAACAGAAAATGTTCCGGGTGAATTTCCGTATGCTGCTGGAGTATTTCCTTTGAAAAGACAGGGTGAAGATCCGACGAGGATGTTCGCCGGCGAGGGTGGCCCCGAACGCACCAACAAACGATTCCATTATGTTTCTATTGGGCAACCGGCCAAACGGTTGAGCACAGCCTTTGACTCCGTAACTTTATACGGCGAAGACCCTCATGTGCGTCCGGATATATATGGAAAAATTGGAAACTCTGGCGTGAGTGTCCCAACACTGGATGATGCCAAAAAACTTTACAGCGGCTTTGATTTATGTGACCCTGCCACCTCGGTGAGCATGACCATCAACGGGCCTGCACCCATCATCCTAGCTTTCTTCATGAATGCCGCCATTGACCAGCAATGCGAAAAGTATATCAAAGAAAATGGACTGGAAGCGGAGGTGAGCAAGAAGATTGATGAGATATACAAATCAAAAGAGATGACTCGACCAGTATATAATTCAATCCTACAACCTGCTGGAGTTTTGCCTGAAGGCAACGATGGTCTTGGCCTGATGCTGTTGGGTGTTACAGGCAACCAAGTATTGCCTGCCGATGTATATGAAAAGTTAAAAGTGCAGGCAATTTCAACCGTTCGTGGCACAGTGCAGGCGGATATTTTGAAAGAAGACCAAGCCCAGAACACCTGTATTTTTTCTACAGAGTTTGCCCTAAAAATGATGGGGGATATACAGCAGTATTTTATAGATAACAAGGTAAGGAATTTTTATTCAGTAAGCATATCGGGCTACCACATTGCAGAAGCGGGAGCAAACCCTATCAGTCAGTTGGCATTTACCCTGTCCAATGGTTTCACCTTTGTGGAATATTATCTGAGCAGGGGCATGAACATTGACGATTTCGCTCCTAACCTTTCTTTCTTTTTTAGCAACGGTATCGACCCTGAATATTCTGTTATAGGTCGTGTGGCCCGTCGTATTTGGGCCAAGGCCATGAAGCATAAATACAAAGCCAACGAACGCAGTCAGATGTTGAAGTATCACATCCAAACCAGTGGCCGCAGCCTGCATGCCCAGGAGATAGACTTCAATGACATACGTACCACCTTGCAAGCCCTGTATGCGATATATGATAATTGCAATTCATTGCATACAAATGCCTACGACGAAGCCATCACCACACCCACCGAAGAGAGCGTACGCCGAGCCATGGCTATTCAGCTTATTATCAACCGTGAACTGGGATTGGCCAAGAACGAAAACCCATTGCAAGGTTCTTTCATTATAGATGAATTAACGGAGTTAGTTGAAGAAGCTGTGCTGGAAGAATTTAACCGCATCAGCGAAAGAGGGGGAGTGCTTGGTGCCATGGAAACAATGTACCAACGCAACAAAATACAGGAGGAAAGTTTATACTACGAAACCTTGAAACACACGGGTGAATACCCAATCATTGGTGTGAATACCTTCCTGAGTAGCAAGGGCAGCCCAACTATTTTGCCCAAGGAAGTTATCCGCAGCACTGATGAAGAAAAGCAACTACAAATAAGCAACTTGAAAGCACTGCAAGACCGTAATATAGATGTTTCAACTGCTGCATTGCAACGCTTACAACAAGCGGCCATTGATAACGAAAATGTATTCAACGAACTGATAGATGCGGTGAAAGTGTGCAGCCTTGGTCAAATCTCCCATGCCCTTTATGAGGTGGGTGGGCAGTACAGGAGGAATATGTAAAGTTGATTTGGAAATTTTAGGTGCAGACAATGTGAGTAAGTAGGACTATCCCAACTCTACCACATTTCTTAGCAAGTCATCCATGGTTTCCCGCTTGCGGATGAGATGGGCTTTACCATCCTTAATCAATACTTCGGCCGGGCGGTAGCGAGCATTGTAGTTGTTGCTCATGGTATATCCATAGGCTCCGGCATTGCGGATGCAAAGCACATCTCCTTCTCGTACTTCAGCCATTTTTCGGTCCCAGCCAAAAGTGTCTGTTTCACATATATATCCAACGATGGTATAAATACGCTGTGTGCCATCAGGGTTTGAAATATTTTCAATATGGTGGTAGGCATCGTAGAACATGGGGCGAATAAGATGATTCTGTCCGCTGTT
>SHWZ01000047.1 GCA_009693575.1 Flavobacteriaceae bacterium | reverse complement strand
CCACAAAGAAAAGCCGCCTGCCTACTTTTGCCTGATGTATTCGTTGGCCGAAGAGAATTATTTGAAAGCTGTGTTCAAGTTGAGCAAGGGGCAGACAGGCCAAGTAAGCACCAACGAACTGGCCGCAGAACTAAGCACCCGTGCGGCTTCGGTAACAGATATGCTCAAAAAATTAGCAGCAAAAAAACTCATTAGCTACCAGCGTTACCAAGGTGTGGCCTTGACTCCAAAAGGCAAAAAAGTAGCCGTAGCCACCGTTCGCAAACACCGCCTCTGGGAATTTTTTCTGCATGAAAAGTTGCATTTTGGCTGGGATGAAGTACACGAAGTGGCGGAGCAATTGGAACACATAAACTCAGAACTGCTCACCGACCGCCTCGAAGAATTTCTTGGCTTCCCCCCCCACGACCCACATGGAGAACCCATACCAAGGAAGGATGGAAGTGGGATTTAGGAGGAATAGATTTTTAGATATAAGACCTAAGAATTTTGGAAATTAGTAACTACAAAACCCCTCATTTCCCCAACCCCTCCAAAGCCTTTTTCACAAACGGGTCGGTTTGGTTGTGCACACGGCTGTAGCCTGTTTCGCCAAAATGCTGCCGGGCTATCATGGCCTTCACTTGGCCTGTTGCGGTTGCCTCATCTAGTTTGGCGGGCTGTAGTCCCTTGCTTTTTGCATATATATTCAGCCTCAGTATCAATCCAACAGAAGTGGCCAACCAAGCCTCTTCAAATGCCTCAAAAGTCTTGGACTTGTCAAATATATTTTTACTTCTATCCGATTCGGTGTAGGCAAACTGCAGCAAGATGCCCTGCTGCACCAGTTCGCGGTAGTAATCGCTGTAACGGCCTGAGTCAATCCCAACAAACACATCGGGCATGATACCACCACCTGCATACACTGTGCGGCCTTTGGCAGTTTTGAAGGCTTTCTTATCTTTTAAGAGGCTGCTGTCGGGGTGGCTTAGCTCACCGTGTTCAATGCGGTCATATACTTCATTTTCGTAAGCATCACTTTTTCCGTTGTATGGTTTCTGTATGCACCTGCCCGAAGGTGTATAGTAGCGGGCAACCGTGAGCCGAAGTTCGGAGCCATCAGAAAGCCCCACTGTTTCTTGCACCAAACCTTTGCCAAAGCTACGCCTGCCAACGATGGTGCCACGGTCTTGGTCTTGGACTGCACCAGCTAATATTTCGCTGGCAGAGGCTGAACCTTCATCAATCAACAATACCAACTTACCACTTTCAAAACGGCCTGTTTTTTCTGCAAAATACTCCTGTCGGTTTTGGTGGCGGCCTTCTGTATAAACAATCAGTTTTTTGCCGTCAATCAATTCATCAGCTATTTGGGTAGCAGCCTGCAGGTACCCCCCAGGGTTTCCACGCAAATCAAGAATCAAGTTTTTGGGCTTGTTCAATGCTATCAGTTTCTCCCTGAACTCATCGAATGTAGTGGCGGCAAAGCGGCTTATTTTGATGTAGCCGGTTTGCTCGTTCAACATATATCCCGCATCCACACTGTAAATCGGAATCTTATCCCGCTTGATAGTGAAGGGAATTAGGCGTTTGTTGCCACGGCGATAAATACCTACTTTCACGGTGGTGCCACGTTTGCCTTTCAGCAACTTCATCACCTGGTCGTTGGTTATCTTGATGCCTGCTATGTTTTTGCTATCCACTTGCACGATGCGGTCGCCACTGAGGATGCCCAATTGCTGCGACACACCCCCATGAATAGGAGCAACTACCATCACTGTGTCGTCAATGATATTAAACTCTACCCCAATGCCATCAAACGAACCTTCCAGTGGCTCGTTCACCGTTTCCACATCTACATTAGGAATATACACCGAATGTGGGTCGAGCCCTGCCAATATACCCTCCACTGCAAGCTGTCTTAGTTGGTCGCTGTTCACGGTGTCCACATAATAGTTTTCGGCAAGGTTCAGCAACTCATCCATCACACCACTTCCGTTGCGAGCTTGCGGCTTAAGCCACACACCCAACAGTAGCCCAAAGGCCACCAACGAAAAATAAACAAGGGGTTTCCATGGATTGTGAGTGTGCATATATAGGCTGCGAAATACGGGCTTGATGGGATAGCTATTTTCACTACATAAAAAAAGGGAAGCCACGCTCCCCTTTTTTTATGTAGTAATTATTTTTTAAGGAGTAGCATTTGTTGGCATATTTGGCCGCCCTGTGTTTATTGCCAATATTCTATTACAGTTTTCTATCACATAGTTTTCATAGCCAATTTCTTGCTGAAGGTTTCTCGCCTGCTTCCCCTTAAAGGTATTGAAATAATTGATATTTTCCTTACTTTGTCTCATTAGCCTATTCAAAATCGCCTTGCCTTTTCCGTCGGCACCAGCAATCATATAACACTGGGCAATCTGCATGTTTCCAATGCCCAGCGGCACATTCTTTTCTGGCATCATTGCCGTGAATTTATCCAGCACTTCAATCGCTTTGGCTTGCTTGTTTTCACTTACTAAGGCGGTGGCCAATCGGCAGGCTACATTCTTCAGGTTTTGTGTTTGGCGAAGGGTTGTTTCATCCAAGTAAATACCGTCTTTTTCCATGCCTCCAAACTTCCACTTTTTCATCAGGATATTGTACATTTTATCCGTATCAATATTACCCACATTGCTTCTGTTGTTAGGGTCAACAGGGGTGTTGATGGGGACCAATTTGTACACAAGGCCTTCTAGTTGAAAGTATGGTTCTAGGTTCAGGTAAGGTTCTTCACCTGTAGTGATGGTGAAACAGATTGGACGCTTCCATGCATTGTTTGCTATTACATCCAATAGTACTAAAGCATTTTTGTAGAGGCTTTGGGCACCGATATCCCACTTCAAAACGTCGACCATTCTGCTAACATCTTCCGGGCGAATAGTTCCATTCTTAAGGCACAAATCTTTATCAACAGGAAGGCTCAGCCTGCTTGCTGGTAAGTAATGCTCGGCTTTGCCTTGGCCAAATGTAGACATATTTGTGCCATCTTCTCGGGCAATAAAATCAATGACTTTTCGCAAATCCACAAAATCGCTGTCGGTAGCCCCGAGTTGTGGTAATCCAAGTTGAGGTGATACAGAAAGGTATTCTCGCTTTGTTGCCGCTATCTGTTCTTCGTTCAGAGTAAGTTTGAAAGGTTGTGATGCGTATGTTGCCCTTCGCAAAACATTTGCATACCAATCAGTGGCCAGCAGGCTATAATTCACCACACGCACATCTGTTCGGATGCCTTCAACGTTTTGGGCGTACCAAAGTGGATAGGTATCATTGTCTCCATTGGTTATCAGCAGTGCATTTTTGTCACAACTCTCAAGGTAATCAATGGCAAAATCGAGACAGGTGGTGCGTTTGCTACGGTCGTGGTCGTCCCAACCTTGGCTGCCTTGCAACACAGGCCCAGTGAGACAAATAACCAATGCAGCACCTGTAGCTGAAGTTCTATTCATTCGTTTCCAAAGCCAGTCGGCCAAAGCCAACACGCTCAATCCAATCCAAATACAAAATACCTGAAATGACCCGACGTAAGCGTAGTCACGTTCACGTGGCTCTATGCTGGGAGAGTTAAGATATAATACAATAAATAGCCCCGTGAACAAGAAAAGCATCAGTACTGCGAAAGCATCGCGTTGGGCTTTTTGCACATGGTAGAATAAACCAAGCAATCCAAGTAGAAGAGGGATAAAATAGTAATTATTATTAGCCTTGTTGTTGGCCATATTTGCTGGCATATTGTCCTGTGGTCCAAGCCACATTTGGTCGATAGCATTTATGCCGCTTTTCACATTGCCCTTCGTCATTTCGTTGTGGCCCTGCTGGTCGTTTTGCCTTCCAACAAAGTTCCAGAGGAAATAACGCCAATACATAAATCCAATTTGGTAGGTGAACATGAAGTGCATATTGGTTTTGAACTTGGGCTTTTGCCCATCTTCTAAGCTCTCCCAATTTTTGTATTCCTGCACATGGTCAGCCCGGCTGCTCCACATACGGGGTAAGGTCATCTCATCACCAGGAGCCCATTTGTAGCTGAATTTCTTAGAAGTCTCTTCGTATTCGTCTTTTCCACGGCGGTACTGCATTCTACCTTCTTTCAATCCTATTGGCCTAGCTCCAAACCACTGACCTTTCAGCAAAGGAGCTTCACCATATTGTTCGCGGTTGAGGTAGGAAAGTAGGGCATTGGGGTCTTCCACATTCTGGTGATCCAGTGGCACATTAGCCATAGACCGGATGGGGAGCATAGTATAACTACTGTATCCCACGGCTATGAAAGCAACCCCAATCACCAATGTATTTAGCAGTGGTTTATTCCTTTTCAAAGTAAAACGATAGCCCCACCATATAACCCCAACTATTAAGGCCAGTAACGTCACAAAGCCTGAATTGAATGGCATGTGAAGGCTATTCACTAGGAATCGGTCAGATACTGCTGCAAACCAAGGAAACCCTGGAATGATTACAAACTGCACCAACACGATGCCACCCATGGCACTCAGCAATGCGTAAATAAAGGATTTGCTTGTGGGTGAATGCCTTTTGAAAAAATATACAAAAACAATGGCAGGTATCACCAACAGATTCAGTAAATGGACGCCAATAGACAGGCCAATAATATAGCAAATTAGAATGAGCCAGCGGTCTGCACCATTGGTTTCAGCCACGTTTTCCCATTTAAGAATACACCAAAATGCAAGGGCTGTAAACATACTACTAAGTGCATACACCTCTGCCTCCACTGCCGAAAACCACAGGGTGTCAAGGAAAGTCATGCTGAGGCCACCTACTATTCCAGCACCCATGATGAGGAAGCTTTGAGCCACGGTAATTTCTTCACCAGCCTTTACAACTATTTTTTTGGCAAAATGCGTTATAGACCAGAAGGTGAATAGCACACACAAGGCGGTGGCAGTAGCCGAAAGCATGTTTACCCAGAAGGCCATTTGAGCAGTGTCGCCCAATGCCAGCAAGCTGAATACTTTGCCTAAAAGGAGGAACATAGGGGCTCCGGGTGGGTGAACAACCATGAGCTGAACTGAAGCTGAAAGGAATTCGCCACAGTCCCAAAAACTGGCGGTTTCTTCTAAGGTGAGAGTGTACACTGTGAGAGCTATAAGGAACATGAGCCAGCCAGTGATGTTGTTGATTCGTTTGAATTGTTGCATAATTTTTTCAGTTCGCCTTTGTTAAAAGAACGGCAAAAATAGGATTTTATGGTGTATGTTGGTGAAAGGGAAGAGGGAAGTTTGTCAGTCTAGTTTTTAGTTTATCCCAATTATTATCTGTGAAGTCATCTAGAGATATGTTTGTTGGAAACCTGCATTCTCACATTTCCCCCAGCTCCTCCCAAAACTCAACAGCTCTGCGAGTATGTGGAATAACGATGGTGCCACCAACAATATTGGCAACAGCAAATAGCTCGAATATCTCTGCTGTACTAATTCCTTGCTCATGGCATTTCATCAGGTGATATTTTACACAATCGTCGCAGCGTAGCACCATGCTGGCCACCAAACCAAGCATTTCCTTGGTTCGAGTTGGCAATGCACCCTCTTGGTAGGTGTTGGTGTCTAGGTTAAAAAGCCTCTTTAGCACCAAATTATCAGCTGAAAGTATCTTTTCGTTCATGCGGCTGCGGTAGTCGTTGAAAGCTACCACCTGATTTGACGGGGTGTTCTCCATTTTTAAAGATTTTGTTAGATAATGTGATTATTAGCCATTTTATTGTATACTTCCATTTTCACTCAGTGCCTCCGAGCAGCCATTTTAGAAATGAAAGGTCGCCTGTTTTTTTTGGAAGCAAAGATTAGAGATTGGCCTAAGCAAACCAAACGGTTGTTGTTTGGAAATAATAAAGCCCAACTAGAATTAGTAGGGCTTTATTTAATTATTTGATAGTCATTCTGAGTAGAGTCGAAGCATTACGCCAAGGCATTCACCACAGGTGCGGCAGCCAGCACATCAGCACTTAGGCCATCCTCGTATTGTTTCATGTTTTTGTTGAACAGCTCAGCAAGGTGATTGGCTTTTTGGTCGTAGGCATCTTTGTCGGCCCAGGTGTTGCGTGGGTTAAGTATTTCTACCGGCACTTCAGGGCAACTTGTCGGCATATTGTAGCCAAACACTGGGTGCTTTTCGAAAGCTACCCCATCCAACTCGCCATTAAGTGCTGCTGTAATCATGCGACGGGTGAAGCTCAGTTTCATTCGGTTGCCTACACCGTAAGGACCACCAGTCCAGCCGGTATTTATCAACCATACTTTGATATCAGGGTTGGCATTCAGTTTTTCGCCCAATAGTTTGGCATATTTTCCAGGGTGCAATGGCAGGAAAGCCTTGCCAAAACAAGCAGAGAAAGTGGCCTGTGGCTCAATAACCCCAGCTTCTGTCCCAGCAACCTTGGCAGTGTAGCCACTGATAAAGCTGTACATAGCTTGTCTTACATCGAGGCGGCTGATAGGAGGCAGCACACCAAAGGCATCTGCGGTAAGGAAGAATATATTCTTAGGGGCTTTGCCGATGCTGGGGGTGGCAAAGTTCTTCAGGTTATACATCGGGTAAGCCGCACGGGTGTTTTCCGTTATGGTGATGTTGGTATAGTCAGGGGTGTTTGTACCAGCTATAAAGCGGGTATTCTCCAACAACGCACCTTCTTTGATTGCATTAAAAATCTCAGGCTCTTTTTCTTTAGTTAAATCAACACATTTTGCGTAG
This sequence comes from Flavobacteriaceae bacterium, assembly GCA_009693575.1. Lineage (GTDB taxonomy): Bacteria > Bacteroidota > Bacteroidia > UKL13-3 > UKL13-3 > SHWZ01. Next base: position 10,997 of record SHWZ01000047.1, on the reverse strand, counting down.
CAGCCACCTTCAAAGTTAAATACCGAATTTTCGCTCCAGCCGTGTTCGTCGTCGCCGATGAGTGCTCTGTTAGGGTCAGCACTAAGGGTAGTCTTACCAGTGCCTGAAAGACCAAAGAATATGGCTGTGTCGCCATCTTTACCAATATTGGCCGAGCAGTGCATCGAAAGCACATTGTGCTCATGTGGCATGCTATAGTTCAGCACCGTGAAAATACCTTTCTTTATTTCGCCAGTGTAGCCGCTGCCACCAATGATGTATATTTTTTTGGTAAAGTTGATGATGCTGAAATTATGCTCACGTGTTCCGTCCTCGTCAGCATTGGCCTTGAAGCTTGGCACGTTCAATATCAACCAGTCGCTGCTTAGGGTAGGCAACTCAGCAGCCTCTGGACGCAGGAACAGGTTATGGGCAAATAGGTTGTTGAAGGCGGTTTCGGTAATCACTTTTACATTCAAGCGATAGGTAGGGTCGGCACAGGCGTAACAATCGCGAACAAACAGTTCTTTGCCTTTCACGTATTCGAGCATCTTGTCAAGAAGTGCATCAAATTTTTCAGGAGTGAACTTGAAGTTCACATCTCCCCACCATAACACATTTTCAGTAGTGCTATCGTATACGCTGAATTTGTCTTTGGGTGAGCGTCCGGTAAACTCTCCGGTGTCGGCACAAAGGGCCCCGCTGTCGGCCAATACTCCTTCGTTGCGTTCAAGGGCTTTTTGTACCAATTCGGCGGCGGACAGGTTCACATTCAGTTTTGCAGCAGCAGCCATCACATCAGCCAACAGCTTGCTTTGGTGGGGGTTTGAGGCAATAATGTTCATTCGTTAGATTTTAGGTTTTGTAATTCCTTCTCGAGATTTCGAGACGAGGGGGTTGCAAAAAGTCAGGGTTGCAAAAATAAGGGTGAAAGATAAACTGATGACCCATATTTGCAGGCAGAATTCTAACAAATGGAACATATTATTTATCCCATTGGCCGCATGGCCACCAAAGACCATTTCACAGAAGAGGAATTGGCTTTGAATATCAGTGAAATAGAATCGCTGCCCAACCGCCTGAACGAGGCATTTGCCGCATTGAAGCCCGAAAGCCTCACCCATAGCTACCGAGAAGGTGGCTGGAATCTGAAACAGATTGTCCACCATTTGGCCGACAGCCACATGAACGCCTACATCCGTTTCAAACTGGCACTGACGGAGGAGAATCCAACTATAAAACCCTACGATGAAAACCTGTGGGCGGCACATGCCGATGCCAACAGCAACAACATCCTGCCTTCGCTAGCCATTATTGGTGGGATGCATATCCGCTGGGCTGAAATGCTTCGTACAACTCCCTTACAGCAGTTCGACCGCACTTTCTTTCACCCTGAGAAGAACCGCAGCGTAAACCTGAAGGAGCATACCTACATGTATGCCTGGCATGGCAGCCACCACCTGGGGCAGATGAAGTATATTCTGGGGCGGTAATGGGTGGTTCCTATTTCCTCAGGGACACGCCATAATGATTCATTTACGAGCCGGGTTTTTACCCAATTTAGAAATGGTCTAAATTGCTGCGTTTTTCAGTCGTGAAATTATCAGAACTAAAGCCAGGGGAGAGTGCCGTGATAGAACATATCGGGGATGAGTCGCTATCGGCGAAGCTGTTTGAGATGGGTTGCCTGCCAGGTGAGCCCGTGAAGCTGAAATTCATTGCCCCCTTTGGTGACCCCATTGCCATAAAAGTAGCAGGATATACGCTGGTGATGCGGCTGAGCGAAGCCAACATTGTGGATATTCGAAAACTCTAAACAAGAAAGCCATCAGCAAAAAGCAACTCCATATTGCCCTGTCAGGGAACCCCAATTGTGGGAAGTCAACCCTGTTCAATGCCTTGACGGGATTGAGTCAGAAGACGGGCAACTTCCCAGGCACCACGGTAGAGAGCCACAAAGGAACAGTGACGATTGACGGAGAAACAAGTGCGGAAATAATAGACCTTCCAGGCACGTATTCATTATACCCAAAGTCGGATGATGAGCGGGTAGCTGTGGCAGCCTTGATGAAGGCCGATAAGCCCGACTGTGCGGTGGTGGTGGCCGATGCCTCCAACCTGAAACGTTCTTTGTTGCTGTGTACAGAGATTATTGATTTAGGGCTGCCAACCGTGCTGGCCTTGAACATGATTGACATTGCCCACAAGAAGGGGCTGGAAATAGATATACTGCTACTATCTGAGCAGCTTGGCATACAAGTGATACCTGTGAATGCCCGCAAACGCAGTGGAATAGACGACCTAAAACTGGCTATGAAAGTAGCGAAGCCTGCAGCAAAGCCATTTTACAAAGTGCCGGCAGCTATCATGCAGTTTTTGGATGAACTGAAACCCGTGATAGATGGCCCCAACAACTATGCACGGCTGATACAGGCACATCAGGTGAGCCAGGCTAGCCACAGCAAGCAGAATATTCATGGCATTTTCGAGAAATACCACTTTGACTCAGGCCACCTGCAGCAGCGGGAAACCGTGGAGCGATTCAGACATATCGATTTTGTGCTAGTGGACTGCCTTAGCCGAAACACACATCCGGAGTTTGACAAGGCTACCACGTTTGCCGACAAAATCCTTACGCATAAATATTGGGGGTTTCTTATATTTTTCGGAATACTTTTCACACTATTTCAGAGCATATTTAATATAGCACAAGTACCCATGCAACTGCTGGAAACAGCCTTCGAAAACCTGCAAGGTGTTATGCACGAATCTATGGCTGCTGGCTGGGCTAACGATTTGCTGGCGGATGGTGTGGTAGCAGGGCTTGGCGGCGTCATCGTTTTCCTGCCACAGATTATTATCCTGTTTGCTTTTATCACGATCTTGGAAGACAGTGGCTACATGGCCCGAGTGAGCTTCATAATGGACCGCATGATGCGGAGTTTTGGTATGAATGGCCGTAGTGTGGTGCCGCTTATTGGAGGTATGGCCTGTGCCGTGCCCAGCATCATGGCTACCCGCACCATCGAGAACACACGGGACCGGCTTATTACCATCATGGTGATACCGCTGATGAGCTGTTCAGCCCGCCTTCCTGTATATACTTTGCTCATTGGCCTCATAGCCCCCGAAGAATATATTTTTGGCTTCATCGGGGTGCAGGGGCTGCTGCTGTTTCTGATGTATTTGGTGGGGTTTGTGTCGGCCATGCTTTCTGCTTTTGTGTTCAAATTAATCCTGAAATCGAAAGGCAAAAACCATTTCGTGATGGAACTTCCAATATATAAATGGCCATCGGGCAGAAACCTGTGGTACTCCGTGTTTGAACGCAGTAAAACCTTTGTGTTGCAAGCAGGATATATCATAGTGGCAGTGTCGGTTATCCTTTGGTATTTGGGCAGCCATGGCCCCGGAAATGCTATGCAGGATATTGACAAGAAATATAGTTCGATAGATGCTAATGCAGACCCACAAATTGCAGCCCAACAAAAGCAGACTGAAAAGCTGGAAGCCTCCTATGCGGGCAGGTTTGGGCAATTCATAGAGCCTGTTATCAGGCCACTTGGTTTCGATTGGAAAATTGGGATAGCTCTGCTCAGTTCGTTTGTTGCCCGCGAAGTGTTTGTAGGAACAATGAACACCCTCTACAGCATTGGCAACGATGGGCAAACGGTGCAAGAGCAATTGCGAAATCGCTACACACCTGTCACTGCCCTAAGCCTCATGTTCTTTTATGCCTTTGCCCTGCAATGCACCAGCACCATTGCGGTAGTCTATCGCGAAACAAAAAGCTGGAAATGGCCTGCGATACAATTGGTCTTTATGACCGCCTTGGCTTGGCTCAGTAGCTTTGCTATCTATCAGCTGGGGAAATGATGGTACAAATGATGGAGTATGAAAATGTTAGGTTAGTCAGTCTGAGTTTTTAGTTTATCCCGATTCCTACCATCCTGAGCTGTTCTACAATAGGCTTCTACAGTGCTAAGTGGTTGCAACCCCACACTAGACGACCAAACAAAAAAATAACTAATTTAACCCAAACAACAAATAAAATGAAAAAAGCAATCACAATCTTTGTTATTACATTGGCTTCTGCCATTACATTTAATTCTTGCAAAAAAGCCGCAAAAAGTGGCCCACTGAAATTTTATATTTCAGTATCACCTAAAATTGATACCCTTGCCTTAGGTGTACAGGAAGAATTAGTTTTTAGTACCTCTGCCGGATTTACATACTGTACAATGGGCTCAAATTTCTCCGCAGATTCCATAAATGTAATAAAAGACCAGAATGTCACATATAGCTTAGCGAGTCAATTTAATGAATGTAAAACAATAATTATTTCTGCTGAATACAATGGGAAGGTAATTGATAACAAAACTTTTCATATGGGTAATGTCTTTCCGGTATGCTCAGACGGGTATCATTCATCTGGTAATATTATTATTCCTTAGAACCTCCTGTTGTCGCCGTTCTCAAAGAACTCAGCCCGATCCACGCCGATTTACAATCAGTGTGCCTGTGGGAAATGGATTTGCAATCTGAATTGAAATACAAAAGGCCAGCTAATTAGCTGGCCTTTTGTATTTCAGATAGTAGAAAAAATCAAATTAGCACATCAGCACATCACCGAATCCCCCTCACTTCTTTTTCTTCTTTTCTTTCTCTACTTTGCCTTTGGCTTCTGATTTACCGAGGTCGGAGTAGTTGATGAAAAAATTGCCAGAAGACACACCGATGATGAACACACGGTTGTCACCGCCATTGAAAAACAGGTTCGATTTCAGTATATTTTCAGGGTCGGTGGGTGATGAGGCTTTTGTGGCCTTTATCGTCACATCGGGTTCTGCCGTACACACTTTGAATTCCTTTTTGCCATCGCCACACAGGATGAACACCTTGCCATTGGAGTAGGTATTGTACTGTATTTTGGAGAGCATGGCTTTTTGCCATTTCGCTTCACCGTCTGGAGCAAACATAGTAACGAGGCAATTCTTGAAGGGGGCACCCACAAGGCTGCGGAAATACTTGCCCTCATTCAGTTTCTTGGCGGTGCCCTCGGCTTCGAATAGGTGGCTCACGAAAATAATGTTGTCTGCATGGTCAATATACATGGTGGTCATGCAGGGCTTCATCAAGTCTTTTATTTTCTTGTCGGCTTGGTCCTGCACCAGTTCGCCTTTGGCATCATCGCTCATGTCGCTCAGGGTGCTTGAGGCAAACTCGCCTGTGCCAGGGTCAAACACATTCACAAACTGGCCAGTGATGACATCGTAATTTTTTTTGTCGGTGCAGTAGCCGCCTATTATCAGCATCTCTTTGTGGTTTAGTTTTACATGCCAATCAGTGATGTAGCGGTATTCTCCGGCCGGAAATTCCTTGGCCTGAATTGTTTCTTCGTTATCACGGAAATGCAGGGTCATCTTCTGTTTTATCTGCGTGCCGTCCTTCACAAAAGTTTCGCTAACGGCGTAAACCGTTCCTTGGTTACTCACAGCCCCTTTCGCACGGACGTTTCCTTTGGCAAACAATTCAATTTCAAAAGGATAGTCGTGGTCGAGACCCATGTCTTCGCTGTTGAGAAGTACGCAGTGTAGGGTAAATTTTTCCTTTTTAGCTTCTATTTTTCCAACGCTCACACACACCAAGGTCTTGCTGCTGTCACTACTGAATGCCAGTTCAATGCCTGCTATATCCTCTGGGTTCTTGGTTTCGATGCCCAGAATTTCCTTACCTAATCCCTCTGGGTCACCATCATCGCCGATATAGGTTTGGTACAGCGAATATTTCTTTTCAGCCTTGTCGTAGAAGGAGTGGATGCATACAGGTTTGCCTCCATACAAAAATAGTTTTTCTATCTGATGGGGCTTATTGCTTTCGTTCACCAAGGCCACCTTTTTGCTCAGCTCCTTTTTGCCTTTGGCATCAAACACATGCAGGCTTCGTTCCCCATAGCCTTTTGCGTTTAGGGGTTTAGTGGGACAAAGTAGGAATGTCTTTTTACCCTTGCCCCACACAAGGTCGGTTTGATCAATGGCCGCTCCCCCTTTTTTTGTTTTCACGCCAGTGCCAAAAGGCTTCTGGGCTTGGGTTTGGGTAGCAAATGCCAACAGACAAATTGCGAATAGGATATTGGAAAGTTTCATTCTGATTTAGTAAAGTAAGTGGGCAAAAGTAGCCACTAACGGTCAATCGCCAAACTGTCAGCCATGCAGAAGCCCAAATCAAGTATGTTTGCAGGTATGAAAAAAGAGGAAAAAATACAGAGCGGGGAGATGAAAACGGGGAGATGGAAGTTGGGAGAAGGGAGCCGGATGCGGGGAGCCGGATGCTGTAAGACTTGGATTGGGTCAATCTTTCCCACTTTGGAGGTTATGGGACTTTTTATTTTCCTAATCATCGCCAGCATCGCCTCTGCCCAAACAGGGTACCAGCCCAACGATGTGGCCAATCCCAAGCCGGGCCTGTATGCATTTACCCATGCCAACATTGTGGTTGATTATCAAACAGTATATCGCAATGCCACCCTAGTGATTGAAAACGGAAAAATTCTGGCCGTTGGCGAAATTGTGATAGTGCCCACCGATGCCTCAGTGACTGACCTCTCAGGCCGTTGGGTGTATCCATCGTTTATTGATATTTATTCAGCTTATGGAATGCCAGAGCAGCCCAAACGTGAAAGCCATGGCAACCAATTCAACAGCAACAAGCGGGGGCCATACAGTTGGAACGAAGCCATACGCCCCGAAACGGATGCCGCTGGTATATTCCATACCAACGAAACGGAAGCGGAAGCCTTGCGAAACCTTGGTTTTGGAATGGTGCTGAGCCATAACATGGATGGCATTGCCCGTGGCACGGGGGCATTGGTGAGTCTTGCAACTGGCCGCGACAACAAAATGCTTTTACGCTCTAAGGTCAGTCAACACTTTTCGTTCAACCGGGGCAGCAGCCCGCAGGATTATCCCCGTTCGTTGATGGGCAGTATTGCCTTGCTGCGGCAGACTTTTTATGATGCACGATGGTATGCACAAGCCACTACCAAAGAAACAGATTTGAGCATTGAGGCATTGTTGTCCGCCAAAACACTCCCTGCTTTTTTTGAGGCCAACGACAAATGGAATACACTTCGTGCCGCTAAAGTGGGGACTGAGTTTGGACAAAAATTTATCATCAAAGGCGGTGGTGATGAATACCAACGACTGGATGAACTTAAGAAAACAGGAATGCCCGTGGTGCTGCCGCTGAATTTTCCTGCACCGTTTGATTTGACGGATTCGATGATGAGTCGCTACATCAACCTCACCCAACTGATGCATTGGGAACAAGCCCCCAGCAACCCCGCACGAGTGGCTGCAGCCAATATACCTTTTGCCCTTACTGCTTTTGGGCTGGAAAGCAAAGCAGATTTTTACAAGAAGCTAACAAAGGCTTGGCAATACGGACTTGGCACCAAGGATATACTGAAAGCTTTGACCACCACTCCTGCCCAATGGCTTGGCCTAGACAAACAATATGGTGCTTTGAAAGCAGGCATGGCGGCTAACTTTTTTATCAGCACAGATAGTTTGATGGGCGAAGAATTCTTCATCTCCGAAAACTGGCTGATGGGTGAGAAGTATATAAACACGGAAAAGCCTAAAGTGGACTTGACGAATTTGAATGGGGTATATTTGGTTGAAGGAAAGAAGTGCCTGCTTTTGAAGAAACAGATCGAATTGCGTCTGGACATAATGACCGACGACTATCCCAACGTTAACTTAGTGTATAATCAAGGGGTGTATTCAGTGAATGGTAAATTTTCAGATTTCCCCAACTTCAAAATAGATTCAGCAAATGGACTATTTAAGGTGTATTCCCAACTTAACTATCCACCCGTCCTTCCATTCAGCAATTACTGGCTAAAACTCCGCGACCTCAAACCCTCCGATACCTTGCCCAATCCAGACTTGAAGGATTTGAATGGGGTGTATAAAATTGACAACCATCCTAAGTGGACGGTGAGCATTAGCGGAGCACCGAAACAACTAAAAGCTATCTACAATACTGGAAATGTAATGGGTGATGCCAGTCCACAATTTTTCAAAGATTCGCTGATGCTTGTTTTACAGGAAACGGACAATGACCCATGGTCGGTTATGGAGATACTTTACAAAATTGACACGTTGTCTGACAAAAGCATTCAGATGAAAGGCCTTACAAAAATTCGTAATCTCAATGGTAAAGACGTAGCAATACAGATTCGCTGGGAGTATGGTAACAGTCCAAAAAAACCTTTTGTGGAATATGGCTCATGGTGGGAAAAGCCCAACGAAAAGATTACCCTAATTACCAATGCCACCATCTGGAGCAATGAAAGTGAATACGGTGTTTGGAAGACAAATTTGGCTATTCAAAACGGAAAAATAAAAGACATTGGCGACAATCTTTCCCTCAAGTATCCCAATGCCAAAATCATTGATGCCACCAGTCTTCACCTCACCCCCGGCATCATAGACGAGCATAGCCACATAGCCTGCACAGGTGATGTGAATGAAGGCACCCAAAGTGTCACCAGTGAAGTTCGTATTGGCGATATCATCAATCCGGAAGACATCAATATCTATCGGCAGTTGAGCGGGGGAGTAACCACAAGTCATATACTTCATGGCTCGGCCAATGCTATTGGTGGGCAAACGCAACTCATCAAACTTCGTTGGGGGAAATCAGCTGAGGAAATGAAGGTAGAAGGCTGGGAGGGATTTATCAAATTTGCCTTGGGAGAAAATGTGAAGCAAAGCAACTGGGGCGACCGCAGTAATGTGCGTTACCCGCAAACCCGCATGGGCGTGGAGCAAACGATGCTGGATGCTTTTGTAAGAGCCCAAGAATATCAAAAAGCTTGGAGTAATTTCGAGCAACTCCAAACTAAAAACCCTAAACTAAAAACTGCTCCGCCTCGCAGAGATTTGGAGCTGGATGCATTGGTAGAAATATTAGAAAACCGCCGGCATATTACTTGTCATAGCTATGTGCAAAGCGAGATAAACATGCTGATGCATTTGGCGGATAGTATGGGTTTCAAAGTGAATACGTTTACACATATACTCGAAGGCTACAAAGTGGCCGACAAAATGAAAGCACATGGAGCGGCTGGCAGCACCTTTGCCGACTGGTGGGCCTACAAACACGAGGTGATGGAGGCCATTCCTTATAATGCTTTTATCATGAACAAAATGGGCATCAACACTTGCGTGAACAGTGACGATGCAGAGATGGCAAGGAGGCTAAACCAAGAAGCAGCCAAGAGCATGAAATACGGAGGAATGAGCGACACCGAAGCCATCAAAATGTGTACGATAAACCCAGCAAAAATGTTGCATATTGACAAACAAACAGGCAGCATCAAAGAAGGTAAAGATGCCGACTTGGTTATATGGAATGGCAATCCATTGAGTATATATTCAAAAGTGCTGATGACCTTTGTGGATGGGCAATTGCTGTATGATGCTAGTCAACAAGAATATTTACAACAACAAATGAAAGCCGACAGAAACCGTATATTGAAACAGATGAAGGAGGCTATAAAAAATGGGGAGAAACCAGTAACAGCCGAAACCCCCAAGAAGGAGGAATATGGGTGTGGGCATTGAACTTAATACTAAATGAAAGACTTCAAAAAATACTATATCATCAATGCTACACCCGAAGAGGTGTACAAGGCTTTGACCTATGCTCCCACCATACAACTATGGACAGGTAATAAGGTCGAAATGAGTGAAGAAGTTGGCTCAGAGTTTTCGCTATGGGATGGCAGCATTGTGGGCAAAAACCTCGAATTTGAAGAAGGCAAAAAACTCGTGCAACAATGGTATTTTGGCGAACAGGAAGAACCCTCCATCGTTACCATCAAAATTCATCTTGATAAGCAAGGAACATCGGTTGAACTTCGGCACTCCAACATCCCTGATAATGAATTTGAAGGAATTACAGAGGGTTGGGACGATATTTACTTTGGAGCCTTGCAAGAGTTTTACGAGGATTAGCTCGTGTTATCTTAACGGTGGCACTAGAATGAATTAAGAACATATAGTTGCTTGAATAGCTAAGACCAAAGTCCTATCATGACACGAGTATCTTGCCAATGTCACCCTATCCCGATAGCTTTATGGATTATCGAAGGGTCTCCACTTCCTGCCTAAAATCATACTGATAATCCTCGTGCAGACCATCAATGTATTTGTTGATTTTCTTAAGCTGCATTTCGTAAAGGTTGCTGAGAGCCGTGCTTTTGTTCACTGGTATACCGGAAGCTTTTAGTTTCAGGCAAAAGTATATTAGCAGCTCAGGGGCAGTTTGGTCTGAATCGGAATATTTAATATATTTGTTTGTAATCCGTAGAATCTTGCGTAAGCTCTTTTTGGCAAGGTACATTGTGCTAGTATTAATGTATTCAAACTGGCTGTCAATTTCCTGTTTTACTCCTTGCACATAAGCTTGTTCGTCATGTGCCTCAAACAGCAGGTAGGTCAACAACTCCTTGCTTTCCTTTTTGAACTTGGCCAGTCGCAAGCAGAGCTCGACCACGTTTTGTTGCGGCAGTTCCAGTAGTTCTTTCTTCAGTTCGTTGAGTGTAGCAGCTTTCATCGAGTGGCAAAGCTAAGACAAAGCAAGCCCCCAACCCCAAAGGCGGCAAGGCTTGTATTGGGAACAACCAGATTCAACGTCTAAAAGTGGAGTATTAACGCCTAACGGGGAAGCAGCCAAGTCCAATGTTGCGGGAGATGAAGGCGGAACGGAGTTGGGAGGTGAGCCATTTGAAAGGGTTTTGAAAAATATACAAAGCAAGGAGTGCCAGTGATTTTGAATTTTTCAGATACAGGAAGCAACTTCATTTGCTCTTTAATTTAGTTAACAAATTAGGTGAAATAAACACTGTTGAAGAACTCGGTAATGTCGGTTTGAACCAATCCACGCTTCAAGTTGGTGCAGGAGTGGCAACCCGTTGTGGCAAAAAAGCCGCATTACTGGCTTGTTTT
>SHWZ01000046.1 GCA_009693575.1 Flavobacteriaceae bacterium | reverse complement strand
AAAGCCAGCTTCACTGCCGACGATACTACAATATGTGTGGGAGGAACTGTAAAATTCAAAAGCACAAGTACCAATAGTCCGACTTCATCTGCATGGACATTTCAGGCAGGTAGTCCGACTTTGGCTATAGATTCACAGGTGACGATTCAATACAATAATCCTGGAAAATACATTGTACGCCTAATCGTTTCTAACCTCGGTGGAATTGATACAATTCAGAAGAATGCATATATTACTGTTCATCCAAACCCACCTTTGCCGAGTGTAAAAGAAACAGGAACTAATCACTTAAGTTCGAATGCCAAATATGGCAACCAGTGGATATACAACGGTACACCCATTACAGGGGCTAAAGACACGTTTTATGATGCTACACAAAGTGGAGGATACAAAGTGGAAACGACAGACAGCAATGGTTGCAAATCCATTTCCGGAACTTATACTTTTAAGTTCTTCAATATTGGTTTGTCGACCTTGACCGATGACCTTAACCTCATGGTATTCCCAAATCCTAGCAAAGGAGTTTTCAATTTCACCTTCAACCAAAACCTGAACAAAACTTGTCAAATTGTAGTATACGATTTGAATGGGAAACTACTAAGTCAAATGCAAGTGCAAGTGTCTAAAAATGCCACTTCAAGTATTGACCTATCACACAAAGCTGCTGGTGTATATTTATTGGAAATAAAAGACGGACTGAAAGTACTTGGGCATAGCAAACTGGTGGTGGAGCGTTAACCCTACCCTGTCGAATCTTGGGATAAAAGAAAACCCCGACCATTTTGATTGGGGTTTTTTATTTATTCAAATCAGGCTTTACTCAGCCACACCAATACAGTAATAGTTGTACCCGTTGTCTTTCATTTCATTCATTTCGTAAATGTTTCGACCATCAAATATGGTCTTGCTTCCAAGGTTCCTGCCTATCACTTGCCAGTCTGGAGTTCGAAACTCCGGCCATTCTGTAGCGATAAGCAATGCATCAGTTCCTATCAGCACATCATATTGGTCTTCGATGTAACCAATCTTGTCGCCAAGGTGGTGCTTTTTGCATTCTTCCATAGCCACCGGGTCGTATGCTACCACACTTGCACCTTGAGCCAGTAGTTGATTGATAATTACCAATGATGGAGCTTCACGCATGTCGTCGGTTTTGGGCTTGAAGGAAAGTCCCCACATAGCAAATTTCTTTCCGCTGATATTACCGCCAAAATGTTTCATCACCTTATTATACAAAACTGATTTCTGGGCTTCGTTCACATCTTCCACTGCATGAAGTACCTGCATATTGTAGCCATAGTTTTCGGCAGTTTTAATCAGAGCCTTTACATCTTTGGGGAAACATGAACCACCATAGCCAATGCCGGGATAAATGAACTTCGTTCCAATGCGTGTATCGCTGCCTATTCCCTTGCGAACCATGTTCACATCAGCCCCAACTATTTCGCAGAGGTTGGCTATATCATTCATGAATGATATTTTGGTAGCCAGCATACTATTGGCAGCATACTTGGTCATTTCGGCACTACGAATGTCCATGCAGAAAATAGGGTGGCCGTTCACCATGAAAGGCTTATATAGCTTACGCAAAATTTCCTCAGCCTTGGGGCTTGAAACACCAATCACAATGCGGTCGGGTTTCAAGAAATCTTCGATGGCCGCACCTTCTTTCAAAAACTCAGGATTGCTGGCTACATCATAAGGAATGTTAGCTCCACGGGTTTGCAGGGCAGCAGCCACAGCTGCATTCACTTTATCGCCTGTAGTAACTGGCACGGTACTTTTAGTGACTACCACCAAATAATCAGCCATGTGTCTGCCAATGTCCGATGCAACACCCAACACATATTTCAGGTCGGCACTACCATCTTCTCCTGGAGGAGTTCCTACGGCAATGAATGCACATTCAGCCCCTGGAATACTCTCAGCCAGATTGGTGCTGAAATGTAGTCGGCCTTTGGCCACATTTCGTTCCACCATTTCTTCTAGTCCGGGTTCATATATTGGTAGGATGCCCTTTTTGAGGTTTTCAATTTTGTTCACATCAATGTCCACACAGGTCACATCAATGCCTACCTCTGCAAAACAAGTTCCTGTTACAAGCCCAACATAGCCAGTTCCTACTACTACAATTTTCATTTTGAAATTATATTTATTACTTAGTTAAAAATTCTATTACTGATGATACAATAAAGTCCACCTGCTCCTCCTCCATCTCTGTGTGCATTGGCAGCGAGATAACGCATTCGCAAAGTGCTTCAGTCACCGGGTAAGCCCTATCAGTTATGCTGCTTGCAAAGGCCCTTTGTTTGTGGCATGGCACCGGATAATATATCATACTGGGAATTCCCTTGCTTTCCAAATGGGCCCGAAGTTCATCACGGTTCACACCACTCAACTTCAATGTATATTGATGAAAAACGTGAGTGGAGTTTAGGGATCGGTATGGAGTTTGGCACCTTGACAATCCTACTGATAATCGGGACAATGTGACAGGGCCTTCTCCATTACCGTTTGCTATAACCGACGGCTCATTAAATGCTTTATCATAGGCATCTGCTAGATTCCTCCTTGCAGAAGCATAGCTGTCAAGGTGTTTCAGCTTCACGCCCAAAATAGCAGCTTGCAAAGTATCCAAGCGGCTGTTCACTCCGATAACATCGTGGTAGTATTGTTTGCTTTGTCCGTGGTTGCAAATCATCCGCATTTTGGCGGCCAATTCATCATCATTGGTGCAGATAGCCCCTCCATCACCATAGCCACCCAGATTCTTGCTTGGAAAAAACGAAGTAGTTCCAATGGTTCCAATGGTTCCAGCTTTCTGCTTTCTTCCATCCAAAAAAGTATATTCAGCACCGATGGCTTGAGCGGTGTCTTCTATCACATACAAATTATGCTTTACGGCTAATGCCATCAACTGTTCCATATCTGCACATTGTCCAAAAAGATGTACAGGCACAATGGCTTTTGTTTTTGGTGTGATGGCAGCCTCCACTTCTTTCGGATCAATGTTGAACGTATTAGGGTCAACATCCACCAGCACAGGCGTAAGCCCCATCAGTCCTATTACTTCCGCGGTGGCCACATAGGTAAAACTAGCAGTGATTACTTCGTCTCCCGGCTTCAACCCCAAAGCCATAAATGCTATTTGCAAGGCATCTGTCCCATTGGCACAAGGTATTACATGCCTCACCCCCAGATACTTTTCAAGATCAGCCTGAAAATCCTTCACCTCCTGCCCGTTAATAAATGCCGCACGGTCAATCACCGAATGGATGGCAGCGTCAATCTCATGCTTTATTTGCTGGTATTGGCTCACAAGGTCAACCATCCGGATTGGCTTTAGTTGGGTTTCGTTACTCATTTTTTAGTTAAAGGGGCACAAAGATAAGTTCAAACTGTCAAGCACTTTGACCGACAAAAAGCATTCATTTGTCAAAAACACACTGTTGCATAGTTTTAACTAAAGAGAATAAATAAGTAAGAAAACAAAAAAAACTGCTGGGATTTTGTATAATTAATTTGTTCTAAACCAAACCAGCAATTGCTCTACTCATTAAAAATAACTACTTAGGCTTCTATAAAAACGAACGACTAACGAACTGAATTATGTATTTTTTGATATGCAAATTTTTGCCTATTTTCTGACAATTTAGAGGCATTTTCAGAGCGAATTTTGACCTAGAGGGCCGAATCATTTAATAGCATTATCTCTTCAACAACTTTCACAACAATCAACTCATCAGAACCCTCAACTAGCGTTGAGTATGTAACGAATTTTGGTCTCATACAAAAAGGAAGTCTTCGGGCTTCTTTTATTGGCAAATTCAGCACCCACAATCTGAACGTTTCACCACCTTGCCCTTGCGGTCAATACTGTATGCCACTTTACCGTTTTCCTTATAATAGATAGCCCACCAAAATTGTCCTTTCTTATATTTCTCCCGCTTTGCCAACTTTCCGTTTGTTTTGTAAAACTCCCAAAGGCCGCTCCGTTTTCCGTTCTTGAATTGGCCTTTTTCATTTAGTCCAGATGCAGGGTTTTGAAATCGCCAATTCACCTTGCCTGCTTGAGTAGTGTCTTGCTGGGCCTGTGCTTTGACGTGAGTTGGATAAAATGGTAGAGTGACTAAAATAAGCGAATTAAGTAAATTGGGCTTCGCTAAATTGAGGACAAAAGCATGTATTTGCTTTAGATAATTCATACCAACTCTATCAGCACTTGGTTTTTCTCCACTTTGTCTTTCTCGGCTACTTTCACCAGCTTGATAACGCCTGCTGCAGGGGCTTTCAGCACGTTCTCCATTTTCATGGCCTCCAGTATCAGCAAGCTATCTCCTTTGGCTATTGCCTGGCCGTTTTCAACCATGAGCCTAAGCACCAAACCGGGCATAGGGGCTTTCACCTGATTGGCCTTGGCAGCAGCAGCATTACCCATACCCATCTGCTTCAACAGCTCGTCGTATTTATCGCTCAATTGCACGATTTTTTTCTGACCGTTCACAAGCAGGATAATGGTCTTGGCTTCTTTATCAGTTTCCAATAGCTCCACCCTATAGCCATGGCTGCCAAGTAAAATATGATACTGGCCTTCACCTGTTCTCAGTAGGTCAGCTTCCACAGCATTTCCATTTACAGAAATTAGCTTTCCGTTTTTTTCGATAGAAAATTCTGTATTGCCCACCCGGGCTTTCCATGAAGTCATATAAGTGGGCAAAATTAAGCCACAACCTACCTTTGCCTTTCCATGCTTGTTACGACAGAAACCACCAAACGGGTAGCATACATTACCCTAAGCCGCCCCGACAAACGCAATGCCCTAAACGCCGCCTTTGTGGGCGAACTGCAGGATGCCTTTCGCCATGCTTTTGCTGATGCGGCTTGCAAAGTGATTGTACTGAAAGCGGCCGGGGATGCCTTTTGTGCCGGTGCTGATTTGGAATACCTTCAAGCCCTTCAACAAAATTCGTTTGAAGAAAACTTGATAGACAGCCAGCAACTGATGGAACTATTTGAACTAATATACACAGGCCCAAAGCCAGTGATAGCCCAGGTAGAGGGCCCTGCCATAGCAGGCGGCTGCGGACTTGCCACGGTGTGCGATTTCAGCTTCGCAGTGCCCGCTGCTTCGTTCGGCTACACTGAGGTGAAGATTGGTTTTATCCCTGCCATTGTGATGGTGTTTTTGCAACGAAAAATTGGAGATGGAAAAGCCCGTGAGCTTTTGCTTTCTGGTAAAATAATTGATGCCGAAAAAGCAAAAACAATGGGATTGATAAACTTTGTGGAGCAGCCAGAAAACATTGCCGAAGCCGTGAAAGCCTTTGCCGAAAAACTATGCCGAGAGGCCAGTGCCGACAGCCTGCGGATGATCAAGGAAATGATGGCATCTATTCCTCACTTACCTTTACACGATGCATTGCTCTATGCTGCCAACAAAAATGCTGAAGCTCGTGCCACTGATGAATGTAAGAAGGGCATTGCAGCCTTTTTGGAGAAAGAGAAGTTGATGTGGTGAGGGGATAAATAGTCCATGAAATAATATCCCAAACATAGAAAAATATTCATTAAAAATGCCAACCAGCAAATTCTTATTACTTTTGGTTCTTAGTTCACCTTGTTTCTTAGGCTATAATTCCAGTAATGAAACTATTCTTGAGATTTATAAGAGACTGCAATGCAAATAACTTTATGATCATGTCAACAGAAGCCTATGGCTGATGTTATTACCAACCTTCAGGTATGACCTTATTCAATACCACCCTCGAAATTACTAGTTTCTAAATTTCAGAAGTGCCTTATTTTTGCCAACCGTAATCTAAAACCTTAATGCAACAAAAAAACCTTTTCTTCTTCATTTTCCTGCTGGTGATAGCAGCCTGCCGCCTGCAACACTTTTACAATTTTGCCCCAGTACTGGCCATGGGCTTCTTTGGTGGTGCAGTGTTCCGCAGCCGCTGGATGGGTTATGCCTTTCCGCTGTTTGCCATTTTGCTTAGCGATATTGCCCTTGCCGCCACCAATGCCGACGCATCTTTCAGTTTGTTCCTCACTTCAGGTGAATTTCTTTTTTATTACAGCATTTATGCCGCTACTACTTTTATTGGTAGCCGAATCAGCCGCCGAATCAATGTTACTTCGGTGGTAGGTGGCATGCTCACGTCGGTATTGTTGTTTTACATAGTTTCCAATTTTATTGTTTGGGCCAGTGGAATAGCTTACCTACCGACATTTGATGGGCTTATGCTTTGTTATGCCAAAGCCTTGCCTTTCCTTGCCCCTCAGTTTGTAGGTAATGCCATCGCAGCCACCTTGCTATTCGGTGCGTACTATGCGGTGCAAAACCAGAAGACTGCTATCAAAGCTTAACGAAATTTTGTATCACTAAAAAACCCCGGCCAAACGGTCGGGGTTTTTTTATTATTACGTTAGCAAATTATCCCAAAGCCACTCGCTTGAATGCAGTTACGGTAAGTCCTTTTGATACTGAGTCAAGCATTTGGGCTACGGTTTTGCTGCCGTCTTTCACAAAATCTTGATTCAACAGTGTGCTGTCTTTGTAGAATCTATTCAATTTACCTTGGGCTATTTTCTCCAGCATTTCTTCAGGTTTGCCTTCGGCACGGGCTTGCTCTTTGCCAATCTCTAACTCACGTTGAAGGGTGGTAGCGTCAACGTCACCTTTGTCAAGTGCTACTGGATTCATAGCAGCTATTTGCATCGCGGCATCTCTTCCGGCGGCGTTAACTGGCTCATCTGCTGGCTGATTCATTGATACTAACACACCCATTCGATTGCTGCCGTGAATGTAGGCTACCACGTTGTCGCCTCTCAGTATTTCGTAGCGGTTCACGTCTATTTTTTCGCCAATCCTGCCCACCTGCTCCATTAGGAGGTCGGCAATGGTCGCACCATCAATAGTCAAGCCTTTGAGTGCATCTGTTTCGCTTGGCTGGTGTTGAAGGGCTTTTTCGGCTATCTTTTTGGCAAAGCTCACAAAGTCATCGTTTTTAGCTACAAAGTCAGTCTCACAGTTAAGTGATATAATTACACCCACCTTGCCGTCAGGAGTGGTGGCGGCTATCACTGCACCTTCTTTATTTTCGCGGTCGCTACGGCTGGCACTCACTTTCTGTCCTTTTTTACGCAGAAAATCTACTGCGGCCTCAAAGTCACCATTGGTTTCGGTGAGGGCTTTTTTACAATCCATCATGCCAGCACCGGTGAGGGTGCGTAGTTTGTTCACGTCTGCTGCTGTAATGCTCATATGCTTTTTAGTTTGGAGTTTTTATTTTGAAGTTTTATCAAAAAAAATGGGCTTAATGCTAATTAAACCCATTCCTTGTATTTATACAAATGTATTTATTCTGTGGTAGTTGCCTCGGCAGTAGTTTCAGTAGCTTCAGCTCCTTCGGCTGTTGCTTCGGTATTGTCTACGCCTTCTTCTTCGTCTTTGTCTTTTTTGCGTTCTTGCATTCCTTCCACTATCGCGTCAGTTAGGGCTTGAATAACCAAAGCAATGCTATTTGCTGCGTCATCGTTGGCTGGTATTGCAAAATCAACTTGGGTAGGGTCGCTGTTGGTATCCACCATAGCAATCACTGGTATGCCTAATCTTTTGGCTTCGGCTACTGCAATGTATTCGCGACTGATGTCAACAATTACAAGGGCGGCGGGCAGGCGGTTCATATCTGCAATACCACCGAGCAAGCGTTCCAATTTGATCTTGTCACGTTCCACCATCAGCCTTTCCTTCTTGTTTATGTTAGCATAAGTGCCGTCGCTAGCCATCTTGTCAAGGCTCTGCATTTTCTTAACCGACTTGCGTACAGTTTGGTAATTGGTAAGCATTCCGCCCAACCAACGCTCGGTTACAAAAGGCATGTTCACCCTTTTTGCTTCGGCTGATACCAATTCTTTAGCTTGTTTCTTGGTGGCCACAAACATTACTTTACGTCCGCTTTTGATAATGTTTTTCAGTGCGTTCGATGCTTCTTCCAATTTGGCAGCGGTCTTGTTCACATCTATGATGTGGATGCCGTTCATTTCCTTATAGATATAAGGAGCCATGCGTGGATTCCATTTATGGGTAAGGTGACCGAAGTGGGCACCTGCATCAACTAATTGTTCGGTAGTTACTCTCATGCTGCTATTTTCAGTATAATAATATTAACGTTTGCTGAACTGGAAGCGTTTACGGGCTTTCTTTTGGCCGGGCTTTTTACGCTCCACCATCCTATTGTCGCGGGTCATCAAACCTTTTGCCCTCAGGGCTGGCTTAAGTTCCTCGTTGATGGCAACCAATCCTTTTGAAATACCTAGCCTCACGGCCTCTGCCTGCCCTGCCACGCCACCGCCTGCCACGTTACACACCACATCGTATTGGCCGATGGTGTTCGTGGTTTCAAATGGTAACATGACCTCTGCACGGTCGTTTGGCACTGGAAAATATTGTTCGAAAGGTTTTTGGTTCACAGTGATGCTGCCTGAGCCTGGTGTCATAAAAACACGGGCAACGGCTGTTTTCCTGCGTCCGGAAGTAGCTGTTTGGTTCATTTATCAGTATTTGAACTTGAGGGTTTGTGGTTTCTGTGCTTCGTGTGGGTGGCTATTGCCTGCAAACACGTGTAGGTTGCCATAAATGGCACGTCCAAGCCTGTTTTTGGGTAGCATACCTCGAACAGCCATCTCAATGATGCGTTCAGGGTGCTTGGCCAAGACTTCTTTGGGAGTGGTTGAACGCTGCCCACCTGGATAACCAGTATGGCGTAGGTACACCTTCTGGTCCATCTTTTTTCCAGTCATGCGAATTTTCTCCGCATTCAGGATGATGACATTGTCGCCGCAGTCAACGTGTGGGGTGAAGTCGGGTTTGTGTTTCCCGCGTAGGATGCTGGCTACCTGGCTGCAAAAGCGGCCCAGAACCATGTCTTCGGCATCAATCACAAACCATTCTTTTTTCACGGTTTGAGCGTTGGCCGATATCGTTTTGTAACTTAGTGTATTCACAGTCGTATGTGGATATTTTTTTGGGACGGCAAAAGTACGGCCTTCAGCCCGATTTGCAAAACTGCCATTGAAAATTTTTGTAATAGGCTCAAATTATTCATTTTCAATAGGCTTGCATTCAGTTATCGCCATCCATTTTTAACTTTGTCCACACTAGTTTCGGCTCAAAGCCATGCTCGATACAATACTTGGCCAACTTCATTATCCTTCGTTGGGGGTGCTCTTCTTTCTCAACCTTGCTCTTCTTCTCTATCAGTTTGTCTAGTGCCTTAAGGTAATTCTTCTCCTCTATCTCCCTCAGCCCAGCCCTTATGCAGTAGTCCGAAATTTTGCGGAGCTTCAGTTCCCTCACGATTTTTATCCTCCCCCAGGCCTTCTGCCTGAATTTTCCACCAGCATAAGCCACTGCAAACCGCTCTTCGTTCAGGAAATTTGTTTCTATTAGGCTCATCATTAATTCCTCCAACTCCTTTCCTCTTGCTCCAATCTCGAGCAACTTGGTGCGTACCTCTTCGTGGCAACGCTCTTGATAGCTGCAAAATTTTTGGGCTTTGTGGAGCAGGAGTTTTTGCAAAGCCGCTCAATCAACAGTGGTCACAAAATCCTTCAATTTGCCATTCATAGTGTGTAGAGTTTGGCCAAATACAATCTGATATTCAATATCGTACCCAAAATATTTAACCACTTCCACATCAATCAATGCTTTATGGCCTTCATCTTCCTGTTCAATTTTGAAGAGCAGCTTACCCTTCTCGGTTTGATGTGCCTGATAGTTTAGTTCTATGCCGTGGTTCTGGTCAATGTTTTTGAAGATGTAGTATAGCGTAAGGCTTGGATAGGTTCCAGAACGGCCTTGGATGAGTTTCCCAATGCGGCCTTGCACGTCTGTGATAACAGGATGTTGACGACCACATAGGCATTGATAATCAGCTGGAGCTAGTGTAATACCATCGCCCAACCGGTATCGGATAATTGGAAAAGAGTAGCTTAGGATATTAGTGACTACTATTTCTCCATCTTCAACCTCAACCACCACTCCTTCTGTGTTTATATGCATTTGCCCATGTGGGCATTCAAACGCGATAATGCCAGTTTCAGCCGCCCCGTATTCACTAATCATTCGTTTGCCAAATGCTTTTATTACTTCTGATTGGTAGCTCTCATATATTTTTTCCGAGGTGCCTTTCACCATCAATAACTTGATGTCTTTTCCAAGGTCCAATTCATTTACCCGCTTGGCCACTTCGTAAATCATAGAGGAGTAGCCTTCCAAGAATTTGGCATGTTTCAGTTTCTTCGCAAACGACCGAATCTCGCTCTCTTCATAGGTAAAAATGCGAAATCGGTTTAAGACAAAATCAATAAGTTTTACTTTCGTTCTTTTGCCTTTCTCAATGTTGTATCCCCAAAGATAGCCATTTTTCGACCATGGTTTTATACCATGCCAAGCATAGCCACGTAGCTGTGCTGCCCGGTTTTTCGAATCCCACTCTTCGTTTCTGCCAAACCTAAGCACTGAACCACTAGTGCCTGAGGTGCTGCATTCTTGTAATTTTCCACCAAAATCAAATTTAGTGTGAATCTTGCTGTTTTCTGTTATGAGTGTCTTCTTCTCTAGAATTGGAATTTGTTTCAATTGATCCAACGAGTCAAAATCTTCAGGGCGAAACCCTATATTAGCAAATACTTCCTGATAATATGGCGAATGTTTGCTGGCAAAAATCAGTAACTCTTTACATTGTTGCAATTGATACTGATTCAGCCTCCCACTATCCCAGTGGTCGGTTTCCATCAAAAACCTAAAATGTTTCTTTAGATGTGGATTGCGAATAGCAACCCCCAATTTATAAAGTAATGCAAAGAATATTGGCACGGGGCAAATATCGGTGGCTGCAAAGTAGATTTTATAGTGGCAGCTCGGCTACAAATATCTTCACTCCTACAGCATTGAAACCTTTTGGACCCCGCTCTACAGTGAAGGTGACTTTATCGTTTTCTTTTATTGGCTGCATCAACCCGTTGGCGTGCACAAAAATGCTGTCCTTGTTTTCGCTGTCCTTTATGAAACCATAGCCCTTTGAATCATTGAAAAAAGTGACCACCCCTTTGCGGATTAGGTCTGCAGGATCAGGGTCAACCCGCTTGGCCACACCTATTTGTATGTCTTCGTTGTTTATTGTAATTTTCTTTTTGGGGTCTGGTGGTGTTGAAGAAATGTTCCCATTTTCATCCACATACGCAAGCATTTCATCAAGCCCTGCACCCTTGTTGTTGTTGGCTTTCCGCATTTCTTTCTTCTCAGCTTTATCTCGCTGCTTGCGGGCCTTTTTCTTTTCGTTTTCTTTTTTGGTCTGTGTTTCTTGCGATTTTCCCATGTGTTGTTTGTTGCTTTACCAGTTTATCCAATAAGCCAGCTAATGGGTCAAATACAGATAAATAAGATGGAGGCAAAGGTAGGCACAAACTACTCTATCAACTTTTGCAACATAGAAGTGAATTGCTCAATTCCCTTTTTGTTCAGATGGTGAAGGTCGTAAAATAGACTGGTGTCGCTGCAAAATGGTTTTATACAGAAGTTGGTGTAGTTTGCATCATACTTCGCTAAGAGTGGCAGCAAGATTGTGTTTAATAAGCTATCAATATTTGAATATTTTTGATAATGTGGCAAAAAAGCCGGAGCGGTGTACACATGAAGTTTTACATTTTTCTCCCTACACAATTCCAAGATTTTACGAAGATAGAGCAAATTATCTTTATTCACCAAAATACGCCCAGCCTTATCGCCACGAATTTTTTTTATCGGGATAACTTTATTGGAAATTCGCTTGAGGTCTCCATTTTCATTGTATGACTTAGGCATGAAGCTAATCTCCGAATTGATCACAGAAACAGGACCTTGCCTCGAATTGAAATACGCATACCGAGCAAACGGAGCATAACGCCAGAGGTCGGCTTGCTTTGCACCAAAGATATTCTTAAAGTTTCTATACACATTAACATCATTGATAAAGGGCATAAAGCACCAAATCCTGGCAGTGTTGTTCATGTTAAGTTGCAGGCCCCATGGGTCCAGATTCATGTATAAATTATTTACACTATTCTCCTTCAAAAAATCAGAAAGTATCAAGGATTGATGCATCAGATTGCTACCATCCAGCCCTAAGTTTATGCCGCGTTTGCCTGTGCGTTTTTCCAATTCTTTGGTGCGGCTCATCACTAGCACACGGCTGTTACCAAGAAACGCGAAATCAAACGTGTTGTTGCTAAATTGCCTGGCAAAAGCCACTTTGTTCAGGGGGTCGTTGCGTAGTGTTTGGGTAAAAATAAAATCAGCCAAATACAGCAACCCCAAACTAAGTGTGGCAAACAACAAACTGCGGTATAGGAGTTTCTTCATCAAAACTGGAAATAGATAAACGTTTGTGTTTTGGTGAATGCCCCAAAGCAAAGGATAAGAAAGCCCAGTGCCCAAGCCCAGCCCCATTGTTTCGATAGGCTTTTGTTTTGGGTGAAAGAATAGAGAGGATTGCTTCCCAATTTCCATTCAGAAAAGAACAAGATGAATAGCAAAGGCAAGGCTATCAAAAGGTCAGTCACAATTTCGAACCTGCTGCCAAACGGGAAAGAAATACTATATGTATGTCCCAGCCCTTTCAACACCTCCACAGCCTGCCCAATGGATTTAGCTGCAAAAAATACCCACAGCAGGCACACCAAATTGAAGGTAAAAAACCAAGCCCCCAACCCTCGAAGGGGGAAAGGTCTTCTCTCCGCTTCCCGCTTCCCGGTTCCCGCTATGCTCAACACCATAAACACACCATGCAATGCTCCCCAAGCCACAAAGTTCCATCGTGCACCATGCCACAACCCGCTGAGAATAAAGGTGAGCATGAGGTTGATTATATGTCTTCGAATGCCTGATTTGTTTCCACCCAAAGGAATATACACATAATCCCTGAACCATGAACTGAGACTGATATGCCAGCGGTTCCAAAAATCGCGAAGACTGAGAGCTGCATAAGGTCTATTGAAGTTAGGACTGAGCGAAAAACCCATGCACTTGGCAGTGCCGATAGCAATATCTGAATATCCTGAAAAGTCACAGTATATCTGAATTGCGAAAAACCAAATTGCCAGTAATGTCTCCGTGCCGCTTGCGGCAGCAGGGTCATTGAAAACTACCTCCACATATTCGCCAAGTCGGTCGGCTATGCACAACTTTTTGAAGAATCCCCAAAGGATAAGCATCAATCCTTCGGATATAAAAGCAGGACTCAACTGTTTCCTTTCCCTGAACTGGTGCAGCAAGTTTTGTGGTCGCTCAATGGGGCCTGCAACCAACTGCGGATAGAACATCACATAAAGCGAATAGATGCCAAAATGTTTCTCGGGCTGCTGCTTGCCTCGATATACTTCTATCACATAACTGAGACTTTGAAACGTGTGAAAAGACAGGCCGATGGGTAGCATTATTTCCAGCAGCGGGAAACTTTTTTCCCAACCAACGGCCCCAAATAAAACATTAATATTTTGCCCGATGAAATCAAAATATTTGAACACACAAAGTATCAGGCAGGTGCTAACTAGGCTAAACCCTAACCAAATTTTTCGTTGCTTTCCTTCTGCCTTGTGAATCCGCAAACCGGCGTAATAATCAACTCCAATGGTGAGTGAAAGTATAAGAATATACTCTGGCCTGAACACCATATAGAAATAGCAACTGGCAGCCAACAGCATAGCCCAACGCCCACGATGCGGCATCAGCCAGTACAGCGGCGTCACCATCAAAAAAAATACTACAAAATGTAGTGAGTTGAATAGCATGAGTCAAGGGCAAAAGTAGGGGGGATTTAGTTTGGCTGACTATTGCCAAAATCTCAACTCACAAGTCGCGAAATGTCTTCTTACAACTCCGTCATCATAGCAGTGACGGCATAGTAAAGGCCCCAACCAACAAAGCCGATGATGATGGCCCAAAGCCATGCGGGGATACTCTGAGGGGTTTCGCTACCTTCTAACAAGAATCGTTTTTAGTCACCTTTACCATAGGCATTTATCATCAACGGAATTACCCCATCCACCACTTCATTCTCCGAAAGACCTTCGAGAGCAACAGCAGGGCCATTACGCACAACAAAAGGAATTTTTCGGATACCCTCTTTGCCAAGCGGGTCTTTGCTTACTATTTTTAAAGTATGTTCCCCCGCTGGCTGCCGCTTCGTCAGTCGGTAATACTCCGCTTTCAAGCGTTGGATTACTTGTTTCTGTTGGTGGAGTTCCGGTTCCAACCTCTTGATTGTTTTCAGTGTTGCTTGGGCTTCCTGTTGATTTTGTGGGTTCATTTTGTATTTTGGTTCGCTTTGTTATTTTTATATCTGATGGATTGAAAACTTGAAAATGATTCTTTCCCCCGTCCCCAACAAACTGTACTCCGCTTATTCCCTTTTTAGACAACGCCTCTGATGTTTTTATCTGAGCATCGTGATATGCCAATAACTCCTCGTCCGTATTGTTGTTAATGTTACCCCCGAATGTTTTTATTATTTCTTGAACTAAATCATACCCGTTTGTAATGTCGCTATCAGAGTAGTCAACACCATTTATTTCGCCTATTTGGGCAAGTTGTGACTTTGGGATAGGTTTATTCTGGGGTAGGAAATTGTTGGCCGTCACCCTAACTTCGTAAATATGGGGATCGCCTACTTTACCCTTACCAAAATAGCCACCTTTTGCTACAACCTTAGCTATACCAGTTGCGTCTTTGGGGTCTGACGTAAACCAGTTTCAGACCGCGTATGGATCAGCTATTCGGACTACTCCTACGATTGGGGTCGTGGCGGACGAGGTGTTCGCACTGCACCTTGATTTTAAACTATTAGCCTAATTTCAGAGTATTAGTTCGGTTGCTATTTAGAGCAAAAGCGGGGCTAATGGGCTTCGCTTTTTGTCTTGAAATTGACATTAGCCAGTAGTGTAAAAAAAAACTTTTTTTGTGGTCCTTATGCATTTAAATTTGTAGTTCAAATCCATTCGTACAAAAAAGGTACCCACTAACATGAAATTTTTGAATTTTTCGTTATATGATCTTGTACAATATTGAAAATAAACTGAATGAATGCAACCTAGTCTTAGAGGTGCTGGAATTTCAAATAGCAAATAGTAAGAAATCAACCATAAAGTGACTGACTATCAGTCAACAGATATATGTCAGATGAACCAAATTTAGGTGTCGAAGTCCCTTTTTTTTTAAAAAAAAATGAGTCTGCCTTAAGCCTATTCCTCAACGGATTTTATTTTCTATACAAAGGGGAAGGAACATGCACTGAAGCATTAGCCAAATACAATAATGAAATTGCATTCCAAATCGAAGAGAAAGAAAAACGGGCGGCTGAATTAGAAATTGCCAACCAAGAACTGAATGAAGCCAAGAATATGTTTAGTTCTATTTCTAATGCATTAGCAAAAGAAAAGGAATTGAACGAACTTAAATCCCGTTTTGTCTCTCTGGCTTCGCATGAGTTTCGGACTCCACTCACCACCATGTTGTCTTCGCTTTCATTGATAACTAAATATGGTGAAATAAACGACTTAGCCAATCAAGCGAAGCATGTGGCCAAAATCAAAGCATCTATCGATAACCTCACGTCCATTCTTGATGACTTTCTGTCATTAAGTAAACTAGAAGAGGGAATGGTATTACCCAAACCTGAGAAGGTAAATCTAAAAGATTTTATAGATGAAATTGTCTTAGAAATGAGATTAATGGCTGCAGGAAAGCAACAAATTGTGTTTAGTCATTCAGGGAAACAATTTGCATTCCTTGATAAAAAAATACTACGGAATATTCTCCATAACCTAATTTCCAATGCACTGAAATTCACAAAGGAAAACGGTTTAATTGAAGTAGTTGGAAAGTCATCACTGAATTTTATAAAAATTTCAGTAAAAGACAATGGAATTGGAATTCCACATGAAGATCAGAAGCATTTGTTACAGCGTTTTTTTAGAGGGCGTAATGCATCACATATCCAAGGAACAGGTTTGGGGCTAAACATTGTTACGAAATATTTAGAGCAAATGAAGGGGTCGCTATCTTTTGAAAGTGAGGAAAATATAGGGACAACATTTATTATAAAATTACCACAATAACCATGAAAAAAATTCTTTTGATAGAAGATAATAAAGACCTAAGCGACAACATTGTAGAAATTCTTAGCCTAGCTAATTATAAAGTTGTTACCGCAGCTAACGGGAAAGAGGGAGTAGAGCTTGCCTCAAAAGAAAAGCCTGATGCCATTATTTGTGATATCACCATGCCCATCTTGGATGGGTTTGGTGTATTACACTTGCTATCCAAAAATGAAGAAACGGCAAATATTCCTTTTATTTTTTTAACAGCAAACGCTGAACAAAGCGATTTTAGAAAAGGGATGCAAATGGGTGCTGATGATTATTTGACTAAACCTTTTAATGATGTCGACCTGCTAAATGCCATTGAGACTCGGCTTAAAAAGAATGAATTACTTAAAAAAGAATTTGCAAATAATCTGTCGGGCATTAGTGACTTCATGGATACAGCAAAAGGTCTTCAATCATTACAAGAGCTTTCAGAGAAACGCGAAATACGATTATATAAGAAAAAAGATTATATCTATACTGAAAACAGTTACCCAAAAGGTGTTTATTTTATCACAAAAGGCAAGGTAAAATACTTTCAAACAAATGAATTTGGGAAAGACTTAATTACAGAATTGCATAATGAAGGCGATTTTTTTGGTTACGTTTCGTTAATGCGAAATGAAAAATACACAGGTTCGGCAATGGCTCTGGAGGATTGTGAAATTTATATAATCCCACAGGAAGATTTTTTCTCACTCCTCTATAGGAATGCAGAAGTATCTCGAAAATTTATTGAATTGTTGTCGAACAATTTACTCGAAAATCAAAAACAACTCATCAAGATTGCCTATAATTCAGTGCGGAAACGAGTGGCGGAAGCACTTGTTAACCTTTCGAATAAATATAAAAAAGAAGGTGAGTCAGAGTTCAGTATCCGAATTGGAAGAGAAGATCTCAGTAATTTGGTTGGAACTGCCACCGAAACAGTTACCCGTACCATTAGTGAATTCAAATCTGAAAAGTATATAGACGTTTCAGGCAGCAATATCACCATCCTTGATTACGACAAACTTGCGAACCTAAAGAACTAATCCAGGTTGAGCCGAAATTATTCATTACAACTACTGCACTGTGATAAGCAATACCCATTGGGGTAATAAAACGCTATAACAACGAATTTTCTGATGCTTGTTAGTCATAGCAGCACTATGCTGATACGGTTTCTGGGCTAGACCTCTTTCATAATTGTGTGTTATTGCGATATTAGAGTTCTTTCCAAACCCTTTTAGCTAATCATAAAACCACCTAATAAGCTGCACATAGTGAACGCTTCGCCGTGGGCAATAGTATAGTTTGCCTTTTGCGATAAATTCAATTCTATTGTTGACTAGATGTTACTATGTAGTTTGTTTTACTATGCTATTTAGTCAAGAGTTCTATTGTTGCGTTAGCAACAACGAAGCAATCTTCCCAACTCTTGAGAAGAGCTTCTGCACGCTAATAGTGTAAATAATTTCTTCTTAGAACATAATTCACAAAAAGTAAATTCTCTGGTGTTCGCTCTAATGGAATCAATTAGGAAAAAGGTTTATTAATGCTTCCATAGGTGTGGTTGAGAAATGCATAAATGCTGATATCTCTATCCTCATGCAATAGAAGGATGTATGGAGTACTACCGAAATAGTTTAGGTAATTGTCCTCCCTGGCTGACAACAGGCAAGTGTTCGATTCTTTCACTTTTTTTA
>SHWZ01000008.1 GCA_009693575.1 Flavobacteriaceae bacterium | reverse complement strand
GACCAAGTTGCACGGGAACGATTTGATATTTCTAAACTAAAAAAGATAGGTAGTGGAAGCGATAGGGACGTGTATGATTTGGGCGATGGGAAAGTTTTGAAAGTTGCAAAAACGGCAAGAGGATTAACGCAAAATATTTATGAAGGCGATTGCTATGGAGAGACCTTGATCGTAACCCGTTCCACCTAATCGTTTAGCCCAAACAAAATTTCCAGCAGAGTCTAATTTCGAGATAAAAATATCTGTATTATCTGCCGAAGTTAGATTGAAAGTATCTGTCCCAGGGCCAAAGTCAACTGTGCCCTTAAAATAGCCCACAGTCTATACATTACCAGAAGCATCAAAGGCTACGGAACGACAAAAATCATCACCTGATCCGCCCATTGCTTTAGCCCAGTTGAAGGTTGGGTATTGGGCATGGCTTTTAGCTGCAATTAGCAGACAAATAGTTGTTAAAATGACGATAGTCTGTTTATTCATGCTCAATTAATTGAAAGCAAAAGTAACTTGTTTCAGACTAAACCCGAATGTGATGGTTGGGTTGCATTTGCTCAAAAAAGGGCAGGAATAAATCCCGCCCTTTCAGAAAATCAATTCAGCGTAGCAATAGTGGCATTAATTGCCTCAAAATTAGGCAGGTCGCCTGCTTTTTCGAGCACTTCGGCATAGCGGAGTGTGCCTTCGCCATCAACCACAAACGCCGAACGCTTGCTCACGCCTTTCATGTTGTTTATCCACTCTTCAAATATGCTTCCGTAGGCTCGGCTAGTTTCTTTGTTGAAATCGCTAAGCAGAGGAAATGGAAAAGCGTTAACCTCTTTGTATTTGGCAAGGGTGAAAAGCGAATCAACGGAAATGGCCACCACGTCGCAGCCCATGTTTTGGTAGTTAACGATGTTGTCTCTCATGTCGCACAGTTCCTTGGTGCAGGTGCCCGTGAACGCCTGCGGGAAAAATAGGATGAGGAGGTTTTTACCCGCATAGTTTGCAAGCGATATTTCTTCTTTTTCAGAATTGAAAAGGGTGAACGATGGGGCTTTGTCGCCAGGTTGTAGTGCCATTGTATTTGGTGTTTTTGTTTTTATTAATTGGGTTGCAATATTAGTATCATAAAATGATTTGCTATGAGAAATTCGTCATTGTCACTTTCTTTTACTCATTAGTTTTATTTATTCTTGGCATTCGTGAGAGGAGTTGGCTTGGCCCAAAAGAAAGTAACCAAAGAAAAACCCAAGGCTGTGTTCTTTTTCTTGAAAATCTAACGCAAACATTTTGCACCGCAGCCGAAGGTGTTTTGCAACCTGATTTCAAAGGCATAAATTTGTTTGAGTTTGGTTTGCAAAAACCCGTCTGCTTACTCCTGCCCCCACTCAAATGTTCACGTTGATTTTCGGGCGAAAAACAACAAGGCCAGTCTTCAGGGTGGGCATGGTTTTATGCAATACTTTCAAATCATAAGCCTTTCGAGGTCGATTTGTTTTCGGGCGGATGCAGTTCGCATACATGGCTCTTCCCAAAAAGCCGGTAGCGGTTTTTGGCCACCAAGCCGTAAGCCCAATCCCGCAGGGGCTTTGGCACCAAAATGAAAATGTATAACAATGGCCAAAGTCCGCTCAGGTTACGAACTATATTCAATGCGGCGGTAGATTTTTGTAGAGCCTTTCCGCCCTTGATATACACCAGTGAATGGAAATTGTCGAGCGACAATCCATTTAGTTTCAGCAAGGTTTGGCCTTCGTCCGATTGTAGGGAAATATATTGGAACAGTTTCTTCTTATCACGCTTCAGCACAAAGGCAATGCTGTGGTTGCAAAGGTTGCAAACCCCATCGAACAGAATGATATGTTCAGATTTGTCTTGCATTCAATATGCATTTAACATCCCAACCTTCTCGACAGTTTGCTGCCCCGATGGATATATTTTTTGCAAAAGAAATAGGCCATTTGCCGAAGGCTTTGTTTCTCCAAGATTTTTTCCAGTTAAGTCAAAATAGCATTGGGTTTTAGGCAGTTCGGTATTAAGCCAAATTGATTGCACAGCAAGGTTGGCCGCTGGTTGCAACACATACAATCCATTGCGGGTGTCACTTGCCAGCACTATGCCCGATGGTAGGCCAACAAACAAGCTCCAACAGCCTGCCAGCCCTTGATAATCTCCTTGGGCATTTTGGGTATAGGTATCGTATCGGGCAACCTCCACAGGGCTTTCGGGGTTGGATATATCGTAGCACAGCACTCCATCATGGTAGCAGCTTGCCCACAGGTGTTTTCCTTTTATGTAGGTGAGGTGTGCCACAGCCGCGGTATTGCTGCGGAACAGTTGCTTAACATCGGGCTGTTTTGGGTTGCTTATATCCACACATTTAATGGCCTTGCCGGCATTTTCATCGGTAAAAAAAAGATGTTTGCCATCGGCGGTAATGCAACTGCTGTGGTTGAAACCCTGTTCTTGATAGTTGGTAAGCGAACCGATATACGTTGGCGAAAAAGAATTCGTGCAATCATATACCCACAGTCCACCATCGCCACAACTGCACCAAGCCGTATCATTGCGAACAGTCACCTCGTGCACATACTCAAAAGCGGGATTGCCGCCAATGATGGGGGCCTGCAAGCCTCCAAGAATTTCTGGAACTATCGGATTTGAAATAGATACTATTTGCAGCGGTACAGGCTGTCCTAAACCGCTCCTTTTGTTTTTGCAGAGATATAGGCGGTCTCCATCCACAGTAACGGTATGTGCATTTTGGCAAATAGAATCCTCATCATATACTTTATGCACGGAATCTGGCAGGTAGCTCAGGTCAAAAATCTGGAGGGAGGAAAAGCCTTGGTCGGCCACGGCATATAGGTATTTGCCACCAACTTCCACATCACGGTTTATGCAGTTGGTGCTTCGCCCTGCTTCCGCATGGCAGCGGATAGGCTTGGCGGAATTGGTCACATCGATAAAGAAAATAGAATCGCTGCTGCCAAGGATGGCATATTCACGGCCATTGTTTTGCCAGCCCCAAACATCATTATACCTAAATCCTGATGCGGCTTTCACCGAGGTGTCATTCCAAATGGACCATAAAGAAAGATGATGGTCGGTCTGTGCCGAAAGGTTTGGATTGAAAAAAAAGAAAACTGAAACGGCTGCCAGCGTTTTCATCAGTTGCTGCGGAATGGTGCGATGAGGATGAACTCGGGTATTTCGACTTGGAACAATTTCCCGTCATGCTGCCGCTCAAAGGTATAATCACCAAACATTTTGCCGATGTCCATTACCAGGTTACATCCCGATGAATACACATAGACACTGTTAGGCTGTATCAGCGGAGTTTCGCCAACCACACCTTCTCCTTCCACCTGCCTTTCAGTACCATTGGATTCCACAATATGCCAGTGACGGCGAAGCAGTTTCACAGGATGATCGCCGTGATTTTTAATAGTGATGCGGTAAGAAAACACATGTTGACCAAAGTGCTGGACGATATGAAACCCTTGATATATGGTTTCAACGCTTACCTGTATGTCGTGAGTGATGTCTATAGGCACGTCTTCTTGTTTTTTGGTTGCAAGATACGGAATGTGGTTGATTTGAAGATTTGAAGATTAGCTGATTTGGAAATTGGCGAAATCTGCGGGTTTGAAATCTGTGTGAATCTGCGAGCAGTTATATTTTAGATGTGAAGATGACTGTTTGACACTCTCCCTAAATAACTCTCCCCAATAGGCATTGGCCAGTGCTGGTTCAGTTCAGCAAGGGCTTGTATCGAATTGATAAAAACAGGTGTGTCGGGTCGCATTTCACCTTCTGCAAGCAGCTTTTTCAGTTCCGATTGTCTAGTGATTTGTATAGTTTCATTTTTCAAATAAGCAATGTTCAATCTATCGAAAAAATCAATGCCAAGTGTAGCTCCTGTTTCCTGCATGAAATGCACCGACTTGTCAATGCCACAGCCACTCACATCGTTCATAGTTTCATCCACAATTATGATTACAAAGAACCCATAAAGAATATCAATTGCCGCTTTCAATTTCAGGTTGTGAGCAGTCCAGTCTTTTACAAATGCAGCTCCTGTTTCAAGGATATAATTATTGTCAGTATCCGCAAGTGGTCTGTTCGGTTGATATATCCACACACGGCTTTGGGGATGGAAGTCAGGGAAATGTTGCATGGTACAAAATTACTGCATTTGCCCCTCTCCTGTGGAGAGGGGTTGGGGTGAGGTCGGTTCTTCATCTACCATCAGTCGAATATCACTAAACAAGTAGAGTAACAAAAATGTTAGCCCAGCTATGTAAATAATTATCTCAGTGCTCACCGAAGTAAATATCAACTTCCACCATGCAGCGGGTGTCCACAAGTCAAGGGTAAGTAGGTCAAGAGTATGCTGTAATGACAGCCAGCCGGCATAAGCTGACAAGCCCATGATGACAATAGGCGACACAATGGCAATGATTGGAACATAGTGGTCTTTCACTCGCTTTCGGGTGGCCATGCCAAATACAAAAAGCCCAAGCAAAGGTCCATAAGTAATACTGCCAATATTCAGCACCATATCTATCACGGCCATGCTGCTGCCTTTGAAAGCCAGGATGATGATGAAAAACATGAGTACGGCAAAGCCTAAATGCACCGTCTTTCGTTTGCGTTCGGTCTCAGGGTGGGCGGGGTCAAGGCGGAGTATATCTAAGCTGAAAGAAGTGGTGAGGGCTGCGAGTGCATCATCGCAACTACTGAACGTTGCGGCTATCAGTCCCAACACAAACATAGCAGCCGCGGCCACACCAAAATAGTTATTGGCAATGCTTGGGAATATCTCGTCGGCGGTGGCGAAGCTTAGGCCATTTTTAACACAGAACAATCCCAACATGGCCCCTATGTACATGAAAAGCAGATTGACCAACACAAGCACTACGGCAAAGCTGATTATATTCTTTTGAGCATCACGCAGCGAAGGGCAACTAAGGCTTCGTTGCATCATACCTTGGTCGAGCCCCGTCATGGTGACGCATATACATATTCCGGCAAAGAAACCTTTTAATGCAGCTCCCCATCCTTTGGGAAAAATATCGGTAAAATGTTGAGCCGATACTTGGCTGTTTATTTCAGAGAATGAGCCACCAAGCAAATTTGTCAAAGCTAAAAAACTAAGCACAATAGCACCAAGCAAAAGCAACGTTTGCAGGGTGTCTGTCCAGATAATCGTTTTGATACCACTTTGAAAAGTATAGATAAAAATGAGCAGCAGGATGATGGCCACGGTAACGTTGAAGGGTAAACCAAGTTCGCGAAACACCAATCCATCCAAAACGATAACAGCCAAGTAGAGCCTAGCAGCTGCACCCATGCTGCGGCTTAGGATAAAGTAAAGTGAACCTGTGCGGCTACTAGCCTTGCCAAATCGGATGGAAAGGTATTGATAAATGCTGGTGAGTTTGAGGCGGTAATACAATGGCAGTAACACAAAAGCGATGATGAAATACCCGGCAAAAAACCCAAGAACCATGTGCAAGTAGCCCCACTGACTGCTAACCACTTTGCCAGTAACCGATACCATGGTGACCCCACTGAGACTCGTACCCACCATGCCAAATGCCACAATGTACCAGGGGCTTTTGTGGTCGGCATTAAAAAATGTTTCGCTTGTGCTGCCACGGCTGGTGTACCACGAAATGCCCAGCAGCAGGGCAAAATAGATAGCTATAAAATAAAGGATTATTGTTGGCTCCATAAGGCTGCAAACATAACCCTTCTACCCTGAACACTGTAAGGAAAAATGCCAACACTAGTGTACTTAACTTATGGCAGTTTGTCTACAATTTTACAGCACTATTACAACCTAGAAAAGTTCACAAACCACACCACATCTTATCTGCCATTGCTCTGTTATTAATTTGTAGTTTATCGACTAATTCGCAAAACTGCACCTACAAAGTAACTTGACGACTCCGATCCTGATCTTTTGGTGTTGGTGACAGTGAAGATAAAACCATTCCAATGCGAGTTATTAGGTTGTGAAAAGACATGTAAAAAGGAGCAACTATTTGCAGTCCTTTCTTTGTTTAGTTGCATCACCCAGCCATCACCATCCAGCCATGCTTGTCAGGGGCTTTGAAGGTTTTGATATCGTTCAAGGCATTGGCCAAAAGTGTGCTTACCGTCCGTTGTTCAACTGGTAGTAGCGAATATTCCACATTGCGGTAGTTAAAGGCAACCACATGCGAAACAGTGGCGGCTGTTCCAGTGCCAAAGGCTTCGGTGAGTTTTCCTTCTTGGTGCAAGGCTGTTATCTCATCTATGCTTATCTTACGCTCCTCAACGGGTATTCCATTGTCTTTGGCTAACTGAATGATGGAGGCCCGGGTAAATCCATCGAGGATGGTACGGCTAAGTTCAGGGGTAATCAATTTGCCATCGATTACAA
This sequence comes from Flavobacteriaceae bacterium, assembly GCA_009693575.1. Lineage (GTDB taxonomy): Bacteria > Bacteroidota > Bacteroidia > UKL13-3 > UKL13-3 > SHWZ01. The sequence continues at coordinate 59,999 of SHWZ01000008.1, read as the reverse complement.
AAAACAAATTCATTGTACCAGATTCTTCGATGTATTTTTTCTCACGACCATCAAGCCACATTATTTGGTCGAAGCCTTGTTCTTGAGCCTCGCGGGTAGGAAGCATAGCACCGGCATAGTTGCCCGCAGCCTTTGCGTAGCCGACACCACCCTCCACAGCTCGTACATATTTGTCCTCGGCTTTTATGCGAAGTGGTTTAGTGTAAAAAGGATTCACCGGGCAGCAAATAACCATGTAGCGATAGTTGGCAGATGGACGTACCCCAATACAATCATCAGTAGCGAAAAGAAAAGGCCGAACATACAAGGCTGAGCCATCGTGGGTAGGTATCCAGGCTTTTTCCATAGTAATCAATTTTTTCAGCCCTTCCATAAAAATGTCTTCGGGTACTTCGGCCATGCAAAGACGGGTAGCGGAAATATTCAACCGCCTCCAGTTGTCGAGTGGGCGAAAAAGCCAAGCCTTGTCATCAGCATCCTTATGTGCTTTCATGCCTTCAAAAAGACTTTGGCCATAATGCAAGGCACTCAACCCAGGGCTAAAAGAAATAGTTCCAAAGGGTAAGATTTCAGGGGTTTGCCACTGACCGTCAATGCAATCGCAGATGAGCATGTGGTCTGTGAATTCTCTACCAAAGGCAAGGTTGAAAAAATCTACTTCACTAATACGTGAAGTATGGCTTGGGGTGATGTTTATTTGCATTAAGAAATTGCTAAGGCGGCACGAATTTGAGCCTTTCTGACCAAGTATCCAAATGGAACAAGACAAGCTATTGATAGACAGCCAACCAAATGCATTGCTCCTGATGATGGAGGGGCAATATTATCGTGAAGTATTCCGTCCGCGGGCTGTAAGGTCGCTAATAATGGTGACCGAAAAGGGGCTTGAAGCCAAAGATCGTGAGCAGTTGGAAAAGGTTTGCTTGTTTCTTAAAGTAGCTCCAGCCAACTATCAGTTTGTTGCTTTGGAAAGTGGACTATCAGCAGAAGTGCTTATTTCGAGCAAACCAAGCCATATCGTTTTTTGGGGTTTTCTTCCCGCTGATTGGATGGGTAGCCTTCCATTAAATGAAGCGATTGATTTTTCTGGGATAGCTTGCCTTCAAACCTTTAGCCTGCAAGAGATGAACAAAAGTGAAGCTCAAAAGAAACTGGTAGCAGCAATCCTTCGCCGCGACATTGGCAGCTAAGGGGGTTACTCTTCCTGCTTTTTTTTCATTTCGTCATATCGCTCCATGCGTTCCTTCATTTCTTCTGCTCTGCTTTTGGCATTTGGTTTCAAGAATAATTGATAGAAAAAGAAGATGCAAAGACCCCCAATAACGAATTCGGAGATAAGCATGAACCAGAAATCGGGTTTTATCATAGTGCAAATGTAAGCTGATTAATGCTAGGCATTATGTAAACATGCCAATGATTAAACTTTTGATCCCATGCATGCAAAGTGCATATAATGGGAAAACTTTTGTAGTCCTAGTAACACCTTTCACGTTGACTCTACCACCCTAAGTGCCTAACCTAAATAAAAGCTACTCCTTGTTTTGGTAGCTGTTATTTGTGTCCATTTTTCAGTTGGAGGTGACTTTATAGATTGTTCCCTGAAATTCCTTTATCTTTGTCAGCAATACTTAGTTGGTTGATTTTATGAAAAAAATAAATTATACATTAGCTGCCATTTTCTTATGTGCCAGCATTGGTTTTGCCCAAAACAAACCAGCAGATTTAACAGTACAAATGTGGGTGGAGACTAATGCCAGTGTTCCTTTTATCAAACTAAACTGGGTGGCAGACAGCAGTTTTCTGGGATATAAAATATATCGGAAGGCAAAGGGAGCGGTAAGCTGGGGAACTGCCAAGGCAACGTTACTAAAAAATGCAATTTCATGGACTGACTCAAGTGCCAAAGTAGGCGAAGCCTACGAATACTATGTGCGGAGAGCTGTTGGAAGCACCACTGCTTCTGGGTTTGTTTATTCAGGCATTGAAGTGCCACCCATCGACTTCAGAGGCAGGATGCTGATAGTGGCGGACAATACCGTGACAGACTCATTGAAAAACGAAATTGACCGCTTTGCAATGGACTTGCGTGGCGATGGCTGGATGGTGCATCAGGTGAACGTGTCGCCTAATGACAAAGTTGATACAGTAAAGCAAAAAATCATTGACCTCTACAATCAGTATCCAAAAGAATTGAAAACAGTGCTGCTACTGGGCCGAATCCCAGTGCCTTACTCTGGCGATATCGCTCCTGATGGTCATCCTGATCATAAGGGAGCCTGGCCTACCGATGGATACTATGGGGATGTTTTTGACTACGATGGCAACTGGACAGATTATATTAAAAAGACAACCGTGGCCAGTCGCAGCGAAAACAGAAATGTGCCAGGGGATGGCAAATTCGATCAAGACTATTTTCCTACCGAATTGGAGCTGGAAATTGGCCGAGTAGATATGGCTAAGATGACTGCATTTGGTGAAACAGAGATCCAGCTGCTGAAACATTATCTTGACAAGAACCACGATTACCGAAAACATATCACATTGACTGAAAGCAAAGCAATTATCGATGATAATTTTGGCTACATGGGTGGAGAAGCATTTGCGTCTAACGCATGGCGAAATTTTCCGGTGTTGGTTGGCAAAGACAATTATGTGGCTGCTGATTATTTTGGCACCTTACGCAACCCTACAAATCCATACACTTGGAGCTACGGAACAGGGGGAGGCTGGTATACCAGTGCAAGTGGAGTAGGCAATACTGACAGCTTCAATGTTGGGCCAACGAATGGAATTTTCACTCTACTTTTTGGCAGTTATTTTGGAGACTGGGATTCAGATAACAATTTTCTAAGAGCTCCACTGGCCGCTCCTCAAAGTACTTGCCTCACCAATGCTTGGGTTGGTAGGCCTTGGTGGACTTTTCATCACATGGGACTCGGTGAGAACATTGGTTATTCGGCAATTGTTTCACAAAATAACGACGGTATTTATTCACCTCAATACAGCTTCTTTTTGCAATATATACACATAGCACTTATGGGTGACCCTAGTTTAAGAATGTTTCCAATCGACCCTGTGAATGCAGTTTCACTTAATAAATCACATGGAGGAGCTTTTGTTGATTTGAGTTGGGATGCATCCACCGATGCAGTACTTGGCTACCACATATACCGTAGCGACAGTTTGTTTGGAAAGTATGAACGCATTTCAAAAAATCCAGTGAATGGAACCACTTATACCGATGCCCGGCCAAACAAAGGCAACACCTGCTACATGGTGCGTGCAGCCCGTATTGAGCAAAGTCCATCAGGGAGCTATTACAACATGAGCGAAGGCACTTTTACAACCGCTATTCAAATTGATTCGGTGGACTGGCAGGGAATAACAACGCCCCAGACCTTGGCTTTCAGCATCTATCCGAACCCCGCCCAATCTATACTGAACGTGTACCTCCCTGAACGCAACGGCTCAATACCAGTGCTCAGAATAGTTGATGCCACCGGACGATTGGTTTCAGAACAAAACCTTACTAATGCAGCCTTGCAACAAATTTCAATAGCCAATCTTAGCCAAGGTATCTACATCGTTAAAATAAGCAATGGTGAGCAGGTGGCATTAAGCAAACTTGTAGTGAACTAAACAAGCAGAAAAGTGAACGCATCTCAATTTTATCAATACATACAGAACCCTGACAGAATGGGGATTCACGACGAGATACAGCTTCGAGGCTTGCTTAAAGAATACCCTTATTTTCAGAGTGGCCAAATACTTCTTGCCAAATGCTTGAAGAACATGGACAACTACCTGTTTGAAAAGCAGCTGAAACTAGCTGCCCTTTACGCACCTAACCGCAGTATGCTTTACACCTTATTGAAAAATACGGATAACGCCAAGCAGCAAGCCGCCACAGTACCCGAGCCACTAGCCAAGGCTAAAGAAAATAATACTGTTGAGGTTGACCAAAGCGGAGAAAAAGAACACCAAGTATTAGAGGAAGTTATCAATGATCCGCCAGAGAACACTTACGAAGTCTTTACCATCGAACCCTTGGCCGAGGATCCATATCAGCATCATTTTAGAGCGGAGGAATTGACAGTAGCTAAAGAAATAGAGGATGGCACCACCCCCGAAAAAGAGGAATTGCGAAGCTTTGAAGAAATGCGTGACTCTTTGAAAAATATACTAACTGCCATTGAGGATAGGGTGGCTGAGGCTCCAGAGCATCTTGAGACAACGGTTGTTCAAACAACATCAGAGCAGCCAGCGGGGACAGAACCTGAGTTTCAACAGTTGGAAAACTCGGTAAATGAAGGAGCAGTTGAAAAACCAATCGAACTACCCAAAGCCGACACCCGCGACCTGCAAGCTGCCGAAAGTTTGATAGAACAGGGACTGGAGAAGCACAATGAAGAAATGCTGGCTGCTACGGAGGTTCGTAGCTTTTCAGAGTGGCTAAACTTGAAATCGCCAAGCCTTGAAGAAACCAAACTACTACACAAACCTACCGAAGAAGAGATACTACGGATTGATTTTGTGGCTGCCCTAGAAACGCGGGTAGCTGAACCCTCGAAACCAATGCTGGACATGGATGCCATCCTTGAAAACTTCATGCAACACACCCCTACCATCAGCCGACCCAAAGCCGAGTTTTTTAATCCAATAAAATCGGCTAAAAAAAGTGTAGAAGAAGATGAGGATATAGCTACCGAAACCCTTGCCCGTATTGTGTTGAAGCAGGGCAACGCACTCAAAGCCATACGCATCTACGAAAAACTGATTTTGAAATATCCAGACAAATCAACTATTTTCGCAGGCCAAATTGAAAAAATTAAACAAGACAACCAACCAAACTAATGTACACGATCTTAGCCATTATTATCCTGATAGCCTGCTTTCTTTGTATGCTTATCGTATTGATCCAGAACCCCAAAGGCGGTGGAATTGCTGCCAATTTCAGTAACATACCCACCCAGATGATGGGTGTAAAACAAACCACCGATGTGGTGGAACGCCTCACTTGGACTTTTGGCCTGGGTATATTTGCCCTATGTATCATTATCAATTTCACCAAGCCAAGTATGGGGCCAGCACAGCAAGATACCAAGCTTCGTGAAAAGATTGACAATATGCCATTGCCTCAACAAGCACCCGCTAGCCCACAAGCACCTGCCGCACAGCCAGCAACTCCAGCTGCACAGCCAACTCCATAACAAGGCAAAGAGAAATTTTAGAATGGCCGTTGCAGTGTTGCAGCGGCCATTTTGTTGCAGTATAAGTACCAATTTATTTTGCTCCTCAGATTCTATAATCCTCCTTAGCAGAAATGCAAAGGAGGATTTTTTGGAGTAAATGAGAAGTGATTTTTTTTTTACAACGTCCTCACTTTTTCGCACTCTATTTATTTTTTCTTACCATAGGGTAAAAAAAGCATAAAAGCGTGCTTAATTAACACTTGTATAACAAATAGTCTCCTTAATTTGCATCTCCATTCCAATAAAAAAACAGCCTTCGAATAGACAGCTATGAATTCGATTGATGCCAACTCTCAACACAAAACATCAAACACAAAACCCTTTTTTTATGAACATTTTTCACAAAATCTTCTATCAACACGCCCGACGATTTCTGTCGGTATTATCTCTTTTATTATTTGCCGCCACTTCTTGGGGGCAGGTAAGCATCACAAGTTTGCCATTTGCCCCTGGAACAACAAATTTTAACTCTTACAATCCTTCTAGTTCAGGTAATTTTACTAATACTATACCAAGTGGATGGAGCGGTTCAAGTTCTGGAACAGCGGCTTATCTTGGTCAAAGTACTGGTACAGGCGGTTCTGGAGGATACTATGGTTTTGGAGCATCTTCAGAATTTAATTTAGGAGCACTTCGAACTGGTGGGGTTGGAAATATTACTTATTCAGTTTCGTTGACTAATAATTCAGGTTCAACTATCAATACAATAACCCTTTCTTGGGATTATGAGCAATACAGATTCGCGAATACCTCAGGTTGGAATTGTTCAGGAACAGGACAACTTGCAGGAAATTCAACTTTGGATGGGAAGGATTTTTCCGGAAGTGCAAGTGGGACAAATGGAACTCCAGCAATTACTGGAGTTACATCATTTTCGTTAACAAGTCTTTCTATTGCAAATGGTCAAACATTTGGGGTTACTTGGGTAACTACTGATGTCGCGGGTGCCGACAATGGAGTAGGAATTGATAATTTTTCAATTTCTGCTAGTGTCTCTTCATCACCAAATATTACAGTTACAGGAACATTAAACGAATTTACAACTTCTGCTTTGAATACAGCCACTTCTGAACAATCGTTCACAGTTTCTGGTTCTAATTTGACAGACGATATTTCCATTGCCCCACCGTCAGGTTTTGAGATTTCAACTGGGACAGGCGGAAGCTTTTCGGCTACCAATCCAATCACCTTTGCTCGATCGGGTGGAACGGTTTCGAGCTCAACCATTTTTGTGCGATATAAACCAACTGCCTTGGCTAACCAACCACAAGGCTCTGGAACAAACATTATAGCAACAAGTACCGGTGCTACAACACGAAATGTAGCTGTATTGGGATGTGTCAGAAATCTGAGTCAAGGTGATATTGCATTAATAGGTTTTAACACCAGTACCACTGATGCCTTGTCATTTGTAGCATTGACATCGATTGCTTCGGGCACAGTAATTAAATTCACCGACAATGGATATTCAGATGCCACAACCCAGATGCTTACAGAAGGGTATTTGATTTATACGGCACCCTCTACCATCGCATTAGGCACAGTGGTTTCGTGGAATAACGGAATGACTATATCTGGCACTGGATGGAACTCAAATGCACCTACTAACTTTAGCTTGACAACAGGAGAACAACTATTTGTTTACCAAGGAACATGGGGAGTAAGTGGTGGAACTACTACATTGCATCAAGGTTTTATGGTAGGTGGTACATGGACAACATCAGGTTCCGTTACAAGTGTTACAGCGAATTCATACCTCCCTACTGGATTAACTACTGGAACAAATGCTGCCGACTTTAGCGTTGCAAATGCTTATTACACGAACAACACAACGAATACTACAAATACAAAACCAACCATTTTTACAAGAAGCAGTACTGCCGCCAATTGGACAACAAGTGGTTCTCAAATATCTGTTCCCTCATGGACATTCAATATCCTTGATGCTGAACCTACCACGGCAGCTTCGTCACTTTCATTCACAGGCACAACACACAATGCCCTTTCTGTGGGTTGGACGAATGGAAATGGAGCTAACCGCATCGTGGTGCTTAGGCTCAATGCCACAGGTGAAGTAGCCCCAACTGATGCGACCACTTATACCACTACTTCTACTTTTGGCAGTGGCAGTGGTACGCAGCTAACAGGCACAGGAAATTATGTGATATTTAACGGCAGCGGTACTTCGGTTACTGTTTCGGCAGGTATTGACCCATCAACGGCTTTTGCAATCGACATCTATGAATACAACGGAAGCAGCAGCGGTTTGAGGCAAAATTATTATGCGACAGCAGGAGCAAGCAGTACTACTACCCTCGCTACAGCAACTCTTGCCAACATTACCCAGCCTACGGGTTCTATTACCCAAGGAGTGAGTAATGTGGTGCTTTCAGGTTTTACAATTACACCCACTTCTAGCACTGATTTTACAGCGGTGAATGTGACAGCAACGGGTTCTGTTACTTCAACGGATATTACCGATGTGCGGGTGTTCAGGGATTTTAATGGCGATGGAATCATCAATAACACAGGCGGAACGGATGCCACGGTATCGGGTTCGGGTGTTACTTATTCAGGCACCATGAATATTTCGATTTCAGGGGAAACTGGTTTCTCATCAGCCCGCAATTATTTGATAGTAGCCAATGTGGCCGGGGTGGGAACTTCAACCCCCGGAAACACCGTGACAGCAAGTGTGGGTTCGGGCGATTTTACAACCACTGCCAATGCCGAAACAGGAAGTGCCACAGGCAACAGCCGCACAATAGCAGCCCCTCCGGGCACAACTACCATTTCAGCAGGCAGCGGCACCGAGCCTTCTACTATTTCTTCGTTGACAAATACGCAAGGAGCTGCTTCACTCAATTTTGATATTGATATTTTGGATGATGGTGCGAGCCCTTCAACGGATGGTGTGGCTACCCAGATTTCGGAGATGGTATATACTCAAGGCTCGGGTAACGATATATCAGATTGGACCCTTGCCATAGCAGGTGCCGAGCTAAGTGATGGCACTAACACCATGACTGGGACTATTAATTCAAGCAACATTACCTTCAGCTCGATAAGCAATGGCAGTGGCAATCTTGGCTACATTGCCGACAATGCCACCAAAACATACACCCTTAAAGTGTGGCTCAAGAGCAATATGACTTCGTTGAAGACTACGATTGATGGACAAAATTTAGTTTACAGAATACAATCTGCCGACGTAAGCTTGGTGACCAACCAATTGGCTGCCGGGCAAGACCAAAACTCAGGCAGTGGCAACAATGCAATAGACGTGGCGGCAACCGCTTTGGCTTTTGTGCAAAACACAAGTGATGTAGCTTCTGCAGCAACGATGAGCCCTTCGCCAACGGTGAGTGCCAACGATGCAAACGGCAACCGCGACCTTGGTTTTACAAGCCCAATACGTATCACTTCAAGCGGCACGTTGACAGGTACACCTGTGGATGTTTCTGCTACGCAGGGCTTGGCTACTTTTGGTTCACTTACACATACTGCTGTCGGCAATACATTTGCCTTAAATGCTGAAAGAACTTCTACCCTCGATTTTGATGTGAACAGTAGTACCTTTAATGTTACTCCAGCCAATGATGATTGCAGCGGAGCAACTTCACTCACCGTGAATGGTTCAGCTATAACAGGCGACCTCACCAATGCTGGGCAAAGCATAGCAGCCATTACCTGCAACAGCAACACAAGCGGTGGCACACTGGCCGATGTGTGGTATTCGTTTGTGGCCACCGCCACCGACCACCGTGTGGTAGTAACGCCCGGAGCGAGCATGGATGTCGTGGTGGATGTACGCAGCGGAAGTTGCAACGGAACGAACATTAATTGTGCGGATGCAAACGGTACAGACACAGCTGAAAATGTGGTGCTGACCAGCCTAACTATTGGCAATACTTATTCTATTCGGGTATATCATTTTGGCGGTGGTTCTTCAACCACACCCACCCCCGTCTTTGTGGATGGCGAATTCACCATTGCAGTGGAAGGCCCAACTGTGTTGGCCGTGGGCGATATATCTATCCTTGGTTTCAACTCAAACACACCTGACAATTTCACCTTTGTTACCTGGGTAGATTTAAAAGACAACACCTTGATAAAATTTACGGATAATGGGTTCTTGAGTTCAGGTTCAGCCACAGGAACGAATAATGGAAGAGGAGGTGAAAATTTTGTGACATGGAAAAACAATACAGGTGGTAGCATTGCAGCTGGCACAGTAATAAAAGTGGAAGGAACTACCGCCACTACTGGCGTTGCGAATGTGGCAGGCAGCGGACTTTCAGGAATAACCAGTACCGATCAATTATTTGCCTACCAAGGTGCAGCCACAACGGGCAACAACCCCGATTGGGCTACGAATACCAACCCCACCACGTTCTCTGGAACTATACTTTATGGACTGAATATTGGCAGTGCATTTCTATCAAGCGGCACACCTAGTTCTAGCACATCATACTTACCATCAGAGCTGAACGTAACAGGTGGCAACATAGCATTTACAGGAACAACACATACAGGTGAATACACTGGATCACGCACCAATCAGCCAACCTACACTCAGTTCCGAACTTTGGTGACTGACCCCAGCACTTGGACGACCGCCTCTTCGGGCACAACCACACTTAGCACTACCGCTTTCACCACGGGTACTTCGTCGGTGCTATCAAACATCACAGGTGGGCAGCCAACAGGAGGCATCCACAAAGGAAACAGCGAAGCAGTGCTTGCCGGATTTAAGATTACTCCCAATGCCGACATCAATTTTACGCAGGTGACTGTGAGTCGCACAGGCTCAGCAAGTGGTTCCGACATTACAGCTATACGTATATACCGCGACAACGACGCAAACGGCATAATCAACGGTGCTGATGCTTCAGTCTGCGGCACGGGGGTTTCACTTGCTGACAGCATGGACATAACCATTACTGGCGAATCAGGATTTTCTTCCGTTCGCACTTACCTGATTGTGGCCACCGTGGATGCAGGTGCTACAGTAGGAAATACAATTAATACAAATGTGGCTTCTGCTGCATTTACTACCGTTGGCACTACCACCGTTTCTACCTTCAATACAGGTTCTTGTTCAGGTACAAGCCGCAGCATTGCAATTGCACCAGGTACTAGCACCATAACTGCAGGTGGCAGTTCTGAGCCAGCTACTTTTTCTTCGTTAATTAATACACACATAGCGGCCTCGCTCAATTTTGATATAGACTTTCAGGACGATGGAGCTACCTCTGGAACAGATGGCATTGCAACAACAATAAACCAAATGATTTTTGTGGCAGGAACTGGTAACACAATCACTGATTGGACATTGGCTTTAGCTGGAGCAGAACTTAGTGATGGTACAAATAGCATGACTGGCACTGTGAATGGTTCAGATATTACTTTTAGTTCTATTTCGAACGGCTCTGGAGACCTTGGCTACGTAGCGGATAATGCTACCAAAACATATACCTTGAAAGTGTGGTTAAATTCAAACATGGCCACGCTTAATAATACCATTGATGGACAAAGACTGGTGTTTAGGATTCGCTCGGCTGATGTGACTGCGGCAAGCGGTAGCCAACTTACCGCAAGCGAAGACCAGAATTCAGGCTCTGGCAACAACCTAATAGATGTAGCTGTGACTGCTCTTACTTACGTTCAAAATGCAACTACTCTGCAAGCCAACACCGCCATGACACCTGCAGTAACCGTGAGTGCAGTAGATGCAAACGGCAATCGTGATTTGGATTTCGTAGCACAAATACGGATTACTTCAAGTGGAACACTAACTGGAACACCCGTTGATATAAATGCTGTTGCAGGATTGGCTACTTTTAGTTCGCTCACTCACACCGCAGGCGGCAGTTCACTTACCCTAAATGCAGAACGCACCGCTACCACCGATTTGGACAAGAGCAGTGACCCGTTCAACGTGATTTCAGTTACTGAAAATATATTTCCACAGTATGCTATCAACGGCAACACTGCTGGAAGCCGCTTACAATACGCCTGTCGTCTAACGTTGAGCAATCTGGCAGCAAGCTCAACCTATCGGTATCTGGTTGGGGCATCCACTGCCTCCTCGCTTACTTCTACAGGGGCGGGTAACATGTTTGCCATCAACAATAGTAGTGGAGCCAACGGTTACATCACAGGTTATACTTCTTCAAAATCATTAGCAGGTCAGGCAGCAGAATTTTCGGGAGATGAGTTTGTGAGCTCAAGCAGGTATGCCACCCTAACAACTGATGGCAGTGGCAACTATACCGGATGGTTTGCATTCGTACCTACTGGCAATGCCGTGTTCACATCTGGCAACAATATATATTTTTACGTTCAAACTAATAATGGTACAGGTGGGGCTGCAGATACTTTGGTTACTCAAAGCCTTCGTTCCAATAATACTATCACGATGCTCGATTATACCAATGCAAAACCGATGGCTGGAACAAGCCACGCACCAGCAGAGCATTTTGTATTTACCTACGACAACATCGCTGGCACAGGCCGCCCAGTGTATGGTAGCTGGACAGAGAACGATGGCATCACCACCGCATTCAGCACTTGGTACACATCGGCTTACGATGCTACAGCCACGGCTTACGGTACGATTGTTCCAAGTTCATTGTCCAACGGCATTCGCAGGATAAGCTTTGTAGAGCCTGACGGCGATAATCTATATGCAGTTACTTCTACTAATGGAACATGGAGTTCCGCAAATACCACTTCCCCAGCAGCAGGAACTACACCTTTGGTAATAGCGAGAACTGCAACTGGAACTACGGGTGATTTTATTTTGAATGCCAGTACCACGCTTTCAGGAAACTTGACTGTGAATGGTGATTTGACTTTGACAGCCGGAACATTGACCACTGGTGCGAACACCCTCACAATTGACAGCATTTTAAGCCGCACATCAGGCAATATCAATGCATCGGAAGGCTCATTGGTATTCACCAATATGGTATCGGTTACCCTGCCAACAAGCCTGTTTGTGGATAGCATAAACAACCTGACTGTGAATGGACCAGTAGGTTTGACGCAGAGCGAAAATATCAACCTAAAAGGAGCAATGACCATGGCTAGTGGTGTGCTAACTACTGGAAGCGGTAATTCATTGATAATGGGAAGCAATGCTACCATTTCAGAAAGCGATACATCGTATGTGAATGGAAATTTGCAAACCACTCGCACTGTGCTTCAAAACACTACGAATACCTTTGGTGGCATGGGTCTTTCTATCAATGAGACTACTCAGTCTACCAATTCATATTTGGCTATTCGTAAAACTGGGACAGCCATCATTAGCAATACCAGTGGATATATTGGCAACGAAGGAATCAAGCGGTATTTCAGCATTACTCCAGACAGCAATACGGACCTAAATGCATTGGTGATATTCAGTTACCGCGAAGGTGAACTAAATAGTATAGCTGAGGGTGACTTACGTGTATATGTTCACGTGGATCCATATACCAATAATTCTTGGATTGATTGTGGTGGGACATTGGAGAAAAACCCTACCAACAATACCGTTGCAAATAATGGTGACAATCCCATCACTCACTTTTCAACTTGGACGTTTGGTGACCAATCAGAACCGCTACCGCTAAGCTTGATTCGTTTTATTGCAAATGCCAATGGCGAAACGAACTTGATTGCATGGACAACAGCAGCCGAGGTGAACATGGATAAATACGAAGTGCAGCGTTCAATTGATGGACGGAATTATGAGACTGTAGCCACAGTAAAAGCGAGGAACATTTCTGGTAGCAATACCTATACAGCCACGGATGCCAGCAAAGCACCATCAACATACTACCGCTTGAACATGTTGGAGGCTGATGGCAGCAGCAGCTTCAGCCAGACAGTGTTGGTATCGCAGGCAGGCAAATCAGTGGTGAACATATACCCAATACCAGTAAGCAATGTGTTGAACATTGAGCCACTTTCGGCTACTGAATATACTACCGTAAAATTGATGGGCATGAATGGTGCAATCATCGGCTCGTATTCTTTCAACCGCTTGCAAAGCATTGATATGAGCCAGCTTGCAGCGGGTATGTACCTGTTGCAAATAGAAAACTCGGCTGGTGTGAATGTGATGAAGGTGTTGAAGAATTAGTATGTCAGTGTCAGGTGAATACACCCGACACCAACCTAATATTAAAAATCCCCGGACTGAAAAGGTCGGGGATTTTTTTTGGAAATAGTGCAACTCCAAAAGGAACCCCACTTTGCCGCAGGGTTTTTCTACGCTTTGTCTCAACAAGGGCTTTTCTCATCGAAGCTAAACTCCAGCAGTGTCTGTTTAGCCAATTCGACACCATTGATGTCTGCTATTCGTTGAAAAGCTGATTCATATAATATAAATAATAGTTGCCTACTGTAGTCAGCATCTTGCAACAGTGAATCCTTAATACGCTGAGGCGAAGTTCCAACAAAACTGAACCGGCAGATGCAAATATATACTCGTAAGATTCCTAAAATCATGCATTCTGGTGCATTGATATTTTTTTATACCGTTCCGTTTAATTTTCGCACCACCCATTCGGTGCCAAGAAATAGAAACAAGGCTGCAAATAGCCAACGAAAATGGATGAGGTCTTTAGTTTTCCTATCGGTATAGGTCACTGGTTTTATTTCTTCGTTTATCTTGAGTTTTTCGGCCAGTTTTTCTAGCTCTTTTGGATATACCAATTGCCCGCCAGTGTTTCTTGAGATGGTTGCTAGTAGTTGGTGATTGGCCTGAGTTTCTGTTAACTCAACCTGCAATGGGATTACGGAAAACTGTCCCACTAAACTATGCTCCTTGCTGTTGAGAGCTGTATATGCCTTATAGTTGTAATTACCCGGTGGAAACATCCCCGCTTCTAAGGTGTAAGCGTTTCCTGCTTTGCTAAAAACATAGTTATATTTCTTTCCTATTGCATCGAAAATGCTGATCCGCACATCTGGCTTGTTTACTAATTCGTAGCTTTCATTGTAAAGTTCCGCATCAAAATGTACTGGCTCGTTCTCCAGGAAATATTTTTTATCGGTAACTATGCGGAAAGGCCGTTTGTCTTCCTTAGTTGCCAAATACTGCAACAGCTTCGAAACTAATTCGTCAAATGCATCTGCATTGCCGAATTGACTCATCTCGCTCAACCTCCACCGCCAAAGTCCTTCCCCGGCTATCACTCCGCACTTCTGTTGTGGATTTTTGTTGAATAGGATTAAGGGATTGTTCGTCTTCACATATCCAATCTGTTGATGAGCCAATACATCTGTTTCTCCAGTCAAGCGATAGTTGGCAAATACGGTGAGAAGCGGTGGGAAATTCTTTACCCTGCTTTGAAATGTTTCGCTAATTGTGAACAATCCAAAACTACTATTAATTACAGCGGAAGCATCGTTGCTGCCGCCGCCTGTTTGTTGTATATTCAGTGGGGTGTTCAGGTTGTTGAGCACACCAATATTGCTTTGCTGTCCGTAGATATACAGAATTGGGATAGCAGCGACCTTCAATGTGCCAATTATTCCAGAAGCTGATTGGGTGGCAGATGGCAACTGGTGGCAGATGGCCATGTTATACGATTTGATGTCACCAATCTTGCCAATCTCATTGGCCATAAATATTTTCAGCTCATAATTTTTGTTGCTTTCTATACTTTGTCTAATGGCAGAGATATCAGGGTGCGGACTATTGGCGACTAGAAGTACTTTTTGTCGAGAATCCATTACTTCCACAAACATATCTTTTATGTTATTTGAGTAAGTAATTTCATTTTTCAAACGAGCAACCGAAATGGTAAAATGCCTAGTGCCAGGTTGCTTGGCAGCTAGTGTAAAACTGATATTGGTTGAGTACACATCGGCATTCACGGATATATTTTGATAAAAAACGGATTGCCCATTTTCGGTAACGGTCAATGCTGCATTCTCACCCAAACAGCCTTTGGCATCCACCTGCACCTGCATTGGAAATATGTTCCCAGTATACGCAACTTCATTATGTCGAACGGATTTTATTTTGATATCACGACGTTCAGTGGTATCGCCCAAAGCTATTGTAAACACTGGTACTTTTAGGTTTTCGCATTCGTAGGCAGGGTTGTTCCCTTTGTTGTAGATGCCATCGGTAGCCAATACGATCCCCCCTAAATTTTGGTTCTCGTAGCGGTCTTCAATTTCTTTCATCAGTCCACCCAAGTCTGATTGTTTTTCAGCAAAAGAATAGGTTTCGTTTTCCTTTGTCAACTCTCCAAATGAAAGCATCATTACTTCAAACTCACTTCCGATTTCATTTTTCAGGGCTTTGATTTTCTCAGTAAACTCCTTTCGGTAAAAAGCAGAATCTTTGCCAGCAACTATGCTTTGTGAATTGTCTATTGCTACTAGTATTAATGGTTTCTCTGTTCGGCGTATTATGGTTTTTACCAATGGGTTGAAGAGCAATAAGCAAATAAGTGATATACTCAAAAACCGCAAACCATATAATAGCCATTTCCAAAATTTGGCATTTTGTTCAAACTCTATCTTGTTGTTCCTGTATAAAAAATACGCCCCAGCCACCCCTGCCAAAATACAGAGAAGTAAATACCAAAGCGAGTAGGAGGCGGAAAAAGACAAGGGTTGATTTGGAAATTTGGAGATTAGTTGATTTGACGATGTAGAAAAGGAAGTGAGAAGTTCTTTATCCGTCATGCTGAACTTGATTCAGCATCTGTATACATAAATAGCAAGATTTACATCACCATCCCTCCGCACAAGTTTATTGTTTGTCCAGTGATATATGCTGATTGGTCACCTGCCAAGAATATACATAAGTTGGCCACATCGGCGGTAGTGCCAGCCCTACGAAGTGGAATCATTTCCATCCATTTTGCTTTCACTTCATCAGTGAGGGTTCCCGTCATCTCTGTTTCGATGAAGCCTGGTGCAATTGCGTTGCAACGAATATTTCGGCTGCCGAGTTCCTTGGCAACACTCTTTGTGAAACCAATCATTCCCGCTTTGCTGGCGGCATAGTTGGCCTGCCCCGCATTGCCCGTGATACCCACAATAGAAGTCATGTTGATGATGCTTCCGGCCTTGGCTTTCATCATCGGCTTGATGGCGGCCTTGGTCATGTTGAACACCGATTTTAGGTTGGTCTGCATCACCTCATCCCATTGTTCTTCACTCATCCGCATCAGCAGGGTGTCTTTGGTTATTCCCGCATTGTTTATCAATACATCCAAGCTTCCAAAGTCTGCTATCACTTGTTCCACCAATTGTTCTGCTTCTAGGGTCACGGCTGCATTGCTACGATAACCTTTGGCCTTTATACCTTTGGCCCTTAGCTCCGCTTCAAATGCCTGAGCTTTTTCTACCGAACTAAGGTAAGTGAATGCTACATTAGCCCCCGCCGCTGCGAAAACTTCAGCAATGCCTTTGCCTATGCCACGGCTTGCACCCGTTATCAATACTGTTTTTCCTTGCATGATCTTTTTATTTGGGGCAAATATAGGAAAGGAGCTTGGCGTCTTGAGTTAGGATTGAAACTCGGAGATTGAAGCATTGAAGTATTGCCATTCTCCTGTGGATAAGGTTTGGGATTGAAAAATCAATTTCCATAAGTACATGATTAGGGCTAAAGGCAGATTTGTGTTTTGGAATTACAAGTAGTATTAAGCTAGTATTGCTTACCATTACCTTTGCATTGAAGAATACCCCCATGAAAATTCTATTGAAAATTAAATATAATAATGCTTCACTTATTTTGAGTGAGCGATAGTTAAAAAAACGACTGATATTTTAGAATGTTTGAACGACATTCCAAAATAAACACAATTTCAATGCTCCTCATTACTGACCCTGTTCATTCAATTCTTACTGATGGCCTGGCCGCCAAAGGAATTCCATTTGAATATCGGCCAGGCATTTCGATGGAGGAATTGATGGAGGCTTTGCCAAATAGTATTGGATTGGTTGTGCGAAATAGGAATATTACTTCCGAAATGTTGAAAACAGCAACCAAGTTAAAACTAATAGCACGAGCAGGTTCAGGGCTCGAAAATATAGATATCGCTGCTGCCGAAAATTTGGGGATTAAATTTATACATGCAGCGGGGGCTAATGCAAATACTGTGGGCGAACATGCCGTCGGGATGCTGCTGTCACTTTTACATAAAATAAATAAATCTGACAGTGAAGTGAAACAGGGAAAATGGGATAGGGAAGGAAATCGTGGAATTGAGCTTGGAGGTAAGACTATTGGCATTGTAGGATATGGTCATACAGGCATGGCCGTGGCCAAAAAACTGAAGGGTTTTGATGTAAAAATTCTAGCCTACGATAAATATAAAACAGGGTTTGGATACGACTCGGTTACTGAAGCAAGCATGGATGATATTTTCGCTGCGTCCGATATCCTTTCCCTTCACATTCCATTGACTGCAGAGACAAAAAATATGGTGAACAGTGAATTCTTGAATCGTTTTGCCAAGCCGATCATTTTAATGAATCTTTGCCGAGGTGAGGTAGTAAACCTTGCAGATTTGATCGAGGCAATGAAAAGCGACAACGTTAGAGCCTGCTGTTTGGATGTACTGGAAATAGAAACACCAAATGAGTATCTACAAACGGACTGGTTTCGTTATCTATCCAACAATCAGCGAACAGTGCTAACCCCACATGTGGCAGGCTGGAGCGAAGAATCTTATCGCAACATTTCAGAAGTGTTGCTCAAAGAGATTTTAGCAATAAACTTATACTGAATAACTAATCGTACCTCTCTTGAAGTCCTCGTAAGCCAATCTTATCCCTTCTTTAAGTGAGGTCTTAGGCTGCCATCCCATACTGAATAGTTTGCTGCTGTCCATAAGTTTGCGAGGAGTGCCATCAGGTTTACTTGCATCGAAGGTGAGTCCTCCGTTGAAGCCGATTACTTCTTGGATTAACACAGCTAAGTCATGTATACTTAGATCTGTGCCAGAGCCAATGTTTATATGCAGCTCTCCACTGTAGTTCAACATCAAATGATGACACGCATCTGCCAGGTCGTCGGCATAAAGAAATTCACGCAAGGGCGAACCGGTTCCCCATACTTCAACTAGCTCAGCCTTACAAGCAATAGCTTCATGAAATTTGCGAATAAGTGCTGGCAACACATGGCTGTTTTGTGGATGATAATTGTCGCCAAGCCCATACAGGTTGGTTGGCATCACCGAGATAAAATTGCAACCATATTGCCTACGATAACTTTCACACATCTTTATCCCTGCTATCTTGGCAATAGCGTATGGTTCATTGGTTTCTTCAAGCAGGCCAGTGAGTAAATATTCTTCTTTTAGGGGCTGGGGAGCTAACTTTGGATAAATGCAGGAACTCCCAAAAAACATGAGCTTTTTTACATCGTTCACATAACTCTGATGGATTACATTATTTTGGATAGCAAGATTGTCGTGCAAAAATTCGGCACGGTATGTATTATTGGCAATAATGCCACCCACTTTAGCTGCACACAAAAATACATATTCGGGTTTTTCATCCTTAAAAAAATCGGCTACCGCTTCCTGGTTTCTAAGGTCGAGCTCAGAGGAAGTTCGCAAAGCAAAATTCGAGAATCCTTCAGCTTGCAAGCGACGCAGCATAGCTCCACCCACCATCCCACGGTGGCCAGCTATGTATATTTTGGCATTGATGTGCATGATGCAAAAGTAGGGCAAAGGTGGGGGCCAATATATCAAATTAAAGC
Organism: Flavobacteriaceae bacterium; assembly: GCA_009693575.1. Lineage (GTDB taxonomy): Bacteria > Bacteroidota > Bacteroidia > UKL13-3 > UKL13-3 > SHWZ01. Next base: position 41,015 of record SHWZ01000008.1, on the reverse strand, counting down.
TGGTACTTGGATTCAGAGGGTACAACTGCCTGCATTCAAACAGGCCAAATGCAAACATTCCCTACAAGTTTTCCCCATTTGAAACATATTGGACGGCTTCACCCGAAATTCGCAAACTAATATGTCAGAAACAAAATACAAACGGGTGCTGCTGAAACTGAGCGGCGAAAGCTTGATGGGAACTAAAAGCTACGGCATAGACCCAGACATGCTTGAGCAATATGCAGGCGAAGTGAAAGCCGCCATGGACTTGGGTGTGGAAGTAGCCGTAGTGATTGGCGGCGGCAACATTTTTCGTGGCATTCAGGGAGTGCAAGGCGGGGTGGTTGATAGGGCTCAAGGCGACTACATGGGCATGTTGGCTACTGTTATCAATGCAATGGCATTGCAAGGAGCTTTTGAAAAGGCTGGTCTTAAAACAAGGCTGCTTTCCGCCATCAAAATGGAGCAGATATGCGAGCCGTTCATACGCCGCAGGGCAATGCGGCACTTGGAGAAAGGTAGGGTAGTTATTTTTGGAGCAGGTACAGGCAATCCCTATTTCACCACAGACACTGCAGCTTCACTCCGGGCTGTGGAAATTGAAGCTGATGTAGTGATGAAGGGAACAAGGGTAGATGGTATTTATTCAGCCGACCCAGAGAAAGACCCCAACGCCACACGGTTTGAGCAGATTACTTTCAGTGAAGTGTATGAACGTAGTCTGAATGTGATGGATTTGACTGCCATTACCCTTTGTCAGGAAAATAACTTACCCATCATTGTATTCGACATGAATAAAGCTGGCAATTTCAAACGATTGATGCTTGGTGAAAAAGTAGGAACTTTGGTAAAAGGTTAATTTTTCTCTTGAAAAAAACCCTCAAATTAGTATCTATTGTATTGCTCAGCATTGTCCTGATGGCAACAGCAGGATATTTTGTCTTCCGAAATTCCGTTTTGGAGTGGGCTATTAACAAAGCTAAAACTAAGTTTCAGACTAAGTATCATGCTCGCTTGAATATTGGTTCTGCAGCTATTTCGGGTTGGATTGATGTGGGGCTCAAAGACATTTGTATTGTGCCCGAAAATGGCGACACCGTGGTGAAAGTGGCCAATGTGAACACTTCATTTAAGCTCTTTAAATTGCTGTTTGGCAAGATACAATTTTCACACTTGAATATCTCAGATGGGGCCGTTTCATTGGTTAAGTATGATTCGGCAAGCAGTAACTACGCAGCATTTTTGCGAAGCAAGAAAAAAGAGACGGAAGAGCCTGAAACCAAGATAAACCTTGCCCGCCAAGTGTATAAATTGGTGAATGCCGCTTTTGAGCAAGTGCCTACCGATTTGCAGGTAAGCAATTTCTTCATCAGTCACACTACTGGCGACAGAAAATATATTGTGTCGGTTCGCAAAATGACTTTGCAAAGCGAGCAATTACTCACAGAAATAGCAATTGAAACTCCATCGGGCAAACAACAATGGGTGCTGCGTGGGCCCTTTGACCCCGCCAATATGACTGGTGATATAAATATTTGCAGTGCCGACCGCAGCCGTATGACCTTGCCGTGGCTTGATACTAAACTGGGCATGTTGCTGGGAGCAAACGACGTGCAACTGAAACTGACTGCCGTGGAGATGGATGGTGACCAACTTTCTATCAAATGCTCTGCTGCTTTCAAGAACCTACTGCTGAATCACCCTCGCCTTGCCGACCATGATGTGACTGTGGATAATGGTAGTGGCAATTTTCATTTTCTGCTGGGCGAAAACTTTGTGGCATTGGACAGTAGTAGCCAGCTAACTTTGAACAAGATTGTCTGCTATCCATACATACGTTTTCAACGTAGCCCTGTGAAGGAATATGAACTGAAACTACGAACAGATAAAATGGCGGCACAAGATTTTTTCAACTCACTTCCCGATGGCATGTTCGATGGATTGACTGGCATACAAACCGAAGGATTTCTCACATACCGCATGTCAGCTTTCCTCAACGATACTGATGTGTGGAACAACCGTTTTGAAAGTGATATGGAGCGGGATAATTTCAAGATTCGAAGTTGGGGCACTGCTTACTTGCCCAAGATTGGTGGGCCTTTTACCTACACACCCTACGAGTATGGCCGACCACAAAGACCGATTGACATCAGCCTTGGCAATCAATACTTTACAGAGTATAATGAAATTTCACCGTTTGTGCGGGGTACTGTGCTCACCAGCGAAGACCCATCATTCATGTGGCACCGTGGTTTTGTGATGGATGCTGTGAGGCAAAGTATTGCCCATAATTATCGTACAAAGCGGTTTGCCCGTGGAGCCAGCACCATCAGTATGCAGTTGGTCAAGAATATATTTTTGAGCCGCAAGAAAACGCTTACCCGCAAGTTTGAAGAGATGCTATTAGTTTGGCTCATGGAAAATAGTGGCGTGTGCAGCAAGCAACGGATGTTTGAAGTATACTTGAACATCATTGAATGGGGGCCTGGGATATATGGAATTGGCGAGGCAGCCGATTTTTATTTCAAGAAAAGCCCCTCACAGATCACATTACCTGAGGCTATTTTTCTCAGCAGTATCATCCCCCAGCCCAAAGCATTTGCCTGGCGATTTGATGATAGTACGGGCGACATCCGACCACGGCTTGGTGGCTATTTCAGGCAAATTTCACGATTGATGACGGTGCAAAATTTAATAACCCCCGAAGACACTGTGGGGCTGTTACCCAGTGTGAAACTGACTGGCCCGGCGAAACAATACCTGAAAAAATACAAGAACCAGCCAGAGCCTGAGGAAGAACCTGAACTTCCCGAAATAGGGGAGGGAAAAATGGAATAGAAAGATATGTGTTGAACTAAAGCAACAATTCTATTCGGCCTTCAATCAAGGTTTTCTTTCCGTCCGCATCATACCACCATAGTTTGAATTTGTAGCTGCCGGCTTCGCAGCGTTTGCCTTTGCGTGTGCCGTTCCAACCAGCGTAGTAGGTGGTGGTTTCAAACATCACTTTGTTGTTGTGGTCGTATATTTCTAGGTTGTAATGTCGAATGCTGTGTTCGTAGCAAACGGTATCGTAGCCAACAGTATCAGGTTGCCATTGACCGTTTTTATCTCGCTTGTTTGAAAAGCAAGCCCTAAATCATCGTTGAAAGTGCTATTGGATGCAAAATCAAAAGTCAAAATATTCTTCCCATTCTCACCCACCGTCGCTGGGTTTTCGATAAAGTTTGTGTTAATGCGAAACCAATTGCTGCTGTCGGCATCCGCTTGAGCCATTGCCTGCCAAGGCAACAGCAGCAAAAGGTATTTTTTCATTGACAGCAAGACACAAAAGTAGGAGTGGAGGTTGCGTTTAGTGCTGAGCCCCAACTCCGAAAAAATGGTGAAACCCGCTTCCAGATCCCTTCATCCTGCCTCTCTTCAATAAATTAAGACTAACAAACTCCCTATATTATCACATTCCCACATTCTCCTCCCCTTACTTTCGCCCCATGAAACCTGGAATAGCCATACACGGAGGGGCAGGCACTATTGCCCCTAGCCTCATGACACCTGAAAAAGAAGCAGCATACATGCTGGCATTGAACAACTGCCTTGCCGCTGGATATACAGTATTGGAAAAAGGAGGTTCAGCCTTGGACATAGTAGAAACTGCTGTACGAGCCTTGGAAGATTGTGAACTGTTTAATGCCGGTAAAGGGGCGGTGTTCACCCACGATGGTCGCCACGAAATGGATGCTAGCATCATGGAAGGAAAAACACTGATGGCAGGGGCAGTGAGCGGTGTGAGTAATGTTCGTAACCCCGTGCAGCTTGCCCGTGCCGTGATGGAGCAATCGCAGTTTGTATTGTTGAGTGGCAAGGGAGCGGAGGAATTTGCCCAGACCAAGGGGCTGCCTTTTGAAGACGATGCCTATTTCTATACAGCAAATAGATTCTCACAATTGGAAGAACTCAGAGGGAGTGAAGCAGTTCGGCTGGATGATTCTCCAAAAACAAAGATGGGGACAGTAGGTTGCGTAGCATTGGATATACATGGAAACCTTGCGGCCAGCACTAGCACAGGCGGCATGACCAACAAGCGTTACGGTAGGGTAGGGGATAGCCCAATCATTGGTGCTGGAACGTATGCCAATAATCACACCTGTGCCATCAGCTGCACGGGGCATGGCGAGTTTTTTATCAAAGCAGTGGTGGCCTACGACATCAGTTGCCTGATGGAATACAAGGGAATGACTTTGGCTGAAGCCTGCAACGAAGTAGTGAAAAACAAGTTGGTGAAAATGGGTGGCGAAGGTGGCTTAATAGCCATGGATCCGCTTGGAAATATTGAACTCAGCTTCAACTCGGAGGGTATGTACCGTGGTAGCCAAAGTCTAGGCAGCGATGCTATTGTTGGAATCTATTAAAAATGACCACCAACATCAATACCTTTGAGTTCGTCAACTTTCACTACTTGCCTATGGATTTCAACCCCAATTACTTTGTGACTGATTGGGTGGGGGCATATAGGAAGTTGTGAGTTGCAATTCGCTTATTCCACTTCAAATTTTATCCCTTGGGCTAGTGGCAACGAAGAACTATAATTAATCGTATTCGTTTGCCTACGCATATAAGCCTTCCAAGCATCGGAGCCACTTTCACGGCCACCGCCAGTTTCTTTTTCGCCGCCAAAGGCCCCGCCTATCTCAGCCCCGCTGGTTCCAATATTCACATTGGCTATGCCGCAATCGCTCCCAAGAGCTGAGAGGAATTGTTCTGTCTCCAACATATTAGTAGAAAATATACTGCTGCTTAGTCCTTGCTTTACCCCGTTCTGCATGGCTATGGCCTCATCTATCGAAGTATATTTCATCAAGTACAATATAGGAGCAAAAGTTTCTTGCTGTACTACAGGCCACTGGTTTTCAGCCTCCACAATGGCAGGATGAACATAGCAGCCACTATCAAATCCTTCGGCAACGGAACCACCACAAAGCACCTTGCCGCCCGCGGCCTGCACATCCGTTATGGCCTGTAGGAACATTCCAACTGCATCCTTGTCAATGAGAGGTCCCACCAACGAACCATCTTCTAGTGGGTTGGCAGGTATGATCTGAGCATAGGCTTTTACTAATCTATTCTTAAAACTGTCATATATACTTTCGTGAATGATAAGCCTGCGGGTAGTGGTGCAGCGTTGCCCGGCAGTGCCCACCGCTCCAAATAAAACCGCCCTGAATGCCATGTCGAGGTTGGCATGTTGACTAAGGATGATGGCATTGTTGCCACCAAGCTCGAGCAAAGCACGACCAAGACGTGCACCTACTGCTGCACCTACTGTCTTGCCCATGCGTGTGCTGCCCGTGGCTGACACCAACGGAATGCGGTGGTCGTTGCTCATCAGTTCACCTATGCGGTAATCCCCAATGATGAGGTTGAAAACCCCTTCGGGTACATTGTTTTCTTTTAGAACATCCTTCAAAATATGGAAACAGGCAATGGCTGAGAGTGGTGTTTTTTCACTCGGCTTCCAAACGGTTGGATCGCCGCACACAGCAGCCAGCATGGCATTCCAAGCCCAAACTGCAACAGGAAAATTGAAAGCTGAAATAATCCCGACTGTGCCCAGCGGATGCCATTGTTCATACATGCGATGCCCCGGCCTTTCGCTATGCATGGTGAGACCATATAGTTGGCGGCTAAGCCCAACAGCAAAGTCGCAGATGTCAATCATCTCTTGCACTTCGCCCAAGCCCTCTTGCAATATCTTTCCCATTTCATAGCTCACCAACTGACCCAGCGGTAGCTTGTATTCACGAAGCTTGTTGCCATATTGCCTAACGATTTCGCCACGGTGTGGGGCTGGTATTTTACGCCATTCGGCAAAGGCTTTTTCGGAAGTCTGGATTAGTTGTTCATACTGCTGAGCTGTAGCCAATCTTACGGTAGATATTGCTTTTCCATCGACTGGACTGTGTATAGTTTTAGTTTCTGTTGTGACGCTTTTTATCGTTTGCTGGCCAGTAAAAGCCGCCTCGTTTTCCTGGCCAATGCCAAGTTGGGAGAGTAGTTGTGGAATGTTCATTTGTTGAATAGTACCGCAAAGATATCCATTCCGATAAATGCCTTGGTTTAACTTCATTTTTGGTTGTCTGAAATGGAAATATTAAACAAATTAGGTTGGCTTAATTGGCTGTAAAAAAGTATTTTACTTTCGAAACGTTACTTTATCAATTGCTTTTGACACATAAGAAAAAGATAAAATTGACTTTCCAGCTGGCTGCTGAATTGTGAATTTTGCATTAGAAATAACAACAAAAAACTTCACCCTGCCTTCTCCACAGAAGAGTATAAAATAAAAAACACAATTATGTATAAACTCCACATCCATGTTTTGATATTCGCAATTGCAGTATCATTATCGGCAAAAGCCCAACCTTCCAAAAACTATTTGATGTCCTACTTCACTTGTTCCTCCGGCGGATCTCTCGACTCACATCGAGTGCAACTGGCCGAAAGTAACAATGGCTACTCGTGGTCAAGTGTGCCCGGCTTCACCTCCTTTGTTGGCGGTGGCAGTGTGCCCGATGTGATTACAAGAAATAATAAATTATACCTTTATACTACCTCTGGGGTAAAAACGTATGACTATAGCACCAATACTTGGGATAAAGACATGAGCAAAGTATCCATTGTTGACAGTGCAGGCACCTCCCAGTACGCTGTAGATCCATCCATGATACTTGATTCATCAGGAAGGTTGGTGATGTTATACTTGGAATCAAGCGGCCCCGGCACAGGTGACCCTGCAGGATGCAATGGAGCTTCGAGTTGCACCAAGTACTTTAGGTCGGCTGTGGAGGTGCCAAGTTCTGGAGGTACAGTCTTTGTAAAACAATCCGGAGCAAGGCTCAGCTATACTATTACCACTTCTAATGGAAGTGCTTCCGACCCAGATATTTTTTTTAATGGCACACAATACATTTTGTATATTTCAACTGGAACAAACGTACGTGCATATTATTCGGCAACACTTCATGGAACATACACAGCCATGCCTTTGCTTTCATCGGCTCTACTCACATCTTCCGTTGGTATACCCTGCGGGTATTACGATGCGGATTCAGCCAGCTACTTTACATTTGGACATACGAGTGGGGGGCTTATACAACTAAAGAAACATGCAAGTTTCAATTCCTCTATTTCGAGCTTTACTACTGTGGTGAACTACAATACTGCTGGCCTGTCAAGCACCTATTCGGCACAAAGCCCTGGCTTCTGCAAAAACACATTGACGATGGCTGCACTGCCAGTGAAGCTGCTTGATTTTACAGGGATAGAAAACGATGAAATTATTGAACTTAATTGGCGTACAGCCTCTGAAAGCAATGCTGATGGCTTTGTTGTTGAGCGTAGCTTGGATGGGAATGAGTATACTTCCGTTGGATATGTAAAGGCGGTGGGCAACAGCAATAATATAAACCGATATGATTTTACCGAAAATGCCCTTCTAGGAAAACAGGGAGCATACTACCGCTTGACAATGGTAGACCAGGACGGCAAATGGACTTATAGTAACATACTATTTGTTGCATATAAATATGTGGGATTAAATTTTTCCGTAATAGAGAATCCTTTTGGGAATGTATTGACCCTGGGCTTTCAAGCCAATATCTCCGATAGGGTTGAAGTTGCGGTGATAGATTTATTTGGACATATTGTTCTGCAAGAACAAAAAGAGGTGGCCGTTGGCAATTCACAGTTCTCCTACTACCAAGCAGCCGATTGGGCGAAGGGAATATATTTTATTTCTGTGAAAGGAAAATACTGCAACCAACTTACGAAGGTGTTGCATTTGGAGTAGAGAAAAGCTTTAGGGATGGTCTACTCCTTTCCCTTCCTCCGCATCATCTCAGGCAGTTTAGCAATGTAGGCAAGTTCGATCATGGCGGTGCGGTGTTCCTTGGCAGGGCTACCAAAATAAGCTTTGCCTCCTTCTAAACTTTTTGATACACCGCTTTGAGCAGAGATGATTGCACCCTTGCCCACGGTTATATCTTTAGTCACTCCAACTTGTCCCCACATGATAACTTCGTCTTCAATAGTGGTAACCCCTGCTATACCACATTGCGATGCGATAATACAGTTTTGTCCCACAATAGTATCATGTCCCACTTGGCATAGGTTGTCTATCTTGGTTCCTTGACCAATAATCGTATCGCCACTCACGCCACGGTCTATAGTACTGTTGCTGCCTATCTCCACCCAGTCGTGTAAGATGGTGCGTCCGCAAGTGTGCATTTTTTCGTAATGGTCTGTTCGTCTTTTATAGTAGAAAGCATCACCGCCTATGGTGCTATTAGCTTGAATGATTACATTGTTGCCAATAATACTTTGGTCGTAGATCACCACGTTGGGATAGATGATGCAATTATTTCCAATAGCTACATTGCTACCCATGACCACACCCGGATGAATGATTGTGCCAGCACCAATCGTCACGTTTTCGCCCTGTACAAAAAGCGTAGCTTTCGGAACAGTTAGCGGTGCGAAATAGGTAGTCAGAAAATTGTAATCACGAAATGGATTGTCGCTCACGATTAGGCCCTTTCCGGTGGGGCATTCCGTTTCTTTATCTATCAAAATAGTAGTAGCAGCTGAGGTCAAAGCCTTTTGGTAATATTTTCCAAAATCAACGAAGGTGAGGTCTCCTTTTTCTACCCTATGTATCTCGTTAATGCCTACCACAAGGTGGTTGGCATCGCCTATAAAGGGGGCATTGATGAGTGCGGCAATTTCTGAGAGTGTGTGCTGACGTGGGAGTTTCATGGTTGTTGATTAGTTGTTTGGAGCATTTGGGTGGCAAATTTGCCATCCCTTTTACCTAAAATAAGATTTATTGAAGAATAATTTGAAAATTTCACCTATTTCATCCTATAATTGTGATTTGAAGGTTATTAGTTTTGATAACCAACTTGAAAGTTCCACTATCACCTATCTCACACGTAAGAATCAATCTATTAAGCTTTGCTGGAACCCAACCAGTTAGCCATTGGGAGGGTAATCGATTATTGATTAATACGGGATGCTTACCAATTGGTCAATTTAATCCTTGGACTTTTACATCGCCCATAAATTATGATAGGATTCCAAACACTGCAACAAGCGGCCCACCTACACAAACCTTCAATTGCACAGGCATTGCTTGTACTGATAATGTAAATCTATTAAGATTCCGATTAAACTTGGATCCAAATAATTATAGTGCCATTCCTGCGTTTAGTAACGGTACGGTTTATTTTACTATTTATCATTGTGATGGAGACAGTTGTACATTTAGCAAGAAATGGGAAGCTCCAGTGTTCCCAGATACATGGCCTCATATGACACAAATAGCAATTGGAGATTCATTATTTGCTGTTAGGTTCAAAGTTGCACCCGATAAAACACATCGTTATGGCGAAGTAGATAAAATAAAGTGGGTACAGGCCATCGTAATTGATAAAGATGCAGAGATTTTTGCTGTGTCGGGCGGAACGGAGTATTACAAAGGAATGCAACGGGATTCAGCTTTGGATATCAGTACTGTTCGGCATGATAATAAAACAGCCATGTTCGAGTTGACAGAACCAGTTCATTTAGATTCTATAGTGGCCAACAACCACTTCAATATGATATTCAAGAAGGGAAGGCCAGCTATGAAGTTCTATTTCATGAATGAAGATGGACGCATCATGGCTCACGATAGCATAGTAGTGCAGTCAATGGTAAACACCAATGTGCAGCCTATAAATATGCCCGATTATTCAGGCTCCATTGGTTTGAACCTTATGCCCAACCCTGCCAATACAGAGGTTACCATAAATTATTCAATCCCCGTTTCAACGTCGGTGAATGTTTCCCTTTGCGATATCTTAGGTAAAAGCATAAAGACAATTGAAATTTCAACCACCAAACAGGCTGGAATATATAGGTTAAACGAAAACACCTCAGACCTTGCCGCAGGCACTTATTTCATTCAAATTAGAACCACAGTTGGAACTCAAACAGCTAAGCTTGTAATTACACATTAAGGTCCTAATTCTCAATTCATACTCCAAACAAAACCCGCTCATAAGGCGGGTTTTGTTTTATTTTTATAAAATAGTATCAGACACTTGCTCTCCATCAAGTCATCCTGTGAAGACATGAGCGGCATAATGTTAGTTAGTCATTTAGTTGCCCTGTTTCAAAGGCCAGCCTGCCAGCGATTATTAATGTGCCTCCAACCAGTTAATCCCTACCCCAGCTTCCGCCACAATTGGCACATCCAATTTTAGGGCATCCTGCATTTCCTGCACAATGATGGGCTTCACGGTGTCTACTTCATTTTTTGGCACATCAAACAAAAGTTCGTCGTGTACTTGCAGAATCATTCTAGTGGCAAATTTTTCGTTGTTAAGCCGGTTGTGAATCTTTATCATGGCCACTTTGATCATATCAGCGGCTGAGCCTTGTATAGGTGCATTGATGGCATTTCGCTCTGCAAATCCACGCACATTGGCATTGGACGAATTAATATCACGTAGATAGCGGCGGCGGCCAAGAATAGTTTGCACATAGCCATTGTCTTTGGCAAAATGTACCTGACTGTTCATATACGTTTTTACACCGGGATAGGTAGCAAAATAGCTGTCAATAATTTCGGCTGCTTCCTTGCGGGGTATGCCCAGGTTTTGCGATAGCCCAAAAGCCGAAATGCCATACACAATACCAAAGTTCACACTCTTAGCATTCCTACGCATATACTTGTCCACTGCATCCATTTCCACGCCATAAATTTTTGCAGCGGTTGCAGTATGTATATCATAACCGTCTCGGAAAGCTTCCAGCATATTTTCATCTTTGCTGAGAGCAGCAATGATGCGAAGTTCAATTTGAGAATAATCCACACTGAGCAACAAGTGGTCGTTGTTTCGTGGGATAAACGCCCTGCGTATTTCTCGGCCTTTATCGGTACGGACTGGTATATTCTGCATGTTGGGCTTGTCGCTGCTGAGGCGTCCTGTGGCGGCTATAGCTTGATTAAAGGATGTGTGTACCCTGCCAGTTTTAGGATTCACCAATCGTGGTAGCACATCTACATACGTATTTTTTAATTTGCCAAACTGCCTGAAGTCCAAAATATGCTTTACGATTTCGTGTTCGCTTAACGTCTGCAATACTTCTTCATCCGTTTTGTACTGACCTGTAGGAGTTTTCTTAGGCTTGTCAGAGAGTTTCATTACATCAAACAACAGTTCACCCAGCTGTTTTGGCGAAGCAATATTGAACTCAACCCCTGCACAACGATATACTTCTTTCTCTGCAATGGCTATTTCTTTTTCCAATTCCAAACTATAGCTCTCCAAAAATTCTTTGTCAATTCGGACACCTTCTATCTCCATGCCTGCCAGTACCGGAATCAATGGCTGTTCTAGTTCAAACAGCAGTTTGTCTGCTTCGCGTTCTGGAAGTTTGGGTTCAAGGTATTCGCGGAGTTGCAGTGTGATGTCGGCATCTTCGGAGGCATAGTCTTTCACAATGTTGACTTCTACTAAACGCATACTGCCTTGCGGTGCATTTTTCTTACCTATGAGTTCGGTGATGCTAACTGGTTTGTAATTGAGGTAGGCCATGCTCAGGGCATCCATGTTGTGCCGCATATCCGGTTCCAGTAGGTAGTGAGCCAGCATCGTGTCAAACCATTTGCCCTTCACTTCAATGCCATAATGCTTCAAAATGATATAATCGTATTTAATATTTTGCCCAGTTTTTTCTATGGTTTCATTTTCAAATACCGCACGAAATTCTTCTACTATTTCTTTAGCTTCCTCGTACTTTTCGGGTAGTGGAATGTAGCAAGCCATACCTTTTTTCCAAGAGAATGAAAGTCCGACAATCTCTGCCCACACGGGTTCTACTGCAGTCGTCTCTGTGTCAAAGCATATATTTTTCTGTTGGAGCAATTCAGCAATTAATGCAGCACGTTTTTCTTTGGTATCAATTAGGTCATATTGGTGTTCAGAGTTCTCCATTGTTTTGTAGGAAGTAGGCACTACATCGGCTTCTTTGTTCGCAACTTTCGTTTCTTTTTCCGGCACGGCCTGCCCAAATAAATCCGTTTGTGCATGGCTGTTTTGCTCAGTTCCCAATACCCGTTTCAGTAGGGTTTTGAACTCCAATTCGTTGAACAATTTTTCTAATGCTTCTCGGTTGAATGGTTCAAGCAAAATCGCTTTTTCATCCAACTCTACAGGCACCTTCAGGTTAATAGTAGCTAGTCGTTTGCTCAACAATGCCTGCTCCCTGAAATTAATAAAATTCTCTTTCTGCTTGCCTTTTAGTTTGTCAGTATTGGCCAATATATTTTCCATACTCCCGTACTCCTTGATGAGTAGCTTTGCTGTTTTCTCGCCCACACCAGGCACCCCAGGAATATTATCCGAAGCATCGCCCCAAAGCCCGAGTATATCTATTACCTGGCTCACATCCGTTATCTCCCATTTTTCCAATATTTCCTTTACACCCAATATCTCAACACCATTACCTAGCCTTGCTGGTTTATACATAAAAATCTTGTCGCTCACTAACTGTCCGAAGTCTTTGTCGGGAGTCATCATATACACCGTGTAGCCTTTGGTGGCTGCTTCTTTGGCCAATGTGCCAATGATATCATCCGCTTCGTAGCCATCCATTTTCAACACAGGAATATTCATGGCTTCAAGCAACCTGTCCACCAGCGGCAGGTTCAGTTGCAGGGCTTCGGGCATAGCCTCCCGTTGAGCCTTGTACAGCTCATATTCAATATGCCTTTCGGTGGGTGCCGCTGTGTCGAATACCACCGCTAAATGGGTAGGTTTTTCCCTGTTCAATAAATCAAGCAGTGTATTGCAAAAGCCAAAGGTGGCGGAGGTATTGAGCCCGTAGCTGGTGACGCGGGGATTTTGGGCAAAGGCAAAATGGGCACGGTAGATAAGTGCCATGCCGTCTAAGAGAAAAAGTTTCATGGGGCGAAAATAGTCGGGGGGTGAGGAATGGGGGAAACTACTCTTCCTTCGCCTTCAATGCCAATACTGCATCAGCAAAGGCTTGGTCGGTCATGAAAGGAGAAAACTCAGGCTGTTTTTGAGCACGTTTGTTTTTGTTGTCAAAGCCAAGTTCAGCTGCTTTTTTCAGCATAGACGTTGCGGTTGGACGGTCATTTTTCCGGGCGGCTAGCATTGCTTTCATGTAGGCCCACTCTGCATTGCTCGAGTCCACGATGCGGTATATATTGGTAAATTTTTCGGCCAGTTCTGTTTGTCCATTGTTCAGGGCAGAGTTGCTGTAGGAATATGCCAACATGCTTAGAAACTGCTGCAAGCGGCGATAGGAATATGCCATCTCTATCCTTCCGTTCTTTAAGTCTTGGGCATTCATTTGATTCAGTTTGGTCACCTCAGTTTTGAAATAGGAAACATCTTTGCTGCCAAACTCGGCAGAGTATTTTTTTCTAGAAAATTCCTCAAAAGCAATTACTCGTGTAAGTCGCTCCTTTACCCGTTCAAACTCACTTCGGGCATCTGCCGCCGCTTCCTTTTTGCTTTCGGGGGTGCAGGCTTGTTTCAGGTAGTCCAAAGCCAGCTTCATCCGTGCTTCGGGTGCCCATTCATGCTTGCCTTCAAACGCTAAATACAAGGTCGGCGATTCTACATTCTCATCCTTAAAAACTTCCCTGAACCCCTTGAACATTTCCGACAAATTAAAATCCTCAATGCCTGCCAGCCCTACCAAAGCTAAGCCGGGGCGGGGTTTGTTAAGTGGGTCGAAACCTGCTGAGTTCATCACTACACCTTTTATGCGGCTATCGGTTTGGGCAAATTGGTAAGCCACCCTAGCCCCACCAGAGAATCCACCCAACATAAGCATGCTCGTATCTATACTGTATTTGCCAAGCAAGTCATCCATAGTAGCCTTGTAAATCTGCTCATATTCGCTTGGCTGCAACTGGTTTTTGGCATTGTTGGAGCAGGCCACTACCCAATCGTTTTTTTCAACAAGTGTATCATACAAGTTGAGCGGCATTTTCCCTCGAGCCTGTGCATCAAACAACAGGAGTAGTGGATATTTTTTGTCTTTGGAGTAGTTGGCTGGCAAGTATATGGAATACGAATAGACGCCAGTAGAAACGGTGGATATTTTTCCATTGAAAGAAACGAGCGAATCGTGTTGATTGGATTCCAATTGCCTCGGTTCAGAACCTTTGCAAGCGAAAATTAAAAAAATAAGTAAGTAGAAAAAAAATCTCATGCAGCAGACGTTGTATATGAAGTGTGGTAAGCTGCTTTTTCAAAGACAGCACAAATAGATTAGCTGAATCTGAAAAGCCGTGTTGGGTTGGGAGAATTTTGCTTGAAAGGTTGAATCATAAACCAAAATTGATTTCGGTACTGTCGCCAATGTTCAGACTTTGGTGTGGCCCTTGAAACGAAGCATCGTTGCCGATTAGTGATTGGTGCAGGATGGCATTATTCAACAATGCATTAGGGCCAATAATGCTGTTCTTCAAAATAGAATAATCAATCACAGCCCCTTCGCCAACCGACACATCCGGCCCAATGATACTGTTGCTAACTTTGGCCGAAGGATGCACATACACCGGGGGCACAATGATGGTGTTTGGAAAATCGTATTTTGCCTGAGGAAGTCGCCGCAATAGCATGGCGTTGGTCTCCAACAAAATTGCAGGCTTGCCGCAATCGTACCAGTTATCTATATCGAACGTATGCATCACGGTTCCTTGCTCCACCATCCGCATCAAGGCATCAGTTAGGTGGTATTCATTCTGGGTTTTTATCTTGTTGTAGATGTTGTGTTCCAACGCTTCTTTCAGGGCTTTGGTATCGCCAATTTTATATATACCTACCAAAGCAAGATTGCTTTTAGGAATGGTTGGTTTTTCAATCAGTTTGGTTACATACCCTTCATCGGACAGTTCTGCTACGCCAAACAATCGGGGATCTTGAACCTTCTTGGTGCCAAGCTGTGTACCCGTCATTGCCAGCATTTTTTTTAAGTCGGTGTCAAAAATGGTATCGCCTAGTACGATGATGGTTTCTTTGTCATCGGGTAGTAAGTCCTTGGCCAGCCATATTGCATGGCCAATGCCTTTGCCGCTGGTTTGCATCACAAACTCTGCCTTTATCTCAGGAAAAGTATCAGTGATATAGCTTTCAATTTTATCGCCCAGGTAGCCAATGATAAAAATAAATTCATTCAATCCGGCCTCAACCAACGGACGGATAATATGTGCCAATATAGGCTGCCCGGCCACAGGTATCAGGCTCTTGGGCTGAGTATGTGTATGCGGCCTCATCCGGCTGCCAATTCCTGCTACGGGTATCACCACTTTCATGGGGGCGAAGTTAAGCAGGGCAGTTTATTTGTGGGTTAAGATTGGGAAAATGGGGCAAGGGAAGCTCCTTATCTTTGCAAAAAAAAATAGTATGACAATGGACAACCCCCAAAACCCAAACCAACAACTGGACATCGAGTTGAACGACGAAGTAGCCGAAGGAATCTATTCAAACCTAGCGGTGATAAGCCACAGCAACCAAGAGTTTGTGATAGACTTTATCCGAATGATGCCCGGTGTGCCCAAGGCCCGTGTAAAATCACGCATACTGGTGACACCCGGACATGCCAAAAGGCTTATGAATGCCTTGGCTGATAATATAGCCAAATATGAAGAATCATTCGGTGAAATAGAAGGCTTTGAAAACCCGCCCTTTCCGATGAATTTCGGTGGGCCGATAGCACAAGCGTAAAACCAATGTGGTAATTTGTGAATGTGAAAATGTGGTAGAGATTTCTCTCAAATAAATATTTGCTTTCACTAGTAGTATTCCATATTCCTCATATTCTCACATTTTCAATGAAAACCGCCATCATCACTGGAGCTACTAAGGGCATGGGAAAGGCTATGGCCAAGAAGTTTGCAGCTGAGGGTTTCCGGGTTTTGTTATGTGCTAGGAACAAAGAACAGGTGGACGCACTGGCCGCTGAACTCGGAAACGGCAGCAAAGGATATGTATGCGACATGGCCGACAAAGAAGCAGTGATTGCTTGGGGTAAACAGCTTTTACTTGATGCCGATGGAAGAATTGATGTATTGATAAACAATGCTGGCACTTTCTTACCTGGACAGGTGAGCAACGAAGCGGATGGGGTATTTGAAAAGATGTGGCACCTGAATGTTGCCGGGCCTTATCACCTCACCCGTGCGGTGTTGCCCGCCATCAAGGTTGGACATATATTCAATATTTGCTCTACTGCGAGCTTCGTGGCTTACACGGATGGAGGCAGCTATTGCATCAGCAAGTTTGCGATGCTTGGTTTCTCCAAAGTGCTGAGGGCTGAACTGAAGAACTCTGATATACGTGTGACCTCAGTGATGCCTGGTGCTACCCTCACTGATAGTTGGAATGGCACCGACCTGCCAAGCAGCCGCTTCATGAAGCCATCAGACGTTGCCAGTGCTGTGTGGGGCTGTTATGCACTCTCACCCCATACTGTAGTGGAGGAACTGTTGTTGCGGCCACAGCAGGGGGATATTGCGGGGTGATACAATAATTCTTCACAGCTTTCCTGCCTATTTTTGCCCTGTACAATAAAATTCCTTTTAGTTCCGTTATACTATTTTGCTGTTCTTTAAATTTTTCGTCACCCGCTATTTTTGGCTAAACGGATTGGCTTTGGTGCTAGTGCTTGGCCTCGGAGTGTGGGGTGTGAATGCTTGGCTGAGTAGCCACACCCGCCATGGCGAAAGCCTTGATGTACCCGACTTGAAAGGCATAGCTATAAGCAAAGCCGTTACTATTTTGGAAGAAAAGGGTTTGCGGTTTGAAGTGCGAGATTCGGTATTTTTTGAAGAAATGCCCCGCATGTGTATCACCGACCAAAACCCTGCAAGCGGCAGCAAAGTGAAAAAAGGCCGAATAATTTATCTGACCGTGAATGCCTCAGACCCGCCGGAAGTGGAAGTGCCTAACTTGGTTGACCAAAGCATCCGACAGGCAGAAAGTTCGCTAGAACTGCTTGGTCTGCGAAACGAAATAACCTACAAGCCCGATGTGAGCGATGGTGTAGTGCTGGACCAAAAAACAAAAGCGGGAACGAGAGTGCTAAAAGGAGCTATAATTAAATTGACGGTATCAAAAAATGATGAAGAGGCCGCAGAAGTCGAAACTCCTGACCTGAAAGGACTGACTATGAGTGAGGCTAAACCTGTACTGGAAGAATGGGGGCTGACATGGACACCAGTATTTGAAAAGGAAAGTGACACAGCCAACGCAATCATTTACCGCCAAAATCCATCTAAAGGAAAGACCATAAAACAAGGTTCACAAGTAGATTTATTTTTAAGGAATGAGTAAAAAAATTGGAACAATGCTCTACATGCTGGCCCTCGCTGTCAGCAGTTTTGCACAATATGAGGTGATAAGCCCACTAATGAACAACGCTGTGGTGAAACAATTTTTGATTGACAATCCATCAAACAAACAGTATGTGCCCAGCCGTGATGGCCGCAGTCAGGCCACTGATACCTTGAGCCTCCCGTTCTTCGACGATTTCACCCTCACCGCCCCTTTCCCAGACCGCCGCAAGTGGACAGATGTATATGTATTTATTAACAATCAATTCCCAATAGACCCGCCCAGCCATGGTGTAGCAACATTCGACAACCTGAATTGGAATGGTGACCCATACACTTTTATCAACGCCAACAACTACGGTCCGTCGGATACACTCACTTCACAAGCCATAGATATGGTCAACCGTGTGGGTGGTTCCAAATACAAGCCATCAGATTCCTTATTTATCAACTTTTGGTACGAACCACAAGGAAGAGATATTGATGTGCTGAAAAATCCTCTGAACCTACCTCAAGATACTTTTTTGCTACAATATTATAACAAAAATAGTCAATGGGAGAGCGTGTGGAGAAAGGCAGGGCGGGCTCTTCCTGTTCATTTTTACCAGGCTAACTTAGCTATTAAAGACAGTCAATTTTTTCATACTGGTTTCCGCTTTCGATTTATCAGCTATAGTGTTCAGACGGGTAATGCAAACCACTGGCATCTGGACTATGTGAACATTGAGGAAGGAAAACACAAACGTGATACTACACAATATGATGTAACCATAACCGACCAGGAAAGCTTGCTCAAAGATTACGCATCCGTCCCTTGGTCGCATTTCGATAAGACCATGCTGCGTGATTCTCTTTTTGTGACTCTGAGAAATTTGGACACAATTGCCAAAAATATTAAGTACGAACACGCCTACCGAACTACAAATTTTGTCGCCTACCCACTTGGAATACCACAGTCGAACCTGCAACTAAATCTGCCAAAATATTCCCTTCAATTAAATACACTGGAGGCTTGGGATATGAATGGGGTAACTGTATCAAATGACAGTGTGGTGTTGCAAGGTTTGTGGACAGCAAGAAATACGACCATCAGTGGTCAAATAATACCAGACAAACACCCTGAAAACGATACGCTGTCCTACACGCAGATATTCTCGAACTACATAGCCTACGATGATGGTAATGCCGAAAGTGGATATGGCTTACAGGCTGTACCTAAAGGAGGCAAAGCCTGCCAAAAATTTACTCTCACAAAAAGCGATACACTCTGGGGCCTTTCAGTGTTCTTCACTCAGTGTAGCACTGATGTCCAGAACAAAACTTTCCGTTTGGCTATATGGAAAAGTATCACGAAAGGAAGCAATAAGGACGAACTAGTAAAGGAAATAAAATTACCTGGACCTGTATATCACGAAGGCTTGAACCGGTTTGCTTACTTCGAACTGGATACGCCCATAGCCTTAAAATCAGGTGATTTCTATATTGGGTGGATTCAGGACAAGGATTTTATAGTGAATGTGGGTCAGGATGTAAACTATGGCAAACGTTGGAAATACGGCCCAAGTAAACTTATATTTTACAATGTTCAGAGCTCTTGGCAAAGCACCACCTCCGATGGGGCAAAAGGAGCTTTGATGATTCGACCATACTTGGGCAAAAAGAAAGCCTTTTCTCCTTACCTATCAGCCCAAGAACCCAAACTTTCCCGCTATGAATGGCCTACGATAACCGTCTTCCCCAACCCAACTGCAGATATACTTTACCTAGATGCTGGAAAGGCTGCGGACCTGCGTATCTACAACCTGGAGGGGCAGCTGGTGGCTTCGCATAAGAATACTAACAGCATTGATTGTAGTAACCTCGCGGCAGCAACTTATGTAGTTGAGATAAGCACCGACAAGTATGTATTGCACAAGCGGTTCGTTGTGAATAGGTAAGTGAAATCTGTAAGCCCCCTCCCACATCTGGGATAAATGGCATCGAGCTATGCCAATATTTCTGCAATCTTAAATCACCAAACGACTACCATGGAAATCACCCCCCGCGAAGCCATTCTGAAAAAGGTGAGGCAAGCCTTGCTGGAAAAGACCAAAAATCCGTACCCCGATTTGGATTTGGATAGTCCTCTGATCAAACTAAGTGATGACGATCCAGCCATTGAGTTTGCTGCAAACTTAAAGAGCTTGGGCGGACAATTTGTTTACTGTGCCAATAAATATGAATACATCGAACACCTGATAACTTTGATGGAGCAAAATAGTTGGAGTAAAGTTTTTTGCCACGAAGAAGAACTCCAAAAAGACCTGTTCGAAACTGGACTGGAAATATACCAAGACGATAAAGATTTCGAATATGTGGAAGCCAGCATCACCTCATGCGAAGCCTTAATATACCGAAGCGGAACCCTGCTAGTGAGCAACAAGCAGCAGAACCGCAAACTGGTGAGTCAGACTCCCAGCCATATTGTGGTAGCTTTTGCATCACAGTTGGTGCGTGACATCAAAGACGGATTCCTGATAGCCCGCAACAAATATGGGCGTGACGTGCCTTCATGGATGATGCTCATCTCAGGCCCCAGCCGCACTGCCGACATTGAAAAAACACCTGTGCAAGGTGTTCATGGAGCCAAGGAGTTATACGTTTTTTTGATTGAAGACAGAAAGGCTGCGTGATTTTGTATAAGGGGTTTTAAGTTCCATGTTTTTAGTTTAGGTGTAGTGTCATGCTGAGTCACTGTCACCCTGAGTTTATCGAAGGGTTATCGAAGGGTTATCCTAGCATTGCACAATAATTTCCCAAATCTTGCGTTAGGCTGCCATGAAATACGTAACCAAAACCCTTGTATTTTTTTTACTGTTGTTTGCCAACTCACTTGCGGCACAGGTGAGTGTTAATTTTAGCTTAGCTTCCATTGCGGGCACACCTCACAAAAATGTTAAAATAACGGTGAAGCCTCGTGGCGGCAAAGATGTATTCACCGCCATCACCGATGGATATGGCAAAGCCACTTTGGAGCTACCCGGTGGGGCAACCTTTGATGTGACTACTGTCAACAAAGCTGAACCAAGTATACTGAAAGTGCCGCTCATGGAGCGGGGCAGTTTAGATGTGAATTATAGCTACGATGCCAGCTATTCAAGTTTCGCAAAAAAATATGCCTACACCGCTGCTGACAAGGAGCAATGGGAACGCCTTATAGCCCTGCTACCCGACACCACCAAGGTGAAAACCGGGAAGCACTACTCCCCAAACAAGTTTATGACTGCCACAACCATCACGCTTATTGGGCTAAACAACCTGCCACTGAGTGGCGAAGTAATATGTATCACAGGCCGCAGTACACATAAGAATTTCTTGGCAACAACTGGCTCTGATGGAAGGGTAGAATTGCTGCTACCAAAAGGTGATAGCTTAGACCTTCATTTCAAATATGCCCGCAGTTATGAAGAGATGTTTTTTCCACAAGCCGATGCGGAACAGAGTTCAAATTTTAGCTATACCTACGAAGGAACAAGGCATATTGAAAAACGCAAAAAGGAAGAAGCCGAACGCCTAGCTGCAGAAAAAGCACGGCTGAAAAAGGCGGAAGAAGAGTTCAAGAAGTATATCAAACGAGAGGGAATATCTGCATTGGAAGGCCGCAAGCGGGAAATGGAGTGGGCACTGAAACAGCAAGGCCCCCCTTTAGTTACTACTATTTTCAACCGCAACAAGCATTGGAAAGAAAAACTGATTGTGACAGACCTTACTGGAAGCATGACACCGTATGCCTCTGAACTGCAACTTTGGTACAAGTTGAACTATATGAAAGAACAGCATCTTCAATTTGTGTTTTTCAATGATGGCAACAACAAATCGGACGATGATAAAGTGATAGGCTCCACTGGTGGTATATACTACAGCCCCAGCAAAGGACTTGACACCCTGATGCACAAGATGGCTTTTGCAGCTGCGATGGGAAGCGGAGGAGATGTGGCAGAGAACAACATGGAAGCCCTCATAAACGGCGTGAACATGGCTCGTGAACCGTTCAAAGACATCATCATGATAGCTGATAATAATGCTCCTGTAAAAGATATATCCCTGCTCGAAAATTTTCACCATCCAGTCCATGTTATCCTCTGCGGCGTGAGCAGCGAAGTGGAAGTGGACTACTTACGCATTGCCTACAAAACAGGCGGAACCGTGCATACCATGGAGGAAGATATTATTCAACTAGCACAGCTACTCGATGGCCAAGAAGTAAAAATAAACCACCGCACTTACCGCTTGATGAAAGGGCGGTTCGTGCTGATGGATAAGGCTTAAGGTATTTTGGGAATTCAGTGTCTGATTTTAGGAAAGTGGCATCCTGTATTTTTGCAGCCCTTCCACGAAGGAAAAATCACCGAACTCCTCTCAGCGAAGCTAATTATCTCATCATCGAATCAACATATATGCACTACACAGGTTCCTTCCGCAGTCTTCTTGCCAAATTTGAAAACAAACAGCCCGAAATCGTATTCCATTGGAAAGACTCCGAAACCGAAGCCGAAGGCTGGACGGTGATAAACAGCTTGCGAGGTGGCAGTGCAGGAGGAGGCACACGAATGAGAAAAGGACTTGACATGCGTGAAGTGGAAAGCCTTGCCAAGACTATGGAGGTGAAGTTTAGTATATGCGGTCCGCCAATAGGTGGTGCCAAAAGTGGTATCAACTTCGATCCGGCAGATCCCCGCAAAGAAGGTGTGCTGAAACGCTGGTACAAGGCTGTGTATCCCTTGCTTAAAAATTATTACGGCACTGGCGGCGACCTCAACGTGGACGAGATTCACGAGGTGATACCCATCACAGCAAGCTATGGTTTACTGCACCCTCAAGAAGGTACTGTCAACGGCCATTATGGGGCAGATGACCCCCTGAAAATGCAACGTATCGAGCAATTGAAAATTGGTGTTTCCAAGAAATTAGAAGACATCCGTTTCTCACCATCCATCGAGAAAGGATATACTGTTGCAGACATGATTACAGGCTTCGGAGTGGCTGAAGCCGTTCGTCATTATTATGATATTTGGGGAAACCTTTTGCAAGGCAAACGTGTCATCATCCAAGGCTGGGGAAATGTGGGTGCAGCAGCAGCCTGGTACTTGAGCAAAATGGGTGTACAAATCACGGGCATCATAGACCGCAGCGGTGGTTTGATAAAAGAAGACGGTTTTACTTTTGAAGAAATAAATATCCTCTTTTTAAACAGAGTACACAATACCTTGGTAGCAGATGGCTTACTCACTTTTGAAGAGACAAATGCACGAATTTGGAATTTGGGTGCAGAGATATTTGTGCCAGCCGCTGCCAGCAGACTTATCACACAAGAACAGAGTGATGCTTTAGTGAAAGGCGGCATCGAATGTATATCCTGCGGTGCCAATGTACCCTTTGCCGATAAGGAAATATTCATTGGCCCCATAGCCGACAGCACCGACGACCAAACCGCTGTCATCCCTGATTTTATAGCCAACTGCGGCATGGCCAGGGTGTTTGCCTACCTGATGAGCGAGAATATACAACTCACCGATGAGGCCATCTTCACCGATGTGAGTCATACTATACACAAAGCCTTGATGAGACTGCATTCATTCAACCCCAAGCAAACTGGCTTAGCCAAGAAAGGGCTGGAGATGAGCTTGAGTGTGTTGGTGTAGTTTTAGTAAATAGTAGGTCCTAAAATCCTACTACCAAAGGAATAGTATATTCCACAAGTTCATCTTTTAGCTGTAGCATATATACTCCTTTTGCCAGTCCCTCTGATTTCATGCTAAATTGTTTTCCGGCGGCCTGACAATCATAAAACACTTTTCGGCCTTGGCTATCATACAAGCTCAATTGTGTTTGTCTCATTTCTGTTGGCGTTTGAATCATAAAGTCCTTTCCATTACAAAACACAGCAGGTTTGGCCTGTTCTGATTCTGAAATGCTTGTTGGATAAGTAACAAAAAATGGAGTGCTATTGGTCAACTGGCCATTGATATACAACTTGGCAAAGTACTGCCCACCTTTTTTGGGTTTATAGATATAGCTAAACCAGTAATAATACCAGTAAGTATAGTTTTCGGTATACTTAAAAGAAAAATATAAAGCTCCTTGTGGATCTATCCAATCAATCCGAATGCTATCACCAGACTTGGCACCTGCATAGTGAGTCCAGAAGCTAACAAAGCTATCATTGGCATTGAATATTGTTTGGCTTAATGGTCGCTCTTTTAAGGTGTCAAGTGACGGTATAAAATTGATTAAGCCGTTATCCATAAAACGGTACGCCGTATCATAATTCAATTGGTTCTTCCAGAAACTAGGATAAGTTTGGCAAGTGCCTTGCGAAGGCTCAAAATAATAGCTGCTTTGATACCAAATTTCAAAATGAAGGTGCGGGTCGGTGCTGTTGCCTGCACTTCCCACAAAGGCTATTGCTTGTCCTTCAGTTACCGAATCATTTAATTTTACGTTAGCTGAGCCCTTTCTCAAGTGAGCATAGTATGTATAATATCCTCCCAGATGTTTAATGCAAATATAATTAGCAAAGCCAAGCCCATTAACGCTTTTGCTTCGGTCAAATGCCGAATCGGTTACTGCCACAACTCTTCCCCCAGCAGCAGCCTTCACGGTTACCCCGCTGTCCATCTGCTTGAAATTCTTTAATGCAAAGTCAATTCCTGCATGGCCGTCATAGGTTTTGATGCCACAGTTTATATCATGCATCGAACCTTTTGCAGTGTCCAAGTCTACATAGTTCACAATGAAATAGTCCTTGAGGTATTGCCCGTCAATTGGGGTTACTAGTTTAAGTTGTGCATTTGCAACAGTTGACAAAAAAAATATGAATGCGGAAATAGCAGTTTTATTCATAATCGAATTTTTTACTTCCCCTGAAAATAACCCAAAGCCGTTGGCATAAACTTATTCAGCTCTGCTATCCTGTTTTCGTCTGAAGGGTGTGTGCTCATAAACTGCGGTGGTTTTTGTCCGCCAAGTGCCGCCATCTTTTTCCAGAAATCAACTGATTTGCGTGGGTTGTAGCCGGCCATGGCCATAAACACCAGCCCCATTTTGTCGGCTTCATATTCATGCAGTCGGCTATATGGTAGTATTAATCCAAGGGCAGTGCCAACTCCATAAGCTTGCAAGAATAGATCCTGTGTTTCCTTGGGCTTGTTGGCCACTGCAACACTCACCGCAACTTGGCCTGTGGTGAGCAACAGTTGTTGGCTCATGCGTTCGTTTCCATGGCGGGCTATGGCATGTGCTATCTCGTGCCCCATCACGGTTGCTATAAATTCATCCGTATTGCACAGCGGCATAATACCAGTGTAAAAAGCCAATTTGCCACCAGGCATGCACCAGGCGTTCACCACTTGTTGTTCTATCAGGTTAAACTCCCATGCAATGCCTTGTAGCCTTTTGTCTTGCTTATGTTTTACCAGATAATTCCTAATGGCCGATGAAATTCGGTTACCAACCTTTCGTATTCTTTCTATATCAGTTGCATTCTGGGAAATAGGCCCTTTGCTTATCACTGCCTTATATTCGGTAGCTGCCATGTTTTGTAACATAGTTTCTGGCAGTAGCTTCATTTGTTTGCGGTTCGTCACCGGAACACGCACACATGCAGCAGCTATTAGCAGGAAGAATATTTTCTTGTTCATGTGGCAAAGGTAGGGTTATCAGAAATCCCTTACTCAAATATATCACTCACTGCTGTGCGAATCCCAGCTGCTATCTGGTCAGTTGGTAGGTCGTTGGCATCGGTGCCAAATGGGTTTTCCACTTCTTCGGCAATCATTTCCAAGCTTAGAAGCACATACGATACAAACATGACTACAGGAATGACATAGTAGCCCAAGGTAATAACATACCCAATGGGCAAGCTAAGTATATACAGGGCGATAAACTTTTTGATAAAAGAAGAATAGGAAAATGGAATAGGGGTATTGGCTATGCGTTCGCAGCCGCCACATATATCAGTGAATGACGAAAATTCATTGTTGAGCAGAAGCATATCGTTATTGCTCAATGTGCCTTGCCGTTGCAGCGAAACCAAACGCAGGGTCATAGCGGATGCTATTTTGTTTGGTTGGTGTTTAAAATTGGAAATGTATTCCTTGTCCAGTTCCCCATGTTCTTCAAACTCATGTTCTACCTGCTTTTTCCGCAAATGGTTTTTCAGCACAAAAGCATAGTTGCCTATCATCACATTGAAAAATGCACGATCGTCTCCCTTCTCTTGAGGCAGTAATGCGGCGAGCTTGATGGCCAGATTGCGGCTATTGTTCACCAAAGCTCCCCAAAGTTTGCGGCCTTCCCACCAGCGGTCGTAGGCAGTGTTGGTGCGAAACACCAAAAGCATACTCAACGCAAAACCCAAGATAGAATGCAGTACTCCAAGGTTTTTTAGGTGGGCATCAAAGCCGTGTGCGTAGCTTTTCTCAAGCCATGCCACTATAAAAGAATATAGCCCAATACACAGGATGACAGGAAACAGTTTGCGGAAGGTATCTGCCTTGTGGAAGCGAAAAATGACACTCCACCATTCTTTGTCGTTATAGTCAACCATCCTTATTCAATCAGCAGTTTGGCTGCTATTCCTTCTGTGGTTTTAAGTATGTATATTCCAGTTGAAAGATTTGGCAAACTCACTTCCTGCAATCCATTTTGCAATTTCCAGTCTGCCAGTTGCTTTCCCTGCAAATCATATAAAATCAGAACAGTTGATCTAGGAAGTTCGATGGTGAATTTGGAGGTAGTTGGATTGGGGTAAATCAAGAGAGAGAAAGGGAGATGGGAGTTAGAATATATTCCATTGTTCCCATTTACACTTAGACTTGCCCAGGCAGTGTCTGTATTTGTTCCGTCGCTGGCAATAAGTCTGGCTATAAATGTT
Organism: Flavobacteriaceae bacterium; assembly: GCA_009693575.1. Classification (GTDB taxonomy): domain Bacteria; phylum Bacteroidota; class Bacteroidia; order UKL13-3; family UKL13-3; genus SHWZ01. The sequence continues at coordinate 14,703 of SHWZ01000008.1, read as the reverse complement.
CCATTAGTCCAAAAATTATGTTGAGGATTCTGTAGAGTGGATGTCCCTCCATCCCCAAAATCCCAAGCCCAGGTTGTTGCTTTAAGGGTGCTTCTATCGGTAAAATCATACTTAGAAAGCATAGGATTATTGTAACTAAAATTAGCAAAGCCTTTTAATTTGTTCCCAGTCATTTTTTGATAGGCGTTCGAAAATTGCTGATAGAACTGGTTGGTAATATTGGCATCATGGATGATGAGTGTATTCTCATCATTATCGTTTTCAGCAGCGGTGCTCCAGTTGTGTGAGCCAGCTATCACAATTGGGTCACTGTTGCAATCGTTGGCATCTATCATTCCGGTTTTCTGGTGCATTATTCCCCCGCCTGTTTGCACTTTCACCCGATTGCCCATCACATTGCTCGCAGCCAATGTAGTGTATACATTTACAGCAGCTCCGCTTCCTGTATCGTTCATAATGGCTGCTCCATAAGCTCCTGCATAAATACTGTTGCGAATAGCTGTGGCGATGTCACTTCGGGTGAAACTCATCACTTGTATAAATATATCTTTGTTCGCCGTCTTTATAGCATCAATTATTCTGAAAGTAGTGCGGTCACTGGGGCTGAAATACTGCTCCACTCCAACATTCCCAATCATAAATTGATGTGGTGTATTGTCTACCTTGCTGGGGCCAAAAAGCGATTTATTCACATCAGGTTGTGAGCCAGAGCTACCAAACATTTCATTTGTTTCTAATACATAAGCCTTGGCCAAGCTTTGGTCTTGGATAAAAAACATTTGGTTGTTATCTTTTTCAATTTGATTTGCCGTTAGGTTCGTACTTCCTGTCCAGACCCAAGGCTGCATTGGATCGGCGGCGAATGCATCTATACTCATAAACTTGTTGTGCATGATGCCTGTGGTTGTATTCCGGTTAATTGCTCCAATGGCAGGGTTCAAATTATTCAGGCCCACATTGGCCGTGCCGCCCTCGTATACCACCCGCACTTTCACACCTCGGGTATGTGCGTTGTTCAGGGCTGCTATGATGTCTGTTTGACCGGTTGGATTTATATTGTAAATGGCGAAGTCTATATTTTCTTTTGCCTTGTTGATGTAGGCTACCAATGTATCATCAAAGGTTTTGTCGAGGTAAATAGCTTTCTGGAAAGTAGCTGCCGAAGTATCCACCGGATTGTTAAAGTATACTCTAATTTCGCCGCTGCTTTTGCTTTTGGTGGCAATCATCACCGTTCGAGAGACTGATACCCCGTTTGGATTGGCAGAAATGCCCCGTAGGTAATACAATGTGCCTGGCGTGAGAAAGTTTAGCATCGCTCCATGTGTGTTTGAATAATTGGAGTCACCGATGGTGTTTCCGAAAGCAGGGGTTAGGCCGTACTCAAAACGAGTTGTTCCCAAATTTTGTGTGTTAAAACTTACCTGAACACTATAACCCCAAATAGTATATTTAGTTGCGTTGTCTTCAAATATAGTTACTGGCTTAGGGTCAGATAGTATATTTGGTTTTGGAGGTAATACTAAGTCTTCATAAAGCCTGGTTAGAAGTTGATAACCATTGATTAATGTAGTGTCATAATACTGTGGGTCGGTGGTTGTGCCACCACTAAACGAACCTTTGTTGAACAAGCTCACAATGCCTATTACCGATATACTCCCGGTAGGTACATTTTTACCTATCAAGTCGCCAGCACTATTGGCAGGATTAACCACACGAAGCGGGGTGCCGCTGCTGCTATTTATACAGTAGTTCGTATTTCCTCCAAACAAGGATGCTGCTCCACCACAGGTGCTGCCGCTCAACGACTGTAAACCTGTCACACCATTTATTCGAACCAACATACTTTCATACTGTTTGGCAAATGCTCCACTCAAAGGGCCGTTGAAAGCGATTGGTTGAGGAAGGGTAACACCACTCTTGAGTACAGACAAAGTAACATTACTACTTAATTGCAGCAGGTTGTTAAAGTGGCCAAGGGTACCTTTCACTTCTATACTGTCGCCCCGTTTTAGGTTCGCGGCTGACATGGCAAAAACGCCAATTCCAGCTGTGCCGTCTTGTATGTATCGGATGGTGCCTATTTCATCACCATTGGTGACTACGCCACGGAGTTGTACAGATGTGCCAAGTGTTTTGGTGCGGGCCTCACGAATGGTAATGACTTGTGCGTTTGTGGTAACCAATGAAAAGCAGCAAAGGCTGGAAAGAAGTACGTTTTTTAGTTGCATAATGTTTTTAGATAATAAATTTGAAGATATAAATTAAGGCCCAAAGGATGCACGAAAGTACAATACCACGCACGGACAGCATCATGCCCCTGTTTAAGTAATAGTAAAAGAATAGTAAATTAACTGCGATGCTCATTACCATTTCAGTGTCACGGCTGTCTTCACTCAGGCTGAAAATATGCCGTTCACGCATCAGCATAAACAGAGAAATCATTACCACAGGGGCGGCCGCACCCAGTATAAATCCTACAAGGTCGTGGTCTTTTTTTGGGAGGAAATTCATAAGGTTAATTCGGTAATTTGTTGATTTGGCAATTCGTTGATGTCATGTTAAGCAATCTTGATTACAATCGGGACGAGGCCCGTCAATTTGCTATAAGTCCCTCTAAATAGTCATGCAAAGTTCCTACATTTTTGAAGGGTGAATTGCTCATGCTCAATACTTTTTCGTCGGCTATGGTGATGGTTTTTAGTAAATGGATTTCCACGGCTTCTTCCAGGTCAACAATAAGACGAACTAGGCTAAGACTGCTGATGCCATTTCGTGTGCCGTATAATGGGGTTTCGTTGTTCAAGTTTCCTGAACCTATACCGATTTCGTCAAACAAGCGTTTCACAATATCCATCAATAGGAATTCAAGTGTGGGTGCAGCAGCTGTCATTCTTATTTGTCAAAGGTTAAACGTGGGATGGCACGGGCTGGATTCCCGATGAGAGTAGAGTTGGGAGGATACTTGCCTTTCACTACCGCACCTGCACCTATGATAGAATGGTCGCCAATATCAGAACCACCAAGGATGATGGCACCGCCAGCAATAAGGCACGATTTGCCAATTTGTACGAGTTCAAAAATATGCTTGTGTTCAGCTGGTTTGGTGTCAGGGTTAGCAAATGAATCTTCACTTTGTGCTGAAATAATGCAGCCCAACCCGATGCGAGTGAGGTCGCCAATCTCTATGCGGCCTCCTCCTGCAAACAAGATACTATGGAAGCCAACAATCACATGGTCGCCTAGCACTATTCGTCCATCTGTCCCGATATACTCTTTGCCGCCTGCATTCAGGTAACAGCCTTTATCTATACGTACATCTTGGCCAAGGCATATGTTTTGAACACCCACAATTTTCACATCCAAATCTATGCTGGCAGTTGGGGTTTTGGCCAACAATTTTTTACGTAATACCCACGTCCACCAACCTTGCCGAAGGCGGGATGTGAGGTATCGGTAAAATTCGTCTTTAAGAAAAAACACGGGGCAAAAGTAACGGTTTGCTCAAATCGGATTAATTTAACCTCAAAAAGTGTCATGCTTTTCTACGAATGGACATAGTAAAATCAATTAGTGATTTAGAAAGCATTACTTTCGTAGCCTAACCATGCCAATAGCCTTTTATCAAGTCCACCCGCAAGCCAATGTATCTCTTTGGAAAATAACAGAAAGCATTGAGGAATTGAGGCAAATGATGTCTGCAATAACCGATGAGTCGGCCTGTGAGGCAGACTTCAAATTGGAAAGTTCAGTGAAAGAATGGATGGCCAGCCGCCTTGCTTTAGCACATCTGCTTCCCCCTTCCTTCGCCATTTACCGAAAAGAAAACAAAGGTCTTGGGCTGCTCAACTCCGACTTGAATGTTAGCGTGAGCCACACTAAAGGATATGCAGCAGCCATTGTTTCCAGATATAAGTGTGGGGTGGATGTAGAAATTGTTGGAAACAGAATAGCTAGAATTGCTCATAAGTTTGTTGGACAAAATGAACAATGGGCTATGGACATTGAAGAGCTCTACCAACTATGGGGAGCAAAGGAAACTATGTACAAAATAGATGGACACGGCGGGCTTGATTTCAAAAAGCAACTCGAAGTAAGTCAACCTTTAGAAAAAAAAGTTTGGGTTGGAGAAATAAGAAAGCAACCTAATGGCATAAAATGTGTTCTATACAAAAAACAGACTGAGCAAGCACTACTTGTTTGGGGCATTGAATCATCATCCTTAATATTGTGAACCAAAAATGAAAAAGACATCCATTATCACCGCCATGCTTGTCTTGTTGGCAAGCACAAATATTGGCAGCAGCCAATTGAGTCCTGAAAGTGAAAACGATTTTTGTCGTGTGCTTAAAGATATGATAACTTCAAGCCATGAAAACTTTGAAACCATAAAAAAGGAACGTAAAACTGGTTTAGTTGACCTATACTACACTTCTAAAATGAACCTGCCAACCTCTGCCGATACACGCATTATCCTGAACGGTGAGTATTGGTATCTGAGTTGCAAGATGCAGGAAAAGTCGGACAAGGCATTGCTGGAGAAGAACTATGCCCAGTTTGCAAGAATAATTAAAGGCTGTCTGAAGTCTTGGAAACAATTTATTCCAGATAATAATAAAGGCAATAGCATTGCATTTAAGGAAACGGTGGACAGCCAATGTGGACCAAAAGTAACATTAAGCATGGAAAAAAACCCCGCCAAATCTGGCTACCATAAAATAATGCTAACCATTCACACCAATTAATAATACTAATTCTATTTGATTAAAGTCCTTCGTTTTACGTGGGACTTTCTTTTTGGTTAATTGAATCGGAAGTACCCCAATTAACATTTCTCCTTTTAGTTTGCTGCTAGATGCTAAAACCCTACCACACCAAAGATCAATTGGAAGCTGGCTGTGACGAGGCTGGGCGTGGTTGCTTGGCAGGGCCTGTATTTGCTGCTGCAGTTGTGTTGCCCAACGGGTTCAAAAACAAGCTGCTTAACGACTCAAAGCAACTCACCGAAAAACAACGGGATCAACTGCGGCCAATCATCGAGAAAGAATGCCAGTGGGCAGTGGCACAATGCACCCCTGAAGAGATTGATGAGATAAACATCCTGAACGCATCAATACTATCCATGCACAGGGCTTTGGATATTTTGCTTAAGAAAACCAAGCCAAACATATTGCTTATTGACGGCAACCGATTCAAGCCATACAAGAAACTACAGTATCTCACAGTGATAAAGGGGGATGCCATTTATATGAGCATTGCTGCCGCATCCATACTAGCAAAAACGCATCGAGACGAATACATGGAAGCCGCCCACCTAAAACACCCCCACTTCGGCTGGGACAAAAATAAAGGATACCCCACCCTATCCCACCGTCAAGGTATCAGGCTGCATGGACCTTGTAAGCTTCATCGCAAGTCCTTCACCTTACTACCAAGGCAGTTGGTTTTATTGTAGAATCAAGGTGTAAAGTTGAACTCGGCCAATAGCTCGGCAGCAGTTTTTTCAAGCACGTTCACATCCATACGAATGGCTTTGTATGGGCGGTCGTTGCTAGCTTTTTTTGGTTGTTTGGATATAGTCACGGCTACATCAATCCCACTAAACACTTTCCCAAAAACGGTGTAGGTTTTATCCAAATGGTGAGCTCCTGTTAGATTCTCAACAATATAAAATTGGCTACCACTTGAAGCCTTTTGTGGGTTGTTTGTTCGTGCAGCACCCACAGCACCATAGTCATGTTTCAGGCTGTCCACAAACTCAGCAGCAATAGTATATCCGGGGCCACCTTGACCATCATTTGTACTATCATCGTCAAGCGTGTTGGGGTCTCCGCCTTGTATCATAAAATTTTGAATGATGCGATGAAAAGTAATACTGTCAAAATATCCTTCGTCGGCAAGTTTGAGGAAGTTTGCACGGTGCAGTGGCGTTTGTTTGTAGAGCCACATATACATGTTGCCAAAGTCTGTTTTTATTTCGATAATTTTCTCTTTGGTGGCTGGTGTAGGGTAGGTACAACTTCCATCATCCACAGTGGCAGCAGGGTTGTAGTTCAAAGCCAGCGGGTCTTTGCAGCCAAGCACGTCGTTCGGTTTCTTTTTACAGGAAAAGGTGGTGGCCACATAGCAAATAGCCAGCAGGAGTAGTATTTTTTTGTTCATGATACTTTTGATTAGGTAACAAAAGTAAGAGATTTTGGAACAAAATTCCGTTCTCTATTTTTCAAAGGTCATAACGAGTCCATTACCTATTAAGAAACAACCCAGCTCTCTTAATTAACCCAAGAAGCATATTCTATTAATTCTTCACTTCCCATTTCAGGATAAAAGCTAATGGTAGTTATAGTATTACTAGATGATACTGTATCTTCAATCTTTTTGAGTACGATATTTAATCGGTTTTCTGAAACCAAATGATAATACCCTTTAAGTGGTTTCAAGAACCTAAAGTGAGCCATTCTTTGATCTTGCTTTTTGATAAACTTACTCCCAAAATTTTCTCCCAATTTTGACTTGATTTGATCAAAACTACCTTGTTTAATTGGTATTCTAAAAGATATACCAATAATATCATGATTAGTATAATATTCTCTCTCAACATTATCATTTCCTGGGAAAATAAGATAGCCATCCAATTGAGCTTCACCCCCAATGGAATCACTAATAAAAAAACCAGAATACACATCAAAATCAAGGTGAAAAATACTATCGGCTTTCTTTACTTCAATCGGCAAATCAAAACTATACCCTTCAAAATTTATCGGACAGCTTTTCTCCTCCAACAAGAAGTATTGAAAACAAAAACCAAAGCTACGATTGAAAAATATTTCAATATATTTAGTTAACTACTAATTTCCCAATCACCCCCAACTCCTTCCCCACCTTGGTAAACGCTGCAATGGCTTTGTCCAGATGTTCACGTTCGTGGGCGGCGGAGATTTGCACACGGATGCGGGCTTTTCCTTGAGGAACTACTGGGTAATAGAATCCAATAACATATATCCCTTCATCCAACATGCGGCGGGCAAAATCTTGTGCAAGCTTGGCATCGTAGAGCATCACTGGGCAAATGGGATGTATGCCGGGCTTTATATCAAATCCTGCGTTTGTCATTTGTTCACGGAAATATTTGGTGTTGGCCTCCAGTTTGTCGCGTAGTTCTGTTGTTTCGCTTAGGAGGTCAAGCACGACTATGCTGGCCCCAGCCACCACGGGTGCAAGGGTATTGCTGAACAGATAAGGGCGACTACGTTGCCTCAGCATTTCAATAATTTCCTTTTTGCCTGAGGTGAAACCGCCACTGGCACCTCCCAACGCTTTTCCAAGCGTTCCAGTGATAATATCTATTTTGCCAAGCACATTGCAAAGTTCTATACTTCCACGGCCAGTTTTGCCTACAAAGCCTGTGGCGTGGCTTTCGTCCACCATCACCAGTGCATTATACTTTTCGGCAAGTTCCACCACTTTATCTAATTGAGCAATGCTTCCATCCATGCTGAATACTCCATCGGTCACTATGATGCGGTGGCGGCAATCGGTGGCCAGTTTTAATTGTGCTTCCAAATCGGCCATGTCGTTGTTTTTGTAACGAAAACGTTTCGCTTTGCAAAGCCTTACCCCATCAATAATGCTGGCATGGTTCAGTTCGTCAGAAATGATGGCATCCTCCTCGTTGAACAGTGGCTCAAATACTCCACCATTGGCATCAAATGCGGCACAGTAAAGGATTGTATCTTCCGTGTGAAGGAAATCACTCAGCTTACGTTCAAGGGTTTTATGTATATCCTGTGTTCCGCATATAAAGCGGACACTGCTCATACCGAAGCCATGCGTGTCGAGGGCTTTGTGGGCTGCTTCCAAGGTTTTTGGATGACTGCTGAGACCGAGATAGTTGTTTGCACAAAAGTTTATCACCTCTTGACCGGTGCTTACTTTTATATCGGCACCTTGCGGTGTGGTGATAATGCGTTCTTCTTTGTACAGCCCCGCTTCGCGGATGTTCTGCAATTCTTTTTCGAGGATCGGTTTTAGTGTTGAATACATTGGCGATTAGGTTGTAGTTCTTTTTTTATAGTTTAGTTGGAAGTCCAGGAATTATTGATAATGGACAGTCGACCGTGGACGATTTTTCACCGCAAACTTAATTTCTAATTCGTAACTTTTAGTTAAAACTACATTTATCTTTGCCTCGCTTTCTCTTACATAGAAATGTCAACATTTAATATTCTACTTTATTACTGCTACGCCTCAATAGAGCAGCCTGAGCAGTTTGCTGCCGAACACATGGATTGGTGCAAAAGTCTGAAATTGCGTGGCCGCATCATTGTGGCTCCTGAAGGGTTGAACGGAACGGTGAGCGGCAGTCCTGAGGCTTGCAAAACCTATATGGACACGCTACATGCCGACCCACGTTTTGCTCATATTGACTTCAAGGTGGACGAGTCGGAAAGCCATGCCTTCAATCGGATGCATGTGCGAGCCAAGCCCGAAATAGTGCATAGTGGGCTTCGTAATCCAGAACTGATTGACCCTACCAAAAAGACGGGCAAGCATGTGGACGGCAAGACTTTTTTGGAACTAAAACAACAGGAAGATGTGGTGGTGCTGGATGTGCGTAGCAACTACGAGCACGGTGTTGGCCGATTCGCTGGAGCTATCACGTTGGACATGGAGAATTTTCGTGAGTTCCCCGAAAAGTTGAAGGAACTGGAATATTTGAAAGACAAAAAAATAGTGACCTACTGCACTGGTGGAATTAAGTGCGAGAAGGCTTCTGCCCTGCTTCTGGAGAAAGGATTCAAAGATGTGTATCAACTGCATGGTGGCATTATCAAATATGCTAAGGAAATGGGTGGTGAAGACTTTGAAGGGGTGTGCTATGTGTTCGACCAGCGGGTTACCGTGCCTGTGAATCAAGTGAACCCAAAGACCATATCCAATTGTTATGTGTGCCAAACACCTGTGTATCGCATGGTGAATTGTGCTAACCCCGAATGCAATGTGCATGTACCCATGTGCGAAGCCTGTGGCAAAAACCTGGAAGGGGCTTGCTCCAACGAATGCCAAACACATTCCCGCAAGCGGCCTTATGAAGGCAGCGGCTACTATGCCAAGCCTCCGCTGGAGGAGTTGCAGAGTTTCTAGTTCTTAGTTAATTGCTTTCAACAAAATGTGATATACTTAGTCCTTTGCAAAATTCAAAGAGTAAGGATGTCGGTTTCTCGTTAGTATATCAAATAAATTTTCATAATCAAGCATTTACCCTTTTTTTTGCCATCCCTTAAAAACTAATTTTTTTTTACCAAAACCAACCTAATACAAAATCAAATTCCTTAAAATTCTCCTCCAAATTGTGCTGGCCTTGTTCGGCGTAATGCTAATCCTGTCACTCATCATGCCCAAGAGTGGCGTTGTGAATCGCACAGTTCTCATCAAAGCCCCCAAAGGCACCGTTTGGGCATTAGTAAAAGACCTGAAAATGCACGAAAGATGGAGTCCATGGAAAGAGCATGACACCAACATGACCAACACCTTCAGCGGCCCTGATGGGGAAATAGGCCAGAAGTATGAATGGAAAGGCAACGATGAGGTAGGAGAAGGCAGCCAAGAGATAACCAAAATGGAAGCCGAAGCCCTGCAAGTGGTGCACCTACACTTTATGAAGCCTTGGGAAAACGAAACCGATGCTACCTTTACCCTGCGTGATACCACCGACGCCGCTGTGGCTGTTACCTGGGGCATGGAGTGGACAATGCCTTGGCCTATGAATGCTATGGGAGCTTTCATGAACATGGACAAAATGGTAGGCTCCGACTTTGAGAAGGGCTTGAACAAATTGAAGGTCTTGGCAGAATCAGCTCCTGCCGCCGCAAGCTTTGAAATAAAGGTGATTGAAATGCCAACACGCACCTACTGGGGCAAGCAGGGTATGGTTGATAAAGTCAAGATTGGCGACTACTTAGGCGAAAATTTGCCCAAGATTTTTGGAGACATAATGAAAACCAAAGCCCAACCTGAAGGAGCTCCTTGTGGTATATTTTTCAAGTGGGATGATGCATCACCACAAACAGATATGGCCGCAGCGGTGCCTGCCAAGGGTTTCAAATCATCAACTTGGAAAAGCTGGGAAGTGAAGGCAGGCAAAGCGGCTAGTATAGAATACTATGGTGACTACAATGGCACTGAGGCCGCCCACAATGCCCTAAGTAAACACATTGCAGACAACAAATTGGAAATGAATGGCCCGGTGATAGAAGAATACATTACGGACCCTATGGCTGAAAAAGACACCGCTAAATGGCTCACCAAGATTTATTACCCTGTGAAGTAACTGTGAAATAATCCTAAGAAGTCCTTGAAACAAAAAGCCTACGATTATAGAATCGTGGGCTTTTTTTAGGTCCAGAAATGTGTCTTTGATTTAACTACGTTCAATCACCCAAGTAGCCACAGCTGGGCCAAGTTCTTTTTGGCTTTTGCCGCCGACAAACACATCAATTTGCCCGCCTTTGAAGAGATAAGCAGCTTTGTCTTTACTCCGTTTGTAATGCAATCACGCCAATTCAACCACTGTTATGGCATCGCCCCCAAACTCCTGCTGCTCGTCTTTATAGCTTTTTACAGAGTTGATTCGTTTCAGTTCTTTGCGAACCATGCGTTTCAGGATGCCGCTACCTCTGCCATGCACGATGCGTATTCGGTCGAAGCCTAACAAGATAGCTTCATCCACAAAGCGGAGAACCTCGGGCAGGGCTTCGTCGCTTCGTTTGCCAATCACGTTTATCTCTGCGTTAAAGTGGGCCAATTTTTCGTTCAGGTCGAGTCCCCCGCTGCGGCTGCGGGGACTAATAGGAGACACGACATGTTGCGTCTCTATGAATACAATATCATTCAATGCCACCCGTGTAGCAATATTTCCCAGCATCACATTGGCCTTTTTTCTGCTAATGGAAACGATTTCAGCCGTTTGGTTGGTGGATAGAATACGAACGTGGTCGCCGGGCTGTAATACATTATTGGTGGTAATAAGGGACGTCACATGTTGCGTCCTTACCTGTGTGTCTAAATCGGTTTCGGCCTTGTCCATCTTTTGACGTATCTGTTTGGTGGCGGCCGTCTCCGCACCTGCTTCTTTTATTTCTCGGATGGTATTTTCCACCACCTGCCTCGCTTCTTTGAGTATATGCAGGGCATCATTCTTAGCTTTCTTCAAGATGCCTTTTTCTTCGGCTTCCAGTTTCGTTTTTAGCTCGGTATATTTAGTTAGGTTTTCGGTTGCGGTTTTCTCTTTCTTTTCGGTGTCTTCCCTTAGGTTTTTGAGGTAGGTCTTTTCACGCTCCAACTCAAGCAGGAGTTTATCTACCTTGTTGTGGCCACTACCTGCCTTTTGCTTTGCTTTGTCTATCACCTCTTTCTCCACGCCGCTTTTTTGAGCTATCTCAAAAGTATAACTGCTACCCGGTTTTCCGGGGTCGAATTGATAAAGCGGTTGTAACGCTTCATTGTCGAACACCATGCTACCATTGGCTACTCCATGTGCTTTGCTCGCAAATAGTTTTAGATTGCTGTAGTGGGTGGTAACCACACCCATGCTAAATTTTTTGTTCAGCATTTCCAATATACTTTCGGCCATTGGCCCGCCAAACTGAGGGTCAGTACCAGTGCCAAATTCATCTATCAAAAACATAGTCCGGGAATTGGCAAACCGCATGAAATGCCGCATATTGGCCAAATGGCTGCTGTAAGTACTCAGGTCATTGTCTATGCTTTGTTCATCACCAATATCTATAAACATATTCTGAAACAAACCTACTCTGCTTCCCAACTTGCAAGGGACAGGCAGGCCATGTTGCAGCATCAGTTGCAGAAGTCCCACTGTTTTGAGCAATACAGATTTTCCACCCGCATTCGGCCCGGAAATAACTATAATTCGTTCGTCCTTGTTCAGGATAATACTCAGCGGTATCACCTGCTTATTTTGTTTCTTGTGATGCAGGTAGAGTAGGGGATGCCTTGCGTTTAACCATTCCATACCAGGCCTTTCCAGCAAGTCGGGGCAAATGGCTTTTAGTTCAATTCCCAGTAATGCTTTTGCCCGAATAAAATCAAGCAATCCCAACCGCTGACACCAATTGGATATATTTTGAAAATCGGGACGAAGAACGGTTGTCAAATCTATTAAAATTTTCCGAATCTCCCGAACCCTGTCCAGCTCCAGTTCCCGCAGCAGGTTATTCATTTCAAATACCTCTGCCGGTTCTATGTAAACCGTCTGCCCAGTACTACTTTCGTCGTGCATATAGCCTTGCACTTTGCGTTTGTGTTCGGCATGGAGGGCTACTGTCAATCTACCATCCCGAAGCGAAGGAGCTGATTCAGGGCCCCAGCCATTTTCGGCTATCTGCTTAGCTACCGAAATCACTTTCCGCCGCACTTGTTGTCTGTATTCGTCCAGCTTGCGGCTTATCTCCATCAGTTCTTTGCTGGCCGAAGGTTTTACCTGACCATGTTCATCAATCTTTCTATCAATCTCCAGTATATTGTTTTCGTTTGGATTGATGCCTTCGCAAAGCAAAGTCAGTAGCGGGTAACTTTCCTTTTTCTCTTTGAAATAATGTCCTACCAACAAGAGTGTTTTCAGCAAAGCCCGCAGTTGGTGAAACTCTTCCTCGGAAAGAAGTGCCCCATCAATTATTCCCTTTTGCAGCCAGCCCCTCGCATCCGTATAGTTGTCGGCAGGGAATGGCTTGTCTGTGCTTATCAAACGCATGAACTCATCTGCCTGCCCCAACCATTTCTGCACGGTAGCCCGTTCGTGACTCCACCGCATTTGTGAAGCATATTCCCTACCCATACTACTGATACACTTGCCCAACAGCATTTGCCTCAGTTTGTCAAAACCAAGCTTCTCTTCAATGTTTTCGGGGTAAAGCACGGGTGGCAAAATTAAGGGATATGCAAGAATATAGCCTGAGCAATGACATGTACGTTTTGGAATTCTCTGCACTCAATCCGACAACAAATGGAATGGTTGCTCAATTTTCCAACTTCACTATCTTCGCCGCTCATTTTTTTAACCCAAAATACGATGAACGCATTGCTGAAACGCAGCCTCCCACATCTCATTGCTATTGGTGCAATGTTAGCCATCACTTTTTCCTATTTCAGCCCCATGCTTGGTGGCAAGGTGCTAAAGCAGCAGGATATCACCCAATGGCGGGGCAGCTATGAGGAGATAAACAAATACATCAAAGCCCACGATGGAGAGCAAACTTTATGGACCAATAGTATGTTTGGTGGGATGCCAAGCTACCAGATTGGCATGAACTACCCTAGCAATAAAGTTTTTTGGCTTGATTCGGCACTTCGCCTTTGGATGCCCAATCCAGCTGGAACACTATTCTTGATGTTGCTATGTTTTTATATACTCATGTTGGTGTTTGGGGTCAATCATTGGCTGGCCATTGTTGGGTCGCTGGCCTATGCGTTCAGCAGCTATAATTTCCTAAACTTACAAGCCGGTCACGAAACCAAGGTTCTTGCCGTTGCTTTTGCCCCATTAGTGCTGGCAGGAGTTCGGTTGGCTTTCAAGGGCAACTGGTTGTGGGCAATGGTGCTCACCGCCGCTGGGCTTGGTTTGGAATTACGTGCGAACCACTTGCAAATAAGCTACTACCTCATGCTCATTATTGGCTGTTGGGGCATTGCCGAATTGATACATGCAATCCGCAACAAGTCGTTACCAACCATGTTGAAAGGTGTAAGCGGTGCATTGGCTGGAGCAGTGATTGCCGTGGGATTGAACCTCACCAACCTTATGCTTACCGAAGAATATAGTAAATATACCATTCGTCAACAGAGCGAATTGACCAAAGCCAGTGTGGTGAAAGACCAAACAGGTGGATTGGATTTGAGCTACGCTACCCAATGGAGCAATGGTACTTTGGAACCTCTTTCTATCCTTATCCCTAACGTGATGGGTGGAGGAGGACAAGGCATGATAGATAAGAAAGGAAGCACGGCCAAGTTCTTTCAAAAAGTAGGTGTGCCGGCAGAGGCAGTGAAACAGATGCCAGCTTACCACGGCAGTCAACCGTTCACATCAGGGCCTATATATTTTAGTGCTATTGTTTGTTTCTTAGCTATATTTAGTTTGTTTGTGTTAAAAGGTGAAATGAAGTGGGCTTTGTTCCTGATTTCGATACTTGGGTTCTTTCTCAGCATGGGCAAAAACATGCCGGGGCTCACGGAGTTTTTTTTCAATAATTTCCCGCTTTACAATAAGTTCAGAGCCGTGACGATGATCATGGTTATTGGTCAAATATGTTTCCCAATTCTGGCTATGCTTGGGCTGAATGAAGTGATAAGCGGAAGGGTTGACAAAGCCAGATTAATAAAAGCAGGCAAGTTGAGTTTGTATATTGTTGGTGGAATCTGCTTAGTGTTCTTAGTGCTGCCAGGTATCTTTTTGGAGTTCAGCTCAGCCGATACCGATAACAATATTGCCAACCAAATATTCGGCAACTCTCAGATGCCAGACGACCAAAAGAAGCAGATGACAAACGAATTTATCACCGCCTTGCAAGAAGACCGCGAAAGCCTCACCCGCATGAGTGCCCTGCGTTCATTGGTGTTTATTGGCTTGGCGGTTGCATCTCTTTGGTTCTATATTCAAAAGAAGCTAAAAAAGGAATACTTGATAGC
>SHWZ01000045.1 GCA_009693575.1 Flavobacteriaceae bacterium | reverse complement strand
CACTACGTTGCCAATACGCTCCAGTTTGAAGTGTTTGTTGCTACTGCTTTCTAGTTCGTAGGCCAACACATATTGGGTGTTTTCGCTGAATGCAAATGGTTCTACTAGCCTGTCGCCCATCTTGCCGCTGCTCGCCGATTGGTATTTTTTTAGCACCACTTGTTTACGCTCTTCTATGGCCGCCGAAAGCATGGATGTGTGCTTGGCAATGGAGGCCTTGTAAAGATGCTTGGCTACCGCTGCCGTTTCTGTTTTCATGTTCAGCTTGCCCATAATGCTTTGTCGCAGCGGATGGCTTTTTAGGCTTTGCATTAGCCCCATCAACGTGCTGTTTTCTTCACTAGTAAGTGATGGGCTGTCACCTTCATCCCACACAGCAATAAAGTATTGGTTGTGTGCATCTTTGTCCACCGCAAAGCCAAGGTTCTCCAGCAGTTTTAGGTAGCGGTAAATACTTTTATCACTTGTCTCTAGCAAAGTAGCCAGTTCCTGTGGAGTCCTACGGCTTCTGCCTTTCAATAAGGCTATCAGTTTTAGTACACGCAGTATCTTTTTCTGGGGGATGGAGTCGTCTTGCATCGTGATGTAAAATTCGGTATAATGCTAGGAATTTAATTTGAAAAAGTATAAAAATTCTTAAGACTTTATACCTAGCAACATAGGTTTTTATATTAGTAATAAATGAAATGTGCCAAGGTCAATTCAATAAAAAATCCGACCATAATGGCCGGATTTTTTGTAATCTCCTTAATACATTTATAGAACTGCTTCATCGTACGCTACTTCACCATGAAGTGAATTGTCGAGACCTTTGTCTTCTTCTTCTATTGTTGCTCTTACAGGTGTTATTTTATTGATGAGTGCAAGCATTGCATAGGTAAAAATAAATGCATAAACGCAAGCCCCAATCACAGCAAGACATTGAACCATGAAGAAGTATTCACCGCCATTAATTAATCCATCTGCCCCTGCTGGGTTCATAGCTTTTGAGGCAAACACACCCAATAAGATGGTTCCAAGACACCCACCAATTCCATGAACACCCCACACATCCAGTGCATCATCCCAGCCCATTTTGTTTTTGAGGTGTACGGCCAAATAGCATACACCTCCTGAAGCGATACCTATAATGACGGCAGCAGGAAGCGAAACAAATCCAGCTGCTGGGGTAATAGTTGCTAGTCCAGCTACCGCACCAGTTAACAGGCCAACAAATTTGGGTTTTTTCATCAAACTCCATTCTATCACTAGCCATGTTATGGCAGCGAATGATGCTGCCACATCCGTATTTAAAAATGCTAGTCCCGTAATGGCATTAACATCTAAAGCTGAGCCTGCATTGAAACCATACCAGCCGAACCAAAGCAGACCTGTGCCTATGGCTATCAAAGGTATACTGTTGGGGGGAGAAGCAATATCCCTTCTTCTGCCAACATAAATCACAGAGGCCAAAGCTGCGAAACCCGCAGTGGCATGTACAACTATTCCTCCTGCAAAGTCGAGCACTCCTTGGGTGAACAACCAGCCACCACCCCATACCATGTGAGCAAAAGGATAATATACTAACACTTGCCATAAAACTAAAAATATTAGATATGACTTGAAGGTTACACGGTTTACAAAGGCACCAGTGATAAGAGCAGGGGTGATAATGGCGAACATCATTTGATACGCCATGAATACAAATTCTGGAATCTTTGGGTTAGCTGCAAAGGGAGTTTTGAGGTCGACACCTTGCATGAATGCTTTGTCGAGGTTGCCGATGATGCCCCCTAGCATATCTGAATGGTGGGCCATATCGCCACTAAAGCATAAAGAATAACCGCAAACAAACCACATGATGGTGGTGATGCCCATGGAGACAAAACTTTGAATCATGATTCCGAGAATGTTTCGTTTTCCTGCAAGGCCTCCATAGAAGAAGGCAAGTCCTGGTGTCATTAGCATGACAAGGCTTGTTGCTAAAAGCATGAAGCCGGTAGTTCCTGGATCAAACATAGTTTCTGTATTTGGGTTAATTGGTGAAAGTTATATAATTCCGATGACTCCCGAAACTTCGGGACGGAATGATTTTCTTAAAAAGAAATTCCAAAATTGATTAACAATTCCATGCGAGTGCTCGATGCTTTTCCGTTGGTCGTAAATAGCAGTTGGTTATTACCCATTTGGATTTGCCTTGTTTCGAGTCGTATGTATGAATTATCGTTTGGCTTGTATTCGCCACCCAAAGTTAAACCTGTCAGACTATATCCCCCTTGTTTTCCCATATTGTCAGGGTATTTTGTACACAAGAATCCAGTAGGGTCATGGAATATTTCGAATCGAGCATATACACCATGCACCTTTTTTATTTTATACTTTCCAGTTACAACCCCACTAAACATACTTGCGGTTTTAACATTGTTAGTATCTCTAAAGTCTGATTTGTTTTGCATTCCGAAATCACCACCTATTTGTAATTTAAATTTCTTTGCGTCATAGTTAAAAAATGCGTTCTGATAGACTCTCATTTGTGCCGTTGCCCCATCTGCGGCATCATCTCCGAGATAGTTGCTGTAACCAAAAGCCGCCTTATCATTAATGGTATAATTTAGAAGTACACCCACTGATTTCTTTTTATTATTATCTATATAAATATTATATCCATTGAGGAGAAAAATGTTTAATTCAAGTTTACTGTTGGGTTTGAAATTGAACCTTGCACCACTCTGATAATAAGGTTCATGAAATGTGGCAACAGCTACCGAACTCGTTATATTTTCTTTTGGAAGCAATCCCTCTGTACCAACATGGGTGCGAAAGAAGCCTGCGTCAAGCCACCATTTCTTTGAAAGTTTCACTCCAGCATGTGCTTCCATTATAGGGTTGTAAGTTCCATCCCAAGTGCTTTTTGCGATATCACCAAAATGGATTGTGCTAATTGCACGAAACTTGTCACCATCGTATTGTGCAGTAAGTTGTATTGTGTTTAGCCCAAATTGATGGCTACGAGATGATATTGAAGGCCATTTTTGGAAATTGCCCGCACCTACTGAATCGTTAAAGGCTGCGTAATAAACATCAGCAAACCCGCTTATTTTGATAGCGGGTAGCGTTGAAGTTTGTGCAATGACCTGACTAGAAAAGGTAGCAAGGCTAGTGCTGCTTAGTAATAAGATGGTAACTTTTTTAAGATTCATACGATAGGTTAATGTATTTAGTTAAATGTTTAATGAGTTTTTGAAGGGGTCGAAGGTAAATGTTCGGGATTCAATTAACCAAATCTTTATTTACACATACAATTGAATTTTATTTTAGTTTCTCCGTCAATAGATATCTTCATTGCCGGTTTGAATGAAATAGATCATACCGAATATTGTGTCACTAAATAAACGATACCAATGAAGCTACAAACTATCAATACCGGATTTTTTAAGCTCGATGGTGGAGCCATGTTTGGCGTGGTGCCTAAGCAATTGTGGAACAAATTAAATCCTGCGGACAACCTGAACCTATGTACCTGGGCTATG
The DNA here is from genome assembly GCA_009693575.1 of Flavobacteriaceae bacterium. GTDB lineage: Bacteria > Bacteroidota > Bacteroidia > UKL13-3 > UKL13-3 > SHWZ01. The sequence continues at coordinate 14,994 of SHWZ01000045.1, read as the reverse complement.
CGTTGCCTTTTGATCGAAGATGGCGAAAAATTAATGTTAATAGACAACGGTATTGGCGACAAACAAAGCGATAAATTTTTCAGCCATTATCATCTTGATTTTACGGATACACTTGAAGGTTCATTAAAAACTTTGGGTTTTGGGCTTGATGAGATTACCGATAATATACTTTCTCATCTACACTTCGATCACGCTGGCGGGGGCATTATCTGGAACAAAGACCGCACAGCCTACGAACCTACTTTTCCGAATGCTCACTACTGGACAACCCAAAAACATTGGCACAATGCCTTGAATCCTAACCGCCGCGAAGGTGCTTCTTTCCTAAAAGAAAATCTACTTCCTATGCAGGAAAGCGGCCATCTCAAATTTTTGGATGATGTTCCAAACTTTCACCCTGCCATCAACTTCGAAGAGGGGGATGGGCACACGGAAGGCATGTTGAATTGCATGATTGATTACAAAGGAACGAAGGTCTGTTTTGTGGCTGATTTGTTTCCCAGTTTGCATCATATTCCTCCCCATTTCAACATGGGTTACGATGTGCAGCCATTGAAGATCATGGATGAAAAACAGAATTTCCTTGAACGTGCTGCAGCAAATGGTTGGGTGCTTTTTTTTGAGCACGATCCTGTGAACGAATGCTGCACGGTCGAGAAAACCGAGAAGGGATTTAGGCCAAAGGAAGTGTTTAAGTTAGATTCGATAACTACCTAAATGTGAATCAAACTAACAACAAATGCATACACCTTCTTGGAAATGTTTGCAATTGGATTGCAAATTTGTCCAAGTAGATTATTATTTTAGTTGGCTACAAGATAATTAATAATTTATATATTAAGTAGTTATAATTAAATAATTATTAAATGAAAAATTCTGATTATCTAAAAATTGAGAAATGAATTTACACATTTTGTCAAAAAGGGGCTGCAACCCATGCCAGAAAAGGAAATTGAGAATTTGCAATTCTATCTCACTTTCCCAAAATACAGATTGATGCCAGTACCAAAATCTTTATGGCGATGGAAATTTAGCCAAAACCGTCGAAGGAAGACTATATCTTGCCTCTATTTATTGTGCATCCACAGAGACCTGTGCTGAGAAAATTGAACCTCCAGTTGAAGTTGCGATTGTTTCTCCATCTTTTATCACACTTACCGTGACCAAGCAAAATGGATCATCGCTTTTTGCACAAAGCCCAATTTTATTTCTATTTGGCTTGGTTACCCATTTATATGTCCAACCGCTATTTCTATTTAGCTCTAGACCTAATCCGCCATCATGTTCTCAAAAGGAAACATCCATTTTTGAGGCAGCACGTTCAAGGGAATGTTGCTTTTCATCCATAATTTTCAAAGGCTGGACATCGTAGCCCATATTGAAGTGGGGGGGCAAATGGTGCATACTGGGAAACAAGTCAGCTACAAAGCAAACCTTAGTGCCTTTATAGTCTATCGTACTATTCAACATGCCTTCGGTGTGGCCATTGCCTGATTCGAAGTTGATAGCTGGATGAAATAATGGGGCATCATCTAAAAATTTTAGGTGACCAATCTCTTGCATGGGCAGCAGGTTTTCTTTAAGAAAAGAAGCTCCTTCCCGACGATTCGGATTGAGGGCATTTGTCCAATGTTTTTGCGTAGTCCAGTAGTGGGAATGTAGGTTCGTAGGTTGTTCGGTCTTTGTTCCAACTGATGCCTCCTCCTGCATGGTCGAAGTGAAGGTGTGAAAGTATATTGTCGGTGATATCTGCAAGTCCAAAACCAAATGCATTCAATGAACCTTCAAGCGTATCAGTGCCACTCAGGTGGTAGTGGCTGAAAAACTTTTTGCTCTGTTTGTTGCCCATGCCATTGTCAATGAGTATGAGTTTATCTCCATCTTCTATTAGCAAACACCGCATAGCCCATGTGCAAAGGTTGAGTTCGTCGGCAGGGTTTAGTTTGTTCCACAATTGTTTGGGCACAACCCCAAACATGGCTCCGCCATCAAGCTTAAAAAATCCAGTATTGATTGTATGTAGCTTCATCGTATTTCATGCACGAAATACGGCAACGAACATTCAATTTTATTTATTATGCTTTTAGTCTGGCCTTTTGACCAACCACTTACCACTCTCCCTTACCCAGCAATCTTAGCTGCGTTTCGCTTCATCAATTCGCGGATAATTCCATCTTTGAGGCCAGCGTTGGGGGCAAATATCTTTTTGATGCCAGCCCATTTCATGATGCTGAGGTGGATTTTGAGGGCGGGTTCAATAACATCAGCACGATCTGGGTTCAGCCTCATTTTGTAAATCCGTTCTTTCAAAGTCATTTCTCTGATACTTTCGTACAGGTTCTTTATCTTTTCATGGCTGGTGCTTTCAAGGTCTTTCAGTTCCAACAATCGGAAAGCCTTGTTGATGTTTCCACCTGTACCCACCGCCACTAATCCTTTCATCTTCTCCGAATTGGTTTGTACCCATGCTTGCATCCTTTCCCATTCGCTTTGTGGCACATTGCCATAAAGCAGTCTCACGGTTCCGATATCAAAACTCGAATTCATTACAGGCTTGTGGTCGTGTATCAATGTCATCTCGGTGCTACCACCACCCACGTCTATATTTAAAAAATCGCCTCGGTCAGGAAACATATTGAGTATACTATCAAGAATGAGTTGCGATTCGCGAATACCATCAATTATTTCAATGTTGATACCAGTTGTTTTCTTAACCTTTGCTACTAGTTCTTTTCCATTCATAGAATCACGCATGGCACTGGTAGCACACGCTTCGTAATCGGCCACACCATGCACTTCCATTATTAGGCTAAAAGCTTTCATGGTCTTTATCAACATATCTTCTTTATGCTGGCTAATCATTTTGTCTTTGAACACGTCATCGCCCAGCCGTAGGGGTATGCGGATGAATTCCAACTTCTTCATCACCGTTTGACCTCCCGAAAATATTCGGTAGATAACCAATCTCACGGCATTGCTACCAATGTCTATTGCGGCTAATTTCATAAAATATAACAGGGGCAAAAGTGCAGCAATAATTTTACTTGAAAGTCAATAAATTGTTAATTGGGGAAAAGTCTTGGAATTGATGAATGGTTGAATTGTTGAATCGTAATGTTCACTCATCACAACCCTTCACTCAAAACAACCCACCAATCTTTCCAACAGCATCTATATCTATGGCTTCAGCTGCTGGCACTTGGGGCAGGCCGGGCATACGCAGCATTTCGCCGCAGATGGGGATGAGGAAACCTGCACCTGCTGCAAATTCAAACTCGCGAATGGTGATATGGAAACCAACTGGGCGGCCAAGAAGCTTTGGGTTGTCGCTGAATGAGTATTGAGTTTTAGCCATGCAAATAGGCAGCTTGTCGAGGCCAAGTTTGTAAATCTTTTTCAGGTCAGTAAGTGCCTTTGCGTCATACTTCACCCCATCGGCTCCATATATTTTGGTAGCGATGGCGGCTATCTTGTTTTCCACAGTGTCGTTCCAATCATAGATAGGTGTGTAGGAATTGTTGCAGCTCGCAACAGCTTCGGCTACTTGTGTTGCAATTTTCCGCATTCCTTCCCCGCCTTTTTCCCACCCTTCGGCCACAGCCACTCTTGCCCCGATGGATTTTACATGGTCAACCACGGCTTGCAGTTCCTCATAGGTATCAGTATAAAATTTATTGATACTCACCACTGCAGGCACACCAAATTGCTGTATGTTTTCAATATGCTTTTCCAAGTTAGACAATCCTTTTTTTACGGCCTCCACGTTTTCTTGCTTCAGGTCGGCAATGGCAACACCGCCATGATATTTCAATGCACGGATTGTTGCCACAATCACCACCGCTTTGGGCGAGATGCCCGCATAGCCGCACTTGATGTCGAAGAATTTTTCGGCACCAAGGTCGGCACCAAAGCCCGCTTCTGTCACTACATAATTGCTCAGACTCATGCCCATACGTGTGGCTATCATCGTGTTTGTGCCTTGGGCTATGTTGGCAAATGGCCCACCATGAATGATGACTGGATTGCCTTCCAGCGTCTGCACCAAGTTGGGCATGATAGCATCTTTTAACAAAGCAGCCATCGCACCTTGGGCGTTCAAATCTCTTGCATAAATGGCCTTGCCAGCGAAACTGTTTCCCACATATATGTTCCCAATTTTGGTTTTCAATTCTTCTAAATCTTTGCTAAGGCAAAGGATGGCCATTATTTCGGATGCCGCTGTGATGTTGAATCCTGTTTCGCGGGGTATGCCGCCATTTTTTCCGCCCAAAGCCACGATAATATTTCGCAAGGCACGGTCGTTCATGTCCATCACCCTTTTCCAGGCCACAGTGCGAGGATCTATGTTTAGGTTGTTGTCAGTCTTGTTCTGTATATTGTTATCAATAAGTGCAGCCAATAAGTTGTTGGCTTTTTCTACTGCTGAGAAATCGCCAGTGAAGTGTAGGTTGATGTCTTCCATGGGCACTACCTGACTGTATCCGCCACCGGCTGCACCGCCTTTCACCCCAAACACCGGCCCCAAACTAGGCTCACGCAACACTGCCATTGCTTGGAGTCCGTTTTTATTCAATCCCTCTGTAAGCCCAATGGTGGTCGTAGTCTTTCCTTCGCCTGCTGGAGTAGGATTTATTGCTGTCACCAATACCAGGTTTGATGTAGTAATTTTTTTATCGTCAATTAAATGAAGTGGCAGCTTTGCTTTGTATTTTCCATAATGCTCAAGGTCATCCACATGGATACCTACTAGGGAGGCGATGGCATTGATATGTTGAAGGGTTGCGGCTTGTGCAATCTCAATGTCGGATGGAACGGAAATCGTTGTGTTGTCCATGTATTATTGGTTAATGGGGGCAAATGTATTAGCTGAATTGGAAATTCAGAAATATGAACGAGAAACAAATCCAAAGCTTCACTATTCTACTATAAAAAAAATAGGTATTCTTCTATTAAAAGAAAAAATTACAACCAAGAAAAAGTCGAACAAGAAGAGCATACAATTCCAATCTCAACAAGTAAAAATAGAACTAATGTTCACAATTTTGTTGCTAAAAACGTCACAAAATCGCCAATCCTTTTCTCATAACTATGCTCACTCAGCGTGCGAATCTGCCCAGCTTTGGCTATTGCCACCCGTTCCTCTTCATGGTCCATCAGGTACTTTACTTTTTCTATGCACTCATCCAATGATTTGTAGGTCAGCACCTCTTTGTCTGGCTCAAAAAATTTGTTGAGGTTTGGCTTCCAATCGGTGACTAAACAAGAGCCAACCCCAGTTGCCTCAAACAACCGAACATTGGCGGCTTCTGTGCTCACTATATCGCCGTGGGTGTTGAAGGTAAAACGGCTGTCGGCAATGGTTTGGTACATGTCCAGCCCAAACTTGATGCCTTTGTTTTGTTGAATAAGTCGCAGCACATCTTTCACCAACCCAAACTGCCCAGTTTTTATTTTTTTCAACAACGATTTGGCTAAGTATATTTTGTTTTCGGTGAGTGCCGAAAGAAAAAGAGCAGTAGGCACTTGGCGGCTAAGCCCAGCCAGCAGGCTGATGCGACCATTATACATATTGTTGCCCACCGTTACCGAGCCAGTGAAGGCCACATTGTGCAAATTGCGGTTCATTTGCAACCTATTAAGCAAGCTTTTTTCAAATCCAAAGTTGAACAAATACGTAGCAAATCCATTGGCTTCATAAAAATCGAGGATGCTTTGGGCACAGCTCAACACCATGTCGCAGCCAGCTAGTTTTGCCTTGTCGTTCATACCAAATCCATCCCAGCCGAAAACATATTTGATGCTGGGGTTTTCGTCACGGATTCGTTGACGCAGGGCGGGGGTTAAATAAGCATAGTCATGCGAGAAGAACACATCAGGCTGAAAGGCTTTTATCTGAGCTAGCATTATTTCCACCTGCCAGTTTTCGTGCGAATAAGAAAAGCTATTTTCCGCCGCCCACTTCTTCTGGACAGTTTCTGCATTCATGATGCACTCGGCCATTTTCCAACCGCTTGAGTTTTCTATATTCAATCCCCAGCAGTTGCCCCAGCCTAAAAAATCGTTAAGGATATAATCTGTTTGCTCCTTGGCCGTCGAATTGTTTGGGTACTTTGAATCTGCCTGAAATGCTTTCAGGTAAGTTGGGTAGAGAGAAGTGGCTTTGAAAATTCGCATCAGGGTTTTATAGCGATGAAACTCACTAACCTACCCGGCAATTTATCAGATATGGATTTCATTCGAGCGACTATTTTCATAAAAAAGGCTGAGTCACAAATCATCTTGGCCACTGGCTTCGTAAGGATCTTGGCCAGTTTGCTTTCCACATTCCACCTGAACTTTGCCTTGGTCATCGGGGCATAGTTGATTACAGAATCGTAGCTGCCAAGCTGTCGCTTTATATAGAGTCCAGCTCGTTCGATAGCATCCTGATACTCGTCTAACATAAAAGCATTTTCGCCGCCATATAAGTGGTGCAGCCCGTGATTTTTGAGGAAGCCATCCATCTGCTCAGGGCCACTAATAACATGGTCACGGGTGGACATAAACACACCGCCGGGCTTCAACACCCTTGCACATTCTTGCAAAAACTTAGGCAAGTCGTGAGCGTGGTGCAGCACCTGACGGACATATACCACATCAAATTTGCCATCAGCAAAGGGCAAACTCTCTCCCCAGTTTTCTAGCACTTCTATGTGCAAGCCAGCTTCTTTAGCAATTTGCCTGATTGCTCCCGCCCCTACATCATTACTAGGGTCGGGCTCTAAAGAGGTGACTAAGAATCCCTGTTTTGCAAATGCATAAGATGCAATTCCACGGCCAGCACCAAGGTCGAGGAGGGATGTCGGATGTTGTCTGTTGTCTACACCGATAACCGACAGCCGATAACTGATAACCTTCTCCATGGTTTCCTCAAATTCCTCGCTCTCTTCAAAGCGAATGGCTGAGCCAAGAAGGTCCGTTTCAAAATAATTATCCAAAACAGACTGCTCCAGCCCGGGCTGTTTTCGCATCCAATCTACTGCTTCTTCCCAGGTCATTTTAGGTGGTTTTGTCAAAACGAATGCAACATATAGAACGGCAATGGGCTGCCCCATCTGTTCCTTTGCCTACACCAGTGTGTGGATTATAGCTTTCTGCATTTTTAGATTCTTCGGCGGTGCTAAAATGCCAGCCATCTTGTTTATATAAAAAATAGGTTTCGTTCAACGTACCTTTTGCGTTCAACTCAGCTTTCAGTTTCTCTACCATTTCGGTGTCAAACTGCTGAAAAAAACCGTGATTTTCAAACTTGCCATAGGGAAAACTGATAAGGAACATACCTCCTGGCTTAGTTACCCGACAAAGTTCTTTCACTGCTCCCAAATACGAATAACTTTTAGGCTGTTTCGTATCAGTACGGCTCAAATCATATCCATAGATGCTATTGTCCATATCTATATGCTCAATGGTGCTCTGGCAGACTACTTCATCAAAATATCCATCTTTGAAAGGCATTTCACGTAAGTCACCATACAGATATGAAATTCGGTTTTGGCTGTAGTTATTGCACTCTGGGTAAAATGTAAAGATGCTAAAATCCTTTTCCTTAATTACTGGATGCGAAACCAGTTCGGTGAAATTAAATGTTGAACCAGCATCCAGCATTTTTGTTTTTGCGGGGCTCAGCTGAGCAAATATCCAAGGGTATTCCACTACTCGGTCATCAACCCCTAGGCCATAGTTGGCAGGAAGTTTTCCTTCCTTTACCATTTGCAAAAGGCTAGTATTTGTTGTTGATTCCTTTATCATCGACCACCGATACTCATCGTAACCTGTACTCCATGGTTTTTTACCACCAAGATTATACCTCCACAGACGGGTAGGTTTCAGTAGTTGTTTAATTATTTTTAACATAGCTGATTATTTGTGCCGGGTTGCCTGCAACGATTGCGTAATCTGGAACATCTTTAGTCACTACAGAGCAAGCTCCTACAATAGCTCCTTTTCCAACGGTTACGCCTTTGAGGATGGATGCATTGAAACCAATCCAAGAATCATCCATGATTACAACAGGAGATTCTTTAAGGTCAAAATTAGTAGCATCCGTTGGGTGTCCAATAGTTATTATGCTTTTGTATTGCTGGTGACGTGCTTCGGCTTCCATTGGGTGAGCAATATTGTCATGGATATTTACGTTGTGTGATATTAAAACTCGATTGCCAATAGTGACTTCCAATGCAGACCAGATCCGTGAATTCTCACCAATATAACAATAGTCGCCAATGGTGATTTTACCATTGTGTGCAAAAATCAAAACTTGCCCAAGTATGTGTGAGAATTGCCCAATTTGTATTCTTTCTGTTACATTTGAAAGGTTGCTAATTGTCCCAGTTCGATGAAAACGGCTGCCCTCCTTACTCATACAATTAGCTTTTTGGTGGCGGTCATGCCTTGAATCAGCCCACATTTTCAGCAGCTTACGAAAAATTTTATTTGGATAAGAGATTATTCCCATCGGATATTTGAGGCTTCAAAAGTAAATCCACGATACCAATAATTAAGAAATCGATTTTACTGCTGTTTTCAACAGTGGTGGTTTTCTCGACTAATTCCCAGAATGTTCATTGGGTGAACACCTTTGGTAAAAGCGGTAATGACCGTGCAAACAAAATTGCCTGCGACGCCAATGGTAACGTTTACATGGCAGGAACTTTTACTGGAAGTAATGTGGCTTTTGGCAGTTTTACACTAAGCAGTAACAATAATAGCAATGACATATTTGCAGCAAAAATGGATGCAAAAGGGGACTACCTCTGGGCAGTTAGGATTGGTGGAAGTGGTAATGAGCCAGATGAATGTGCACTGGAAATAGACGCATTCGACAATCTTTTCATCACAGGGGGAATCGTGAATACTGCCACATTTGGTTCAACTGATGGGAATAATAATTCAAAAACAAGCACTGGCAAAACCGATTTCTTTATTGCTCGGTATTCAAGTGATGGTGTTTTGGATTGGGTACAAACAGCAACTGGCCTTGGAGATGATAATGCTAATGATTTGTGTACCGATAAGGATGGAAATGTTTATGCTGTGGGACATTATGGACACAATGGCAATACGGCCAAATTCGGTTCTACCACATTGAAGGCGGCAAGCAGTTATGATATGTTTATTACCAAACTTGATTCGTCAGGAAATTTCGTATGGTCTAAATCAGAAGGAGGAAACGGCGATGACTGGGGGTCAGGTGTAACTTGTGATGATTTTGGCAACGTGTATTTTTCGGCTGAATACGGTTATGGTGGAACACAGACAATACTAGGAGGTCAGTCAGTTCTCACCAAAGGCGGCTGGGATGGAAGTCTCATAAAGTACCGAGCCGCTGATGGCACACCTGTATGGGTGCGAACCTTTAATAGCAGTGGGGGAGAAGTACTCACCATCGTAAAAACTGACAAATATGGCAACGTTTTTGGCTTTGGCTATTATCAGACGAATACAATTTTCAAAAGTGGCAACACGAACCTAAGTCCTCCGAATAGTGACCCTTCAAGTGTGATGCTGATGAAGTATGATAGTAACGGCATCATCAACTGGATAAGTTACGGAGCTACTTCTTCGTTGGCAGGAGCTTACGATATGAGTTTCAACAAAGCCAAAGATTCAATAATCGTTTGTGGCTTCACCCCAGACGATATGCAATTTAATGGTTCGAATAACTTTGTAATATCTGCTCCCTTGAGTTTTTATTACGCCATGTTTGATACTGCTGGCATTTTTGGACGTGCTAAGACATTTGGTTCATCAAACGGTAGCCTTAACTATTCTCTTGGTGTCTGCTACGACAAGTTCGATAACATTTTTGTGTCTGGATTTTTTCAAAACACCATCGATTTTGGAGGTGCTACCCTTACCAGCAGTGGTCAATCAATTGATGGCTTTTTGATGAAATACGGCGATAACACAGGAGGAAACGAAGACCCAACGGGATTTGATAATTATGAAGGAACTTTCTCTAATCTTAGCCTTCATCCGAATCCAAGCAATGCTTCAACTGCATTATCGTTCCACTTAATTAGTGCAAGCTCTATCAATGTCCAAATAACCAGTATTGAAGGCAAATCCGTCTGGGTTTCAGATGCTCCTATAATCCAAGCGGGAGACCACTCAATGACGCTATCAACTACACAGCTAAGTGCTGGCATTTATATAGTGAGATTAACCACTAAAGGAACTTCTACTACTTCTAAATTATTGGTTAGGCGATAACTCAGGGCCTTTTTAGTATCATACTTAACCTAAAATTTATTGGGTATGCTCAACTAGGTGATTAGCAAGAAATAATTCGACATTCTAATCGTCACCTGGCCAGAGAATGATAATACCCCACATAATCTGCTAGCCCGTCTTCTATTTTCATTGTTGGTTTCCAGCCAAGAGCAAGGGCTTTGGTATTGTCCGCCCAGAAATGTGTTGGATCGCCTTCCTTTACCTGGCAGTTAAAGCAAACTTCTACAGGCTTCTGAAAGTATTTACATAGCTGTCTTATTATTGTTTCTATAGAAGTGCTTTCGCCACTACCACCGTTGATGAGATGGAAATCAGTGAGATTTTTAGCTACACATTCAATTAAGCTAGTTGCATCCGAGATATGAATCCAGTCCCTTGTTTCTTTTCCTGTGCCAAAAAAAGTAACCTTATCTGAGTTTTGTATTTTCTTGCAAGCATCCCAAAGCAACTGTTTCTGAAGGCCATTGCCATAGATGGAGAAAAACCGAATGATTCCTACCTGAATATTGTAATTCTTATGGTATGATAGACAAAGTTCCTCGGCTATTTTTTTATGAAAACCATACGGGGATATAGGTGCTGCAGCCATTTCTTCCTTAATACGGATATTACCCAAGTTGCCTTGCACCGCTGGACTCGATGGGTAGATAAACTTGCAATCTGGGTTTTGCAAGCGAATGTATTCCAGGATATCGAGTGTGCTCTGTACGCTTTTCTTAAAATCTTCATATGGATTCTCGTAAGAAAAACCAACCGAACCACTGCCTCCACAATGCACAATAAGGTCAAATGTTTTGTTGAGGCTCAACAGTGCTTCAAAAGTGATAGTAGTCTCATACCAATCATCCAAGCCCCACTGAGAGTATTCATCTTTGTCCCATTTCCCATGCCCCATTCCCACTACCACATGCCCGACATTTTTGAATTTTTTGGCTGTATTCCTTCCCAAAAAACCATAGGCTCCGGTTATCAGAATGTTCATAGAATAACTAATTTAGGTTGTGGTTGATTTGGCGGGTGATACAAGGATGCGAAATTAAGGAGAACTGTTTATTGTTCGAAAAATGAGTTAAACACCAACTTACACCAAAATATTTTCGGAGTGAATTAGGTTCATTTTATTAATAATCAAAATACATAACAAAGTCTACCTATCGTAAATCTCCATACATTAGCCATCGTCGTTCTGTTTTCGTAATACGAATATCCCTACCTTCGCCCCATGTATTTTCAAGGAAAAACTATCGTAATCACGGGTGCTACTTCGGGCATTGGCAAAGCTTTGGCATTCGCATTGGCCAAAGAAAAGGCTACCCTAATACTTGGTGCAAGGCGGATGGAACTACTGGAAGAAACCGCCAATGCCTGCCACGAACTTGGGGCTACTGTATATATCCATCATGTGGACATGGCTCAGCTTGCTTCCATCGAAACTTTTGCTCAATGGGCTGCCATACAGAATGGCAACATAGATATACTCATAAACAATGCTGGCATTGGCCAACGAGGACTGGCAAAAGACACAGCACTCGATGTAGACAGACAGGTGATGGAAGTAAATTTCTTTGGGCAAGTGGCATTGACGAAATTGTTAGTACCATACTTGATACTATCAAAAGGGCATATTGCCGTCATCAGCAGTATCAGCGGGCTTTTTGGATGGTACCAACGTTCAGCGTACTCAGCCAGCAAACACGCACTGCACGGTTTTTTTGAAACCCTACAACTGGAACTTCCCGAAGTATCCACTACTATAATATGCCCAGGTCGTATCCGAACAGAAATATCAGTGAATGCCATTACTAGTTGTGGTGGCCAACATGGCCTAATGGATGTCGGGCAAGCTAACGGAATTCCAGCGGATGTATGTGCAGCTAAAATTGTTGTAGCAATCAAGAACAAACGCAAACTAATTGTAATTGCAACTTCTGAACGGATTTTACTTTGGTTTCATACCTATTTCCGTCCCTTGTTTTTCTTTTTGGCAAAAAGGGTGAAGGCCAATGGATAGTTTGACCCTTTACACGGCTCTGGACCCTAAAAGGTTTGGTAGTAAATGATCAACCCGCCCCCTAACTCATTTCCAAATCACCAAATCATCCCCCTACCTTTGCCACTATGACCGCAGAGTTATCCCCCGCATCCTTTGAACAGCTTGGCAGCCTGAAAATATTGGCCCGGCAGGTGGTGGAGGGATTTATCACTGGGCTTCACAAAAGTCCCTTTCATGGATTTTCGGTAGAATTTTCGGAACACAGGCAATACAATCCCGGGGAGAGCATACGCCACATAGACTGGAAACTGATGGCACGCAGCGACAAGACTTTTGTGAAACGCTACGAGGATGAAACAAACCTGCGTTGTCAGTTAGTCATTGACAATTCATCAAGTATGTATTTCCCGGAAGGAGCAAAAAGCAAAATACATTTTTCGGCCTTTGCTTCCGCTTGCCTAGCCTACTTGTTGCGTGGTCAGCGAGATGCCTTTGGGCTTACAGTGGTAAACGATGGCATTGCATATCATACCCCTGCAAAGAGTACACAGGCACACCAACAGTTGCTTTTTGGCAAGCTGGAAGAACTGATGCACAGCCCCAAGCCCAACACGGGTACCCGCCTTGCTCCTGCATTGCACCAATTGGCTGACTCGCTGCACAAGCGTTCCCTAGTAGTTTTATTCAGCGATATGATGGAAGAAAGTCTACAAATGGATGACTTCTTTCAAGCTTTACAACATTTGAGATATTGTAAGCATGAAGTTATACTTTTTCATGTGGCCGACCGCGAAAAGGAATTGCAATTTGATTTTGCTAACCGCCCCTATCAGTTTATTGATATGGAATCTGGCGAAACCATTCGCCTGCAACCTTCGGAGGTGAAGGAACAGTACCTACAAAATATGAAACAGTTTATGGATGGGCTACAAAACACATGTGCCCAATACAAGATAGATTTGGTGGAAGCTCCAGCCGGGGATGATTACCGTCAAATTCTTCTTACCTTTTTGGCAAAGCGGGCTGGTATGGGTTAAGTATTTTTTTGGATTCTAAAATTATATATAACCTTGACTTTTACTATCAATCGTCGTCTGCTTCACCTTCATTTTATTGTATTCATTTGGGGTTTTACAGGAATTTTAGGCAAACTGATTGACCTGTCCGTGCTGCACCTTGTTTGGTATAGGCTTATACTTACTCTCGCTACATTTTGTTTATTGGCCTGGTATAAAAAGGATAAAGAGGTTTTTAAACCCAAACGAAAACATTTTCTGATGGGAGCCATTGTGCTTACCCACTGGCTGTCGTTCTACGGAGCAATTCACCTCAGCAATGTGTCGGTCACTTTATGTGCTTTTTCCAGCACTTCCTTGTTTACCGCATTGCTCGAACCTTATGTATTCAAACAAAAACACCGTCCAGCCGAATTCGTTTTCAGTTTGATAGTGATTGTAGGAATAGCTTATATTTTCAAAGCTGAAACACAGTATGTTTCGGGTATACTTCTTGGGATAGTAGCAGCGGCCACGGGTTCTATGTTCACCACCTTCAACGGGCTGTGGGCCAAAGAGGGAGGAAGCAGCATGGCACTCAGTTTAGGCGAATTGCTAGGGGCATTTGTGTTCAATACTGTATTAATACTTTTTGTCCCTGAAATGACTTTTCCTGTGTTCGATATTTCGGCTGCAAACTTTGGTTGGCTTTTGCTCTTGGCTCTTGGCTGCACTGTATATCCCTTTGTGGCAAGCATTCGTTTGATGAAACACCTGAACCCATTTACCATGAGCCTTGCCGTGAATCTGGAACCCATCTACAGCATCATTGTGGCTTTGCTTATCTTCGGAAAATCAGAGTATATGTCGGGCGATTTCTACGTGGGTGCAGCAATCATTTTTGCGGCTGTTATAGCTTATCCGGTATGGAAGAAAAGGTATCAGGATTATAGTTCTTGATAGCCTCACCCTCCCCTTTCAATTGGAGATGGTGGCACATCGTCTCAGAATTCTTGCAGCTTCCTTCTCCCAACTTCTAGCCCCTAAAGTGATATGCCTACTTCAAATGGATGCACATCAGGCCCCATGCCGCTTTTGAACATACTGTTGATGGCATAATTCCCATATATCATCACCCCACCAAAAGACAGTCGGGCTGTTGCTTTGAAGAGGAATGGACTGGTAGCAAAACTATCATGGGTGCGACGTTCTTTTTCCTTATTGTTGTCAAGCACGTCCTTGTATTCCTGTATGTAAGTGGTGCGGTATCGCAAGCCGGAAATAATTCCCAAAGCCATGTGAAGTCCTTTGGAAGGACGTTTATTGTTGGTACAAAAGGCTAGCATCAGTGGAATTTCTATATAGTTTGTCCGCAGTTTGTTGCGATCGTATTTGTAGAGAGTGTCTATCGGAGTCACATAGAGTTCACCGTTTGCATCAGTATTCAAAGTATAATTTTTTGCCAATGCATAATTATTCCATTCCATCCCTCACGCGGCCAAGCCCTAAATAATTGTTTTCTGCTTACTTTCGCCTTGTTAAAACAAAAGATAAAATGAACAAAATAATAACCGAGTTTTTTCGTTCCGTGCTGCTGCTGGTTGGCGAGGACGCCAACCAGTGACCGAAACCTTCACATGCTTAGGCACAGCTATGCCACTCACCTGCTTGAAGCTGGCACCGACCTTCGGTTCATACAAGAACTGCTGGGGCACAAAAGCAGCAAGACCACAG